>DAQY01000017.1:0-9637 GCA_002503105.1 Methanomicrobiaceae archaeon UBA206
GCAATTTTGGGATGAGTTCATCCTAAAACGCCTGTGAGACCCTGCGGGTTACGGCTCAACAGATGAAAATCGATGATCCGGCTCTGCTCGGAGCCCTCCATACCGACAACGACCTGCTGAACTTTTTCCGGGGAAAACTCTATCCACATGTTGCCCGGATTCGCTGCGACATCTTCGGGAAGTGGGCCGTGGGAAGGGTCTTCCGGGTGCGAGAAGGCCAAAGGCCTTTGAAGTGCGACTGGCCGGAGGGCAGGAGCATGAGCACCGACCGGGTGCTCAAAGATCCGCCCCACCTTCTGTTACGCATCGCAATCCCCACAGACGATATCCAACCACGGTCCCGAATATCGGAACGCGTAGTTGCACTAAACAATGGACGATACGAGCGACGCCTGCCCTGGAGGACGAGCGGAGCTTGGAAAAACCCGAAGGGTCTCGACGGCCCCAAATCCGACCACTATCCCTGGAAAAACTTCTCTACAGAGCTGTTTCCGCCGTATTGATGCGCATCGTTTCCATCCGGAGATCCCGCGGGAACAGGTCATACGGGGGCGGTGCGCCGACCACTGGATGAACAGGGCGAACGAGGTTGTTCAGGGAAGCGGCATGATCCGGGCATGATCGCGCACCGCGACCCTCACCATCGAAGGGGCGCGTGGGGGTCGACGTGCGTCAGAAGCGGTGCGGAGTTCTGACCGCCGGGTTACGGGTGCTGGGTGTTCGGCTCGGGCGTTGAAGCACCCTGACCGAACACGCCTGACACGACGGCGATGAGCAGGACAGCTCGCTCTCACGGCAGGTCTTGGTAAAACTTCCCGCTGCATGAGAGCGTGCACGCCGCTCTCATACCGCCGGTTTCAATGTTTGAACCGGCGAGCTCAACAATTATATAAAAGATAACTGCAGTAGTGTTATCCGTACACTGGGGGTATGCGAAGCATGAAACGATTCGTTGCGGTTGTCATGGCGCTCCTCCTCATCGTCCCCGCGATCGCAGCGGCCCAGCCGGGCGACAACGGAGCGCGATTCGGGCTGGTGCAGCCGGAAGAGGACGGCGGGAACCGGAATTCCGAATCGGGGAGCGGCACGGCTCAGCCCCAGCAGCGGACGCAGAATGAGGGAGCGAGCGGAACTCTCCAGGCACAGCAGGTGCGGGCACGGAACGTGACCGAGCTGCACGCCCTCATCCGGCAGAAGACGCAGGCGCTGGAGCAGGAGATGCAGAACGCCACCCCCGCCCGCAGGAACGTGCTGAAAAACCAGAACCAGGTCCGGATCGCGGTCCACGCCCTGCTGGCGGCGGAGAACAGGATCGGCGGCATCGGCCCGCAGGTCTCCGCGATCGCGCGGGAGTTCAACAACTCCGTCATGGCGACCATACAGGCGGAGGAGAGGATCCGGGAGCGGTCCTGGTTTAAGCGGCTCCTCCTGGGCGGCAACGTGACCGCCGCAGAGATCATCCAGCGGGAGACGGAGCGGAACCGGGAGCGGATCGAACTGCTGAACCGGCTGATCGCAAACTGCACGTCGTGCGATCCGGAGATGCGGTCACTGCTCCAGGAGCAGGTGCAGATCATGGAGCAGGAGCAGCAGCGCCTGCGGGAGCTCGCAGAGCAGGAGGATCGGGACCGGGGGCTGCTGGGCTGGCTGCTCCGGTAGACGGGGTCGGATCCTCCTCTCCTCCCATCCTTTTCCCCCAGCAGCGGGTGCGGCGGAAGACCCCCGTCCGGCAGCACGCCAGGCGGATCGCCCCGGCGATGCGGCCCGGGCCGGATGCGGACGGCCACCATCTCCCCGAGATCCTCGACGAAGACGGGTTCTCTGCCGCTCGGCGCGGTCATGCAGCCGGCCGGTAGGGATCCTCTCTCGAGCGTGGTTCTTACACCAGTATCTCCGCGGCGGCGTGCCGCCGTGGGGTGTTCCATGACGGTATATGCCGAACCCATCCCGAAATGCCCGTGAGGCGCGTCGGCCACAGGCTCGACCGGGTGATGGGTTTTTTCTGCCCGAAATTCTCCTGCTGGCCGACGGGTGTCTGCTGCGACGGTCAGGAGGACCGGAGCATGAGCACCGACAGGTGGGAGTTGCGACGGTTCGAGGCGATGGGCGGGCTTGAGAAAACTCGAAGAGTTTCGAATGTGGGGCCAGGGGGTGTCCCCCCTCCCGTGCGAGATGTCCACTGGAACTCCGGAATGACCGGATTTTTGACCCGGCGCTGGAGCGGGGCTCGGTGCAGGATCCGCTGATCCGTCGGACGATCCGGTCTCCCGGCGAGAACACGCCCGCCACTCACTCGATCGTGAGTATGATGAGCGAGTCCGTCCCCGCCGTTCCCGGCGAAACCCCTTCGGTCAGTATCACCTTCTCCCCCTTCTCGATCAGCCCGGAATCCCTGATGAAGTCGAGGATCATGCCGTGCCAGAACTCCTGCTCGCTCTGGACAAAGAACGAGTATACGCCATACGAAAACGCAAGGAAGGTGTGCGTCCGTTCGCGCCTGCTGAAGGAGAGGATCCAGGCGTCGGGCTTGAACCGGGAGATCTGCCGCGCGGTGGTGCCGGTGCGGGTGGGCGTCAGGATGTACCTGATGTGGAGCGCGTCCATCGCCTCGATGACGTTCAGCGACACCACGTCGCTGACGGTGATACTCTCCCTGCCTCTGCCCGTCCTGAAGTAATCCTCAAGGTTGCATCCTCCCGCCACGGTCCTCCGCTTCTGTTCCGTCCATTTCGCAATGCTGGCCATCATAGCCACCGTTTCCGCCGGGTAGCGGCCGATCGACGTCTCTTCCGAGAGCATGGCGGCATCGGTGCCGTCCAGGATGGCGTTCGCCACGTCGGCCACCTCGGCACGGGTCGGGCGGATGTTGTCGGTCATGGATTCGAGCATCTGCGTGGCGGTGATCACCGGTTTTCCCAGGATATTCGCCTTGAGAATGATCCGTTTCTGCACCGTGGGAACCTCTTCGATGGGGATCTGGACGCCGAGGTCGCCGCGGGCGATCATCACCCCGTCGGTCTCCTGGAGGATCTCGTCGAGGTTGTTGAGCGCCTCTCTCCGCTCGATCTTCGATATGATATGGACAGGTCTCCTCATGCGGGCGGCGTACTCCCTCGCCCTGTGGATTTCGTCCGCCCGCTCGATGAACGAGATGCTGAAGACGTCCACCCCCTCGGAGAGACCGAACTCGATGCACTCGAGGTCCCGGTCGGTCAGCGCACTGACCGCCAGCGGACGCTCTCCGACCAGGCTCATTCCTTTGCGGGAGAGAAGGGGGCCGCCGATGAGCACGGTGCACTGCACATCGTTGCCGGAGACCTCCTCAACCCGTAGCTGCAGGAACCCGTCGTTGAGATAGATGATGCTCCCCTCCGAGACCTGTTGCGGGAACTGCTCGAAATCGACGGGGATCCGTGAGGCGTCACCGGTGACGGGCTCGGTGGTGAGGGTTACCGAATCGCCCCGCCGCAGTTCGAGAGGCTCGTCTGCCAGTGTTCCGATGCGTATCTTCGGTCCGGGAAGATCGATCAGGATCGTCACCGGCATGCCGACATCGTCAGCCGCAGCACGGATACGCCGAATGTTTTCCCGGTGCTCGTCGAAGGCGCCGTGCGAGAGATTGAGGCGGGCCACGTTCATGCCGTTCCTGATCATCGCTTTGAGGACGTCTTCCGATCTGGACGCCGGACCGATGGTGCAGACGATCTTTGTTTTGTGGTCCGGCAGCCTCACCGGTACACCTTTCGGTACACCTTTCTCCTCCAGTGCGGGCATCCTCTGCAGTATCTGTTTGAATTCCATGGGAGGACCCTCAGTAGACGATGGGGGATCATCGATGTTGCTCCATATAGCAATTTCGCAGTTCTGTCAGGGATGGACCCATACACTCCCGCCGGGAGAGAGAAACCCGGTGCACCGACGGTTCCTCTCAACCCGGATACGCCGGTTTCACCACCGGCGACGCGGCCCCCCGCGACCGCTCTGCGGCGTGCCCTGTTCGATGTGTGGCACGTTGAAATTTTGAAGCGCTGGTAGATCTGGTGTCTTTTCTGACAGGATTCGTGCAGATGAAAACCTGCACAGAGAACGGCCGTCCGATCGGAAGGTTCCATCAACAGCTCCCGGTCGTCCCGCATCCTCGCCCGACGAGCCGGCTCGTTTCACAGTCACACACGGGCCGTCACCATGTGCTGGTTGCACAGCCTGCCCCTCGTGGTGCATGCGTGAACCGACCTTTCAGGAAAATCCTGCCCGCAATCGGTTCATCACCGAAACGATGCTGAGCACCGGCCAGATCGATCACCCCTGCCGTACACCACGGCAGGTGCGCTCCAGATCTCGGCCGCACGCCTGCGCCTCTCGGCGCCGCCGGGGCATCGCAATGGTGCGGCCCGGGTCATGCAATGCACGCGCGTCAACGGATCTGGACGTACCCCCGGGCTTCCGCAACCGGCATGATCGACAGCCCGCGCTCGCCGTGAGCGTGTCGCAGGTCCTGACCGTTCTGGAGATCCCGTCCCGAAACGCCCATGAGGCCGTGCATGCCGGCCCCAGGCCCGACCGATGATCCGGCTCCGCTCGAAGAACCCCATACCGACGACGCACTGCTGAACTGTTCCGGGAGGTCATCCCGAAACTCCTGGGATGACCCCGAAGGCACACGGATACCAGAAATACCAAACGCCCTCTCCACGGGCAGACAAAAAAAGGCAGCTCCCGGTGCGCCCCTCCACCCGGGCGCAGAGCTGACTGAACCGGGATCTCTCCCGAACATTCGACGTTCATGCCTGACGGAGGCTACCCCTCCACCTCCCCGCCGATCCGGCGGCGCTCCTGCCGCGTGATCGGGATCGGCGCAAGCGCTCTCCCGCTCTCGGCGCTGTACTCGCTGATCCGGCGGTGCACGTGCTCGACCATGCCGCCGGTCGTAATGATCAGCGAGTTCTCGCCGATGAGGGCCTTCAAGATGCACTTGTCGATGACGCCGTAGGTGAAATCCAGCAGGATCCGCTCCCGATTGGCGAACTCCTTTGCGCGGGTGCCCATCGCCCCGACGTGGGCGACCGATCCGCCGTCCAGCAGAGCCCGGATCTCGTCGCCGCTCACCGCGTCTGCGTCGCAGAGGTAGACTCTCCCCAGCTCCTCCTGCGGGACGTGGCCGTGGACGTTCCGCTCGAGGAGATCGGTGAACTCGAGCACACTCTTCGGTGGAACGCCCCTCTTAATGACGCTGCGCAGGGCAAGTTCGTTATAGAGGTCGAGCACCCAGGGGGGCTTCAGCCGGGCTGCCTTCAGGAGGCGGTGGTCCGAGAAGACGTCCTCCGGCGCCCCCCGCGCGAGGACCGTCCCGCCCGCCATGAGCACCACGCTGTCCGCCCAGCGGTAGGCGAGCTCCACGTCGTGCGTGGAGATGACGACCGTCCTGCCCGACGACGCAAGTTCGTCCAGCAGCTCCATGATCTCCTCGGAGCTGGCGGGGTCGAGCGAGCTCGTCGGCTCGTCGAAGACCAGCACGTCGGGCTCCATGGCGAGGATGCCGGCGATCGCGACCCTTTTCTTCTCCCCGCTGGAGAGGTGGTGGGGAGGGCGCTTCTCGTATCCGAGCAGCCCGACGTAGCCCAGGACGTCCCGCACCGCACGCTTCACCGCTTCAGGGGGGAGATTGAGGTTCGCCGGCCCGAACGCCACGTCCTGCTCGACGGTCGGCGCGATGATCTGGATATCCGGGTTCTGGAAGACGAAGCCGACCCGCCGGCGGAGCTCCCGGAGCGACCGGCCGTCGTACGCGAGCGGCCTGCCGTCGAAGCGGACCTCGCCGGAATCCGGTCGGATCGTCCCGTTGAGCGTTAACAGGAGGGTCGACTTCCCCGCGCCGTTCGGCCCGACGAACGCCGTTTTGGACCCCCGGGTGATGTGCACGCTCACGCCCCGGAGCGCGTCCGGCCCGTTCGGGTACGCATAGCAGACATCCTTCGTTTCCAGCAGCGCCTTCATGGTTTCACCCTCAATAGAGTGCCATACTCCCGGTCAGGCAGGAGATCGCCAGGAACCCTGCAAGGTACAGCGCAACCGCCCCGAGCGCCGGTGCAGAGGCGGGCGGTATATCGTCGAGCATGCCGAACTTTCCGTCATAGCAGCGGGCGTCCATGGCGAGCATCATCTGTTCGCCGCTCTCCCATGTGCGCAGGAACAGCGCCCCCGCGAGCATCCCGAACGACCGGACCGACTCCCGAAAGGTTCCGTATCCGAGCCGCATCACCTGGGAGCGGTAGATCATGCCCGCCTCTTCGATGAAGACGAAGACGAAACGGTAGACGAGCATGGCCAGATCGATGAAGACCTCCGGCACGCGGAGCCGCTGTGCAACGGCAAAGATCTCCGTCATGGGGGTGGTGAGCGCGATGAAGAAGAGCGAGCACATCCCGCCGAACACCCGCGCCAGCAGGAGCACGGCCAGGTTCACCCCGCCTGTGGTGACGGTGAGCGTGACGTACGGCACCGGGATCCGGGCCAGCAGCTCCCCGCCGCCGGTGAGAAAGAGGACGACGAGCGTGCTCATCGTGGCAAACGAGACGGGGATGGAGAGAAGGCCCGCATAGAACCGGACCGGAATCCTGGCGAGGCCGATGGTGACCAGGCTGGTGCAGACCGCGATGAGGGCGGGGGCGAGCGGTCCGGGGGACGAGACGCAGAGGAGGATGCTTCCTGCTCCCAGCAGGAGCTTGAGCACCGGGCTGACGTGTCTGAGCCCGTTCGTCTGGGCGAAGTCCTCAAGGGTCTCGTACATGGCACCCGGCTCCCGATCGTGCGCTCAGGAGAAGAACCATTCAGGCAGATCTCCTGCTGCCTCTCCAGTAGCCGAAGACGTAGCCGATGATCACCGCACCGATCGCCGCCTGGAGAGAGAAGAAGAGCGACTCGATCTCACCGCTCGGGGGTTCCCAGAGAGGGCTGAACCAGGGTTCGTAGCCCGATGCCTCGATCAGCTCCGCGGCGCTCCCGTCCGCTCCTCCCCACGCCTCCTCGCCCTCGCCGAGATGTGCCTGGATCTGTGCGTTCTGCACCAGGAAGACGGCGACGAAGACGATGATGATCGCTGCAACCGCGAGCTCGAGCCTGTGCGTCACGTCGCCGCCTCCTGCAGTTTCCGGATGGTGCTTTCGGGGAGGAGGTTCAGCTTCGTGAGGATCTCGGGCTTCAGCTGGACGATGTATTTGAATACCAGTGCGATGATCGCCCCCTCGACGACCGCCAGCGGCACCTGGGTGACCGCGAATATGGCGGCGAACGCCTGGAACGAGGCGAGGTACCCGACGGTTCCCGGGAATGCGAGCGCCAGCTGGACCGACGTGACGACGTAGGTGACGAGATCGGCGAGTGCGGCGGCCAGAAAGACCGTGACGTACGTATCGACGCCCGCCTTCACGCCGCCCCGGTAGACCAGGTACGCCACCACCGGCCCGGCAACCCCCATGGAGAAGATGTTCGCGCCCAGCGTGGTGAGGCCGCCGTGGGCGAGGAAGAGCGCCTGGTAGACGAGAACGATCGACCCGAGCACCGCCGTGATGCAGGGGCCGAAGAGGATCGCCGAAAGGCCCGTCCCCGTGGGGTGCGAGCAGCTCCCCGTTACCGAAGGGAGCTTGAGCGACGAGAGGACGAAGACGAACGCTCCGGCGACCGCCAGCAGCGGCAGTGTTTCGCGGTTTCCCTTCACCAGCCGGTTCAGCTGGTACAGCCCGATGATGACGAACGGCAGCGAGACGACGAACCAGATCTCCCACCACGGGCTCGGCAAGAATCCCTCCATGATATGCATACCATCACCGTACCGTAGTTCAATCAATTATATTAGTTTTAAGTAAATTTATTTTGATGTATGTTATACGAGGTCATATTTATGTCATCCGATCTTCAACAGTATGGATACGTGACATCCGGGATTCCACGGGTTGTCGTTGCCGGAACACACAGCGGGTGCGGTAAGACGACCGTTGCGAGCGGACTGATGGCGGCGCTGACCGGCCGCGGCTACACCGTCCAGCCCTTCAAGGTCGGGCCTGATTTCATCGATCCCACGCATCATACCGCGATATGCGGCAGATCGTCCCGGAACCTCGATCCCTACATGATGGGTGAGGAGGGCGTCCTTGCAACATTCGGGAGGGCGTGCCGCGGCGCCGATATCGCCGTCATCGAAGGGGTGATGGGGTTGTATGACGGCCTCGACGGCACGGAAGAGGGGAGCACGGCCCAGGTGGCGAAGATCCTGGCCGCACCGGTCATTCTGGTCGTGGACACGGAGGGCATGTCCCGGAGCGCACACGCGGTGGTGCAGGGGTATGTGACCTTCGACGCCGACGTCGACGTGGCGGGCGTCATCTTCAACCGGGTGGGGAGCCCCCGCCACCGCGCCCTGATCGACGCCACGCAGACCGCGCCGGTGCTGGGAAGGATCCCCCGGCGGGACGACCTCTCGGTGGCGAGCAGGCATCTGGGGCTGACCATGGCGATCGAGACCGGGGCGATGTCGCGGTTCGGTGACGTGGTCGAGGCGTGCTGCGACCTGGACGGCATCGTCGGACTCGCCCGGAACGTCTCGCCGCTCCCGTCCGCTGCCGCATCCCGTCCGTCCGGGACAGGCGCGGTGCGCATCGGCATCGCCCGCGATCCGGCCTTCTGCTTCTATTACCGGGACAACCTCGATCGCCTCGCCGGAGCGGGGGCGGAGCTCGTCTTCTTCTCTCCCCTGGAGGACCGCCTGCCGGAGGTCGACGCCCTCTACCTGGGCGGGGGGTACCCCGAGCTCCACGCCGGAGCGCTCGCGGCGTCCCGCTGCCGCCGCGATCTGCAGCGTGCCGTCGACGACGGCATGCCGGTCTATGCGGAGTGCGGCGGCCTCGTCTACCTGACCGAGCGGATCCGCGGCGATCGCGAGTACCCGATGGTGGGCGTGCTCCCGGCCGTCGCCGAGATGACGGAGAGGATTCAGGGCCTGGGCTACGTGGAGGCGCGGGTCTGCGGCGGACCTCGGATCATTGAGCGGGGGCTGTCCTTCAGGGGTCACGAGTTCCACTACTCGCGGATCGACTGCTCCCCGGAGGCCCGGTTCGCTCTGGAGCTCGCCCGCGGTCAGGGGATCCGTGACGGAAAGGACGGGCTCCACGAACAGAATGCGATCGGGCAGTACACCCACGCGTACTTCACGGATGCTGTTGCAACGTCGCTTGTGACGGCGGCGGAGCGGTACCGCCGATCCTGATCCGTGGGGTGTTCAGACCGTCCGGAAGGTGCCGCTGTGAACGCAAAAGAGGAGGTGATTACAGGCCGGTTCCGGGTGTGCCGGTCACATTGGTCCCGCCGGTCGTACCCGATCCGACCACGATGGTGCCGTTGAACGCCGAGGTCAGGGACGTATAACGTATACTAGTAGATACCCGGCTGGAGAGGGCCGGAGTCGAAGCCGGCCTGGAGGTCCAGACCGGTTACCGTCTGCGGGCTCCCGGCATTGTTCGTCCTGTTCACGGTGGTGCCGCTCGGGGCGTTAAGCGAGTCGGGCTCGAAACCCGCCGACGTGATGCTCACCTGAACTGGAACTGCACCCCGGTCTCCGTCGGTGTGACGTTCATCGTCGGTGTTG
>DAQY01000017.1:9981-39309 GCA_002503105.1 Methanomicrobiaceae archaeon UBA206
TCATCGTCGGTGTTGCGGTCTCTATTGGGGTCTCCATCGGGGTCTCTGCGGGTGTCGGCGTCGGGGTCACATTGGCCGGCGGCTGCACGCACCCCGCGGCCATGATGCAGATCACCAGGAGGATCAGGATTCCGTACCAGAGCTTCATGGGAGCAGCGATGCACGTACCTGTTAAAAAAGCTTTCTCAAAATCGCGAAAAATGAGAATATCGCCCCAATTTTATATTCTATAACATATAGTTGCGGTTCCGCGCTGGAGGGCTACGGAGATGCATCAGCAAAAGAGAATCTGCCGTAACGACCGCCCCCGCCCGGATGAAGGATCACCCGTCCTGAACGGAGGGCATCGACGGCATCCGCCACGCCGCCGTGCACTTCGCGGACCTCGTCGACAGGCACGGAGACGAGGACCGCGATCTCGGTCCCGAACACCTCCAGCAGTCTCGTGTAGACGGCGGTGCATTTCCGGGCGGTGGACGATGCGGTCCCGAGCACCTGCCTGACGATCTCGCCGAGCGCGATGGTGTGCACATAGGGAGGGCGGGGACCGGGCAGACCGTCGGCGAGCTCGCGTGCCCGGTCTGCCACCCCTTTCTTGATCCGTCGCCCGTCAACCGGGCACCGCCACCCCAGCTGCTCCGCCTCCTCGAGCGTGTACTGCCGGTAGCAGCGGCAGCAGGCGGTGCGATTGTACTTCCCCTCCTCCGGGAAGAACCCGGCGTTCATGGTGATCCTTCCCTCCCGGACCGCCTCGACCACGCCCCGTGCGGACGGATGCCGCACGTCCAGACCGCAGAACTCCCTGCCGAGCTTTGCAGTTGAAGGACTGTGGGCGTCGGAATTTGAGAGGAACGGAACGTCGCGAAGCTCTGCGATCGCCGCGCCGTATGAACTGTCGGCAGAGAGGCCGAGCTCGAGGAAGTCGATCGGTTCAGCCCCGTAGCACTCACGCACGCAGTTCCAGCGTGCGTAGATCGATGTCCAGGGGGTGAAGGCATGCGCCGGTCCGATCAGGCCGCCGAGCGCGTGCACCCGCCCGGCGATCTCCTCGCCGGAGAGCGCCGCACGCGGTCTTCCGGCAGTGGCGATCTGCCTGCTGTGCGGCGCAAGAAGCTCCGCCAGTTCGGCGAACTGGTCGAAGTCCTCCATCAGGATCAGGTGGTGCACGCGGTTTCGATCCTCGACCTCGGCGGCGGGTACGACGATGATTCCGGCATCGTTCTCACCCTGATCGCGCCAGGCCTTCCGCCACGCGGGGTGCAGGGCATCGCCGCTTCCGAGCACCGCAAGTCCTTTCTGCACGGCGGCGGCGAGCAGCGCCTCCGGCGTCATCGAGCGGGACGTCGCCATCGAGAAGGGGGAGTGTATATGTAGGTCGGCGTAGAGAGGCATAGAGGCTCGCTTATGGGGAATGCCGTTCGCAGCTCTGTTCGGTCACGATGCCGTGAACGGCGTTGCCGCACGCGGCGTACCGTCCTGTCAAAACCGGCGGAAAACGCTCCTGCATACCTGATTGTATCGATCGAAAACGGAAATAAAAGATGCGGTACGGGGTGCAAAAAGAGCGTTCGATAGGGATTGTATTACCGCTGTTATTAAATACCCGTTCGCCAGGACGATGCGTATTGCATGCAGTATACTTAAACGTTTCCCGGGATGGTCCCGCCTCCCCTCCCGGTTGCAGCAATTTGCTCATGTACCGGTCTGCGTGTGCCCCATCCGTCCGGGCGATCGGCGCCGCAGAGCACGACCGCTGAAAATGTTTATATAGCGTTTGGCGAGACTCTCAGCCGGCGGGAGAAGGAGTGCATGGGAGGGACGTCCCGCCCGGCAAGCGGACGCCTCCCTCGAAGACGCAGGACCCGGTGTCAATGGTATCGTATCATCCCCCCGTGTGATAGCTCTGCCGGGACGGCGAAGAACCGCCTTCCCGTCGTGCGGGGTGGCCCCCTGTGACCTGTGACCTGCTACCTGCTGCTCTCTCCGGCCAACGAGATCGTCAGCGCGCATACAAGCAGAGAATCCGCCAACCGGAAGAAGTTGCGGTATATCCGTCGGTTCGGATACCACTACCGGGTGGTGCCGGCAAACGACGATTTTTTAGCGGCCAGAGGAGACCCGGTCCGCCGGACAGCAGGGACGGGGTGTTGGTGAACTCCCTCACCCGATATAACTCAACTCCTCCTCGCCCTTCCTCTCCTCCGCCTCGCGGATCTTGGCGATGATCTGCTCCATATCGGCGGCACGCTGCTGGAGGAGCGTGGGATCGACCTCGATATCGAGGAGGCGGGAGAGCACCCGCAGCAGGCTGTCCGCGCTCTTGGGGTCGACGATGTACCCGGAGGTTTCGCCCATCAGGCAGATACCCTCGATATCCCGCAGCGCGCCGAGGCCCAGCAGCAGGCCCGACGCCCCGACGATCATCCCGCCGGTCTCCGTGTTCTCGAACGAACCGCCCGCTGCCTCGACCTCCGGGCGGAGGTGTTCCATGTTCACGGCGGAGAGCACCCGGGGCTTCTCGACCAGGTGGCCGACGCCGTAGCCGCCGAGAGTATAGATGCGGCGGACCCCCAGTTCCTCGGCTATATCCAGGTAGCTCTCGGTCAGGACGTAGTGCCCCTCCGCGGAGGTGCTCTGGAAGTCGCCGACCAGAAAGAGGATCGCCTGGCCGTCACGCTCGTACCGGTAGATCTCGTTGCTGACCAGGTGCGTGACACCGAGATTGTCGACGACCACCTGCGGCGGGAAGTGGAGCGAGTAGATCTCGGCGATCTTCTCCGCCCCCAGCTCGTGAATGATATGCTCTGCGGCGAGTTTACCGACATGCCCTATTCCGGGCAGCCCCTCGATGAGGATCGGGGCTTCGATCTTCTCTTCCCTTAAAAAATTCACTATGACGTGTTCCATCTGCGTATCACCCTTCTGTATCTCCCGTACCTGTCCTGCGGCGAAAATCGTGCAGGATGGACGATCCGGGTCCGTCCGCCGCAGACAGGGCATGTCGAGGAGAGCGTGTAGGTCCGGTCTCGCGGGCAGCATCGAATTCGGCCTCGCATGCTGTTTAACTGGACTTCTGCTTCCGGATAAATCTGCCGGATCCGCCGGCTCTCTCGACCACGCCCACGGCAGCCGACGCCGCCTTCTCGATCGCCTTCTCCGCCATCTTATAGTCGGGTGCGGTCACCTTGATACGGTACCGCGGCGCGCCCACATAGTTCAACTCGATCTCCACGTCTTCGATCTTCGGCTGTGCACTGCGGAGCGCCCGGCGGATGACGTTGACGCCGTCAGGCCGCGCCGACGTGAGGATGAGATGGCCGGAGATCGTCACCCTGGGCACCTTGAAGTTCTCGTGCGCGACGGAGATCAGGGACTCTTCGACCTTTCTGTCGAGTCCCAGCTTCCTGAGCGACTGTCCGCCGGCCGTAACGATGTCCTCAAACGCGGGATACAGCAGACCGTATTCACGATACAGGGCTTCTTCTATGGATTTCCGGTCTTTTCCCGTTGCTTCCGCGACGAATCCGATCCACTTGTGCGCCTTCTGCTCGTTCTTCCACTCGTGGATCTTCTCACGCCGCTGGTGCTCATTCACGTCTTTCAGCGAGAGATCGATGTGGCCGCGCTCCGGATCAACGTTCAGTACCTTACAGACGACCTTCTGTCCTTCACGTACATAGTCGCGTATGTACTTGATCCATCCCCTGGCGATCTCCGATATGGGTATGAGCCCCTTCCGCCCGCTGTACTCGTCCAGCGTGACGAATGCCGCAAAGTCCTTGACATTCTCCACGGTGCATACAACAAGTTCGCCTTCGTCGGGCCACTCTCTCTCACGCATGGGAGACTCACTCAAGGACGGCCAGAATCTCGGCCTTTATATGCGCCTTTCCGCCGGTGGGCTCGGCAAGGATGTGCCCGCAGACGGTGCAGTCGACGACGGTGCTCGCCTTTTCAAAGACGACCTGCTCGTTCTCGCAGTCGGGGCACTTCACCCGATAGAAGACGCTTCTGTTCTCTCTGAGCTGTACCACGGACGTCACTCCGTCAGTTCGAACTTGCTTACTCTGAACCCCTCCCTCAGGTGGGCCTTGCCGCAGACCATGCAGCGGTACCGGACGTTGATCTTCTTCGTCGGTTTGTCCCCACCCGGGACCTTGCTGAACTTGCCCATGTTGCCTACGGTGCTCCTGCGGGCCTTCTGGCGGTCGATCCAGTTGAAGTGGCGCGTCCTGCCTTTCTTCACCTTCTCGACCTCGTGGAGATGGTGGTTCCTGCAGAATGGGCAGTAGGTCCTGAATTTTTCTGGCATTTTCATGATATTGACCTCTATTCGTGTGGTATCAGGTACCATTATCACTTGTGAAGCCTAATATTTAAGGCTATGTTGCGTTCACAGAGCACGTCTGCGTTCCGTTCCGGGAGCATGACGATGTCCCCCTGCCGCAACCGGTAGATCCGTCCGTCCACCCCCATGAACGCGTCCATGTCACGGAGGACGTGAACCAGCGCATAGGGCGCCGGTGCCCGCACGGTGCGGGCCGCCCTCTCCGACGCCGTCTCGAGCGACTCCCCGACGGGGTGCCGTTCGGGCGCGATCAGCGCCTGCCGGCAGCTCTCGATGGCGGCCACGATCTGCTGGAACATCGTCCGCTCCGCCGGCAGCATCTTCCGGGTCTCCTCCCTATCGACGTACTGCCCCTCGATCTGCTGGAATGCGAGGTCCAGGATCTGCCGGGTGCGGATGTTGAAGATATCGTGGACGGCCTCTTTGACGCTGTCGAGCTCGTCTCTGATCAGACTGCCCGCCCTCTCTTCCAGAGGATTTTCAAGGGCGTAGTAGTCGTTCCTGAGCTTCTCGATGTACCGCCGGGTGTCGTCGTAGATGTTCGAGGGTATGTCGGAGAGCTTCCTGGAACGCTGCACCTCCAGCAGCACCTGGCGCAGCCGCTCAAGATCCATCCGCCGCCTCCCCCGCTATCTCGGCCACGTTGCGGCAGCAGACGAATACCGCCAGCGCTTCGGGGACCGTCGTGATCCCCTTCTTCAGGGCGTAGGTGTTTCCGCAGAGCGATGTCGTCATCTCCGCCTTCATCTCGACCTTCACGTCCCGCTCCCCGAAGACCACGGCATCCACCAGAGGATCGAATGCCGCAAGGTCACCCGCACCGAGGGGGACCACCCGCATGCCGCTGCCTCCGTGGAGGGAGCCGGGCATGCGGATCAGCCTCTTGATGTCGGTCGTGACCGGCTCGTCCGCACGGGCCCCCAGATCCCTGACGCGGTTCTCGAACTCGATCTCTGCCGCAGCGATCGCCCGTACGGTGCGGTCCCTCCAGATATCATCTGTCCGGTATGCCCGGAGATCGGCGATGAATCGATCGAGGGAGTCCAGGAAATTCGCTGCAGACTTCTCCCCGACACCTTTAAGGACCGATATATGCGCTTTCGCCTCATCGCGCTCCAGACCGCGCAACCACATCAGGTGCTCACGGAGCGCATCCAGGTACCTGCGCCGCCACCCGGCCGGGGGCGTTCCTCCCGCCGGCGCGAGCATCACGGCGGGATCGATACCGGTGCCGCGGACGTAATCGACGATCTCCCGGCGCTCCTGGCTGCTCCACCCCCGGACGGCGATCTCCCGCACATGGACGTGGTAACCGCGTCCTCCGGAGAAGACTACCGATAGATCGCGCCGGGAGAAGCCGAGCTCGTCGGTCAGCATACCGATCAGCTTCTCCGCCTCCTCCTTCACCCGGGCGAGCATCGCCGCGTACGGCCCCCGCATGATATGGTCGGCGTCCAGGTCGAAGATCAGGTCCGCCCCGCACCAGCCCTTGTCGTTCATCGTCGGCGCCGCAGGCGTGCGGTAGTAGGCGCTCGAGTAGTACACGTGGGCGGGCACCATGTTCCTGACGTAGTCGACGAGTTCCCGCTGATCCGAAAACGCCATGTGTCTCCGCATCCGGACGTCCGTTGAGGCGTCGAGGAAGATAAAGCCCCACTCCCGCTGCTCGAGGGAGGAGGGCGGAGAGAGGTAGCAGGTCCGGTAGTATTCGGCGAACCTCTGCTTGAGGAACTCGAGCGTGGCAGGTCTCATGCGAACGCCTTGATCATATATGGCCCCTCTCGTTGATATCCCTGTTTCCTGTAGTACTGCCGAACCCCGACACCGCTCATGATCGCAAGACGCTCGAACCCGTGATCCCGCGCCGTCTCTTCCGCCGCCGCGAGCAGCTGCACGCCGTAGCTGCGGTGCTGCCATGTTCCGTCCGGGGCTGCGGTGCTGATCGGCACCACGCTGCCGTAGACGTGGAGCTCACGCAGGAGCGCCGCGTCCTGGAGTTCCTCCCTGAAGGGCCGGTGCGGGAACCGGAGGCGTGCAAACCCGATGAGCGCGTCGTCAGAGCCTGCCTGGATGAAGTGCTCCTCTCCACCGCAGCTCGCGTAACGCAGGGTCGAGATCGACGTCACTCCGGGCTCCGGCGCGCGCCCCGCCTCGCGGCACCGAATGCAGCGGCACCCAGACCCCGTCTCGCCGAGCCGCTGCTGCACGAGCTGGCGGAAGTTGCTGTGCCGGGAGCCTGCGACGATAAGCCTGGCAGGGATATCCCGCTGGACCCGCTGGAGGCGGACATACTCGGGGAGAAGCGACTTGCCGTATGCGATGAGATCGATCAGGTCCTCTTCCGTATACGGCTCGTACTCGCCGCGCCGCCACAGCTCTTCGATCCCCGATCCGGGCGTGACGAGCGTAGGATAGATCTTCAGGAAGTCGGGCCGGAAGGACTGGTCCGCGAAGAGCCGCTCAAACATCCGCCGGTCGTCCTCGATGCTGCTCCCGGGGAGGTTGGGCATGATATGGAACCCGACCTTGATGCCGGCGTCCCGCAGCAGGCGGTTCGCCGTCACCGAGTCCTCCACCGTATGGCCGCGTCGGTTGTGCTCGAGGATGCGGTCGTCCAGGTGCTGGACGCCGAGCTCCACCTTGGTCACACCCATCTCCAGCATCCGGTCGATCTGCTCCCGCCTGCACCAGTCTGGCCGGGTCTCGAAGGTGGTGGCGACGCATCGCTGGCGTGCGCGTTCGTTCGCAGCAAAGATCCGCTCGAGATCGACGTGCTCCGGTGCCAGCGGCCTGCCGCCGACCTCTGGGTAGTCATTCATCGCCTGAACGCACGACCCCACGAACCAGCGCTGGTACTCGATGGGGCGCGCCGTCATGGTGCCGCCCATCACGATCAGTTCCACCTTGTCGATGTGGTGCCCGAGCGTCTGGAACTGCCGGAGGCGTGCCTGCACCTGCCTGTACGGGTCGTACTTGTGCTCCCTCGCCCGCAATGCGGCCGGCTCCTCTCCGGTGTAGCTCTGGGGCGATCGGAAGGGGTGCTCCGGCCCCCCGGGGCAGGGGAGGCACCTGCCGTGCGGGCAGGGGTGGGGCGAGGTCATCACCGCGACAGGGGCGACTCCCGATATCGTCCGCGTCGGCTTCACCTGCAGGACCTTCTGCAGCCGCTCCCGCTCCTCCGGCCGGGCGGCGGCAAGAATAACGGAGTTTTTCGGCATGTTGACGCCGTACCTGCGGGATACTTCGAGTTTGATCCTCTGGACGTCGATGGAACCCGGCCCGGCAGAAGAGATGCGGGAGATGATCTCCCGATAGATGTCGGTTTCGCTCATCGTGTGCCTTGCTTATTCGGTCGCGATCTTTTCAGGGGGTACCTCTGGATGGTATTTGATAAGGGGGTTATGATGAGTCCTTATATGCTGGACGATCTCGTTTCCCAGTGTGAGAATCGCTCGTTTATGGGATATCTTATTTTTATGGATATGCACGGGCGAGATATTGAGTGCGGTATAGTGTTCGGTATTGATCTCCTCCCCGGTGATGCTCTCGTAGTATTTCTTTACATGTACCAGCAACATGTGTAAGTGGAGCAGCTCTTCCTTTTGCACACTATCACCCTCCCTCGAAGAATACTACTTTTCTTTGATAGATATATTTTATTGGTGATTTTTTTATATGAGATATCTCCATGCAGTTGGGGCGCTGATCGGACTGGCGCTGGGCGATGCGCTGGGTGCGCCCCTTGAGGGGCTTCCCCCTCCGGCCCGGAGGGTGACGGAGATGCAGGGCGGCGGGCTTCACCACGTCCGTCCCGGCCAGTACACCGACGATACGTTGCAGGCGTGCGCGCTGGCGGACTCCCTCGTCGTCTGCAGGGGTTTCTGCCCGCAGGGGTTTGTACTCCGGCTGCTCCGGGCGTACCGATCCCATCCGGAGTTCTTCGGGCCGACATCGGGCGCCGCCCTCGACCTGATCGCGGCGGGCGCCGCACCGGAGGCTGCGGCCCGCACCGTGCACAAGCGCAAGGGGGGAAGCAGGAGCAACGGCAGCGTGATGCGGGGCGTTCCCCTCGGGATCTTCTATCGCCCGGACCGCGTGCGGGATGTCAGCATGGTCTGTTCGCGGCTGACGCATTTCGACCCCGTGGCGGGCGAGTGCTCCTCATTCGTCAACCGGATGGTCAGCGAGATGTGCCGCGACGCATCCCGCCGCACGGCGTTCGACCGTGCGCTGGCAGACTGCCGAAGCCGGGAACTCGCCGCACTGCTGGGGAAGTACCGCGAGCACCCCCCCGATCCCTCGCTCGACGCCGTGCTCTGCACGCACTGCGCCGTCGCCGTGTTCATGGACGCCCCGTCATTTGCCGATGCGGTGATCGCGGCGGTCAACCTCGGCGGCGATGCCGATACCGTCGGTGCCGTCACCGGAGCGCTCGCCGGCGCGTGCTGGGGCTATAGCGCGGCTCCCGATTCCTGGCTCCGGGCGCTTCAGGACGGGCAGCAGCTGCTCGCACTCGCCCGGCGGCTCTGGGCAGTGAGTCAGGGCTAGCAGAAGAGACGTCAGGCCGGCCGCAGTTCGACCAGCTTCAGGGACCTGCCCCGCTCACAGACGTCGGGCGCGTTCCCGAGAACCTCTCCGACGATGTACTTCTCGCCCTCGACGATCCCTTCCGGACGGCAGAGGTCGTAGCTCCTGCAGTGCGTCTTGGGGCAGGAGAACTCGTAGCCGATCTTTGAGTTCACGATCGCCATGTCCGCCTGGATCAGGGTGACGATGGGGGCCTCCTCGACCTCGACGGCGCAGACCGACCCCGCGTGGACGGGGCAGTCCTGCCTCGTGTTGGGGCGGACGGCCACGATGCGGTACCTCCGCCCGGGCTGCAGGTTATGGCAGACCTTCCGCACCTTGCAGTTCTCGCAGGCGCTCGAAGGGCCTTCGTAGACGAAATCCACCCCCTGCCTCGCGAGGATCTCCCCGATCAGCGTCACCTTCGGCTTCTTTGCGGTCATGGGCGATCACTCCTGGTAGAGCATTCTGATGAGCCGTTCGGCCGATTCCCGCGTAAGCCCCATATCCAGGATCGTGAACCGTTCGGGGCGGATCGTCCTGGCCGCAAGCAGCGCTTCGACCGCCGTCTCGTCATCGATGCCGATCTCCGCCGGAGTTGTGGGGGCTCCGATCTTTTTGAGCGATCGCCGTATTCCCTGCCAGTTGCCGCCGTGAAGGTACATGGTGATGATGGCGCCGATGCCGCACTTCTCCCCGTGCAGCCCGCGTCCCGGTGCCAGGCGATCCAGTGCATGGGAGAATTTGTGCTCTCCGCCGCTCGCCGGCCGGGACGACCCCGCAATGCTCATCGCAACGCCGGACGACACCAGCGCTTTCGTCACGATCCAGGCGCTCTCCTCCGAATGGGGCTTGATGAGGTCGGCGTTTCTAACCAGAATCTCGGCGGTCATCTTCGAGAGCGTGAAGGCGTACTCCGAGATCTGCTCTCCGCGGAGGCGGTGCGAGAGCTCCCAGTCCAGAATCGCCGTGTAGTTGGAGATGATGTCCGCGCACCCGGATGCCAGCAGCCGGTGCGGCGCCTGTGCGATGATGCCGGTATCGGCGACGATGGCGATGGGCGGATGGGCGTTCATCGACATATTCCCGTCGGTGGTGGGAACCGACGCCCGCGACGATGCGATGCCGTCATGGGAGGCGGCGGTGGGCACGCTGATGAACTGGCGGTCGAGATTGAACGACGCGATCTTTGCCGTGTCGATCACCCGCCCTCCCCCAACGCCGATGATGAAATCGGTCTCTGCCGCCGCCTGCTCGACCGCTCGGATCGCGTCCAGGGAGATGTCGTCGGTGCAGTAGGTGTCGATATCGCAGCAGCCTTCGAGAAGGCGCGCAACCCGCTCTCCCGCCACCTCCCTGGTACGGCTTCCGAATATGATGAGCGCAGAGTCCCCCAGGGCAAGATCTTCGCAGACTGCGGGGAGATGCCCGAGGACGTCGTGTCCGACGACAACGTCGCGTGGGAGCTGCATCCACTTCAACTTGTCGAAAATCTTGCTTCTGAGTAGATTTATACCGTCTGCGCTCATTCAGATCAGTTATGGTTTGGGAGTTTATCTATAAGTACTACATCGATCCGATACGATACGGTCGGCCCTACACGCTCGTCGATACGCTCACCTATGCGCTGATCCTCATCGTTGCGGTGTATCTCGTCCACCGGGCGCTCCGGCGGTACGATACCCGTATCGACGATGAATTCGTGCTTTCCACTCTCCCCTATATCGTCCTCGGGGGTCTGCTGCGGGTCGTGCAGGACACCGGCATGATCACCTCCGAACTCCAGTACCTGCTGATCACTCCCCTGATCTTTTTTGTGATCGCGGCGTATGCAGCCGTTTTCCTGGTCGGCGGGATGTACCTCGAGCATGCGGGCGTCGTATCGCGATACGACCGGTTCTACGCGGCGGGCGGGATCGCCGCCTGCATCGTCGCCGGAGCGGCCCTCATCCTCTTCGGCCTCTTCGAGACCCGGATCGCGCTGGACGTGCTCCTGGCGATCCTGGCGCTCGCATCGGCGACGTCGCTGGGCCTCTGGGCGCTGCTGCGGTACGGTCTCGGGTGGTCGTACGCCTCCGATCGGCTGTACGGGCTCCTGATCTGCGGGCATATGCTGGACGCCAGCGCGACGAGCTACGGCATCGATCTCCACCCGCTCCGCTACGTGGAGCAGCATGTCGTCGGCTCGAACCTGATAGAACTGACGGGGACGGCCTTCTCGATGTTCCTCCTGAAGGTCGCGGTGATCATCCCGGCGGTTTATATCTTCGAGCGGTACAGGAGGGAGGGGAGTGCCGGCCTCTGGCACCTCATCGTGCTGGCCGTGATCGTCGTCGGCATGGCGCCGGGAATACGGGATACGGTACGGATGGTCCTGTATGTCTGAGTGGTCTCTCGTGCGAGCCGCGCTCATCGCGGCCCTCATATTCGCCGCCTCGAGCGCCCTGGGCGTCGGAGCGGTCGTCCAGGACCCGACGCTCGGCGAAGATCTCATGGAGGTCTTTGAGGAGGAGATCGCAGGCCAGATCCTGGACGCGTCTCCGTTCAGCATCGCCGTCAAGATCTTCCTGAACAATCTCAGTGCCTGCATCCTGCTCTTTCTCGGCGGCGCGTCGTTCGGGGCCCTCACCGTCCTGATCCTGACGGTGAACGGCCTCCTGATCGGGTCGATCATGGAGCTGGTGCGGCAGCAGGAGGGCGTGCTCTTCGTCGTCGCCGCGGTGGCACCGCACGGAGTCTTCGAGATACCGTCGTTCATCCTTGCCGGGGCGCTCGGGCTGCTGCTGGGGCAGGCGCTCCTGGCGGAGTGGCGGGGGGATGGCGACGCCGCCGCCACCGCCGCTCATCTTGCCCGGTACTTCGTCAGATTCGCCGTTCCGCTCCTCGCAGTGGCCGCGATTACAGAGGCATTTATTACGCCTGCCCTCCTAAGTTTCATAGCGTAAGGCCCAAGCGATCTCCGAGGTACGAGACTAATGGAAGCAGATACAGGCGCACTCCCTCCCAAAGATGACTTCAGCAGGTGGTATAGTGAGATTCTCTGGAGGGCGGAGATCATGGACGTCCGCTACCCGGTCAAGGGGCTGTACGTCTGGTTCCCGCACGGTTTCGCCATCAGAAAGCGGGTGTACCAGATACTCAGGGACCTGATGGATCGCGATCACCAGGAGACGCTGTTCCCCCTCCTGGTTCCGGAGAGCGAGTTCATGAAGGAGGCGGCCCACATCAAGGGCTTCGAGAACGAGGTGTACTGGGTCACCCGCGGGGGGGGGAACGAGCTCGAGGTGCCGCTGGCGCTCCGCCCCACAAGCGAGACCGCGATCTACCCCATGTACGCCCTCTGGATCCGGTCGCACGCCGATCTTCCGCTCAAACTCTACCAGGTCGTCAACACCTTCCGCTACGAGACGAAGCACACCCGCCCGCTGATACGCCTCCGCGAGATCACCTCGTTCAAGGAGGCGCACACCGTCCACGCGACGTGGGAGGAGGCGGAACGGCAGGTGGAGGAGGCGGTCGAACTGTACCGGACGTTCTACGAGCGGCTCTGCGTGCCGGTGATCGGGTCGCGGCGGCCGGAGTGGGACAAGTTCCCGGGTGCGGACTACTCGATCGCGGTCGATACCATCATGCCCGACGGCAGGACGCTCCAGATCGGCACGGTGCACCTGCTCGGCGATCACTTCTCGCGGACCTACAATATCACGTTCGAGGACGTACACGGCGAACAGCAGTACGCCTACCAGACATGCTACGGGATATCGGAGCGGTCGATCGCCGCCGTCGTCAGCGTCCACGGCGACGATCGGGGGCTCGTTCTGCCGCCCGAGATCGCGCCGATCCAGATCGTCATCGTGCCGATCATCGTGGGGAAGCGGCGCGACGAGGTGCTCTCCGCCGCTGCCGACCTTGAGGACAAGCTCTGCAGCGCCGGGTTCGCGGTAAAACTGGACCGACGGGAGATGCGGCCGGGGGCGAAGTACTACTACTGGGAGATGCGAGGGGTTCCCCTGCGGCTTGAGATCGGGCCGCGGGACATCGACGCGAATACGGTGGTGGCGGTCACCCGCATCGGCGAGCGGCATACCATCGATCGGAGGGGCGCCGTCGAAGCGGTATTCACCATCCTCAGCCGGTTCAGGGAGCAGATCCGTGCACGGGCGGTTCAGAACATGGTCGACCGCATCCGCCACGCAGAAACCCTGGACGAGGCGGCAGAGGCGGTGAAGGACGGCGTTGCGGTCGTTCACTGGTGCGGATCGCAGGAGTGCGCGAGCGCCGTGGAAGAGGCGGTCGATGCGAGCATCCTGGGCTCAGATATCAGATCGGAGCACATCGAGACGTCCATCGGCCCGTGCATCGTCTGCGGCGGCACGGGGAAGTCGGCACTGGTCGCCAGACCCTACTAGATCAGCAGGACGGGCAGACGAACAGCCGCAGGTAGTCCAGGCAGCTCAGATCGCCCGAAACGATCTTTTTTCCGCCCCTGAAGAAGATCCTGCCGCATTTCGAGCATTTTTTGGGTATCAACCTGTCTATTCGCGTCATCGGGATCTCCAGGTCGAAGTGCAGCTGCCCCGCCCCGGCGGGGTCGCTGCTGCAGATCTCCTCGTAGCGGGAGAGCAGCTGCATGATCTGGAGGGGATTGACCCCCAGTCTCTCGAACCGTCTGAAGATGAAGTAGTGGAGGATTATCCATCCGAGGTTCGAACGTTCGAGCGGATCATCGAATTCGCTGCATATCCCGTCATCCTCGTCGAGCGCATAACCGCAGAGAGGGCAACGTCCGCCCACCAGCTCGTCGAGAAATACCTCTTCATAGCAGCTGGGACAGGTGGTGTGAGGTGTGTGCACCCGTGACGTCATGTCTGTGTGCCCCTATCATCCACTCCATGAGAAAGACCGCTGCCGCGTTTAACGGCACATGGGTGCTGTCGCGGCCGGAAAAAGGCGGTCTTGGTGGCATGCAGTGTTCCACTAGGGTATGAGTGGGTGATGCTCTTATACATGTCGTATGCGCACCTCCCGGCGTTCGCCCGGTCCCCTTCCAGCCGGGATCCCGGCATACGATCGGGGCGTGTCGCAGAACTCCCCTGTAGCCCGTTCTCCGGGAAACGCGGGGCAGGGCAGGTTTTTTATACATTGCTGGCGCACCCCCGCGGCATGGCAGCGCCTGCCGCATCAGAGGTCTACCTGATCGACGCATCGGATCGCGAAAGCGGCATACGGGCACTCTGGAACGAGATCGGGGTGCCGCCGCTCGACGGGAAGACCGTCGCGCTGAAGGCGAACTACAACAGCGACGACGCCTTTCCGGCGACGACGCATCCCGATACGCTGGCGGCGATCGTGAAGGTGGTGATGGACGCAGGTGCCCGGTCGGTCGCGCCGGGCGAGCGGAGCGGGATGGGCGTCACCCGGACGGTGCTTCGGAACCGGGGCGTGTTTGAGCTCGCCGGGCGATGGGTTTTGATGTGGTGGTGCTGGACGAGATACCTGCGGAGGGATGGGAAGAGATCCCGCCGGACGGGCTGCACTGGGAGCGGGGGTTCAGGATTGCGCGGATGTTCCGGGAGGCCGATGCGGTCGTCCAGACCTGTTGCCTCAAGACGCACCGCTTCGGCGGGCACTTCTCCCTCTCCCTGAAGAACTCGGTGGGGCTGGTGGCGAAGCGGGATCCCCGCGGAGGGTATAACTACATGGCGGAGCTGCATGCATCGCCCCACCAGCGCCTGATGATCGCCGAGATCAACCGGTACTATCCGACCGACTTCGTGCTCATGGATGCCACGGAGGCCTTCGTGACGGGCGGGCCGGAACGCGGCAGCGTGGTCCGGCCGAACCTCCTCCTGGCGAGCAACGACCGGGTGGCGCTGGACGCCGCCGGGATCGCCCTGCTCCGGTCCTGCGGCTCCACTCCCGACGTGATGCGGGGGCGCATCTTCGAACTGGAGCAGATCGCCCGGGCGGCGGAGCTGGGAATCGGAGTCCGGTCGGCGCAGGAGATGCGCCTGATCCCGCTCGATTCGGAGAGCAAGTCCAGAGTGACCGGGATCCGCAGGGTTCTGGACGAGACCGGGTAGAGGGGGGGCGACGCAGACGGTCACCGCCGCGCTCCGCAGACCCACAGTACGAGGGGTATGAACAGGTACAGGGCGGTACTCCAGGTAACGCCTGTCAGCGCAAGGAGTATCGCGACGGATGCGTCATCGATATCCCGGTCGACGAGCCGGCGGTGGTCCGTCGCGTACGTACCACCACTGGCAGGCGAAGAGGCCCCCGATGATCAAGGAGGTTCGTCTCCATGACGATGGCGGCCCGAGCGGGTCGCCGGAGAAGGGGACAAGGGCGACGAACATGAGGGCGAGGATGTTGATCCAGAGGAACCGCCGGCCGAGATGAACCGGAGTCGGTGCACCTGCACGTGGTGGCCGACCCAGAACGCGGCCAGCACGAAGAACGCGATCGCGTAGTGGATGAGATCCGGTGCAAGGCCGGCGAGTACGTCCACCACGGTGAGGGCGGAGGCGTCTGCGGGCCGGCGGGCACCGCCATGCCGGGGACGAGCAGGGTCATGGCGATGGCGAAGATGCCGCCGGTCAATGCCTCGATGCGGTTCTTGCCGAAGCCGATTGCCCTGAAGGTGCCGTCCTGGCGCTCCATTCTGCCTTCACGGTCAGGGTTGAACGGACGGCTAATTAACTGCTTGTATCTGTCGTTCAACCGGTCCGCAGCTCGCTCCGATCGAACGGCGTTCGCCCGCGGGGCGGACGGGGTACCGCACACCCGGAAGTGCGGGGATGATGCCACCTGGGGGAAACGGCGGTCGGCAGACTGGCGATCCGGCACTCTCCGCGGTGCCGGAGATGCGGTCGCGCCGTGCGCGGAAAGCCGGGGAGGGGGAGGGGATGAGGGGTTCACGGCCCACGGCATGAGCACCGGGGTTCACCACGTGTTGTGGTGGATCCGGTCCTTCCGGTCCCGCTCTTCACGGGACGGTACAGAGGCTGGATGCCCGATGGGGACCAGTGCGAACGGGACGATATGATCCGGCAGCGAGAAGAGGGTGCGGAACCCCTGTACCCGATCCTCCACAGGATAGACGCCGGTCCAGACCGCCCCGAGGCCGATCTCGTGGGCGGCGAGCAGTAGGTTCTCCGTCGCGGCGGCGCAGTCCTGGACCCAGAAGTCGGGCATCCGCAGGAGGCGCAGGTCGGCGCAGACGAGGACAGCCACCTGGGCGCGCGTGCACATCTCTGCGTACGGGCTGATGGTCGGGATACGGTCCAGGATGTTCCGGTCGTCGATCACGATGAACTGCCAGGGCTGCTCGTTCGCGGCGGAAGGCGCATTCATCGCGGCGTTCAGCAGCTCCTCGATGGCGTCGTGCGAGACGGGCTGATCGGTATACTCCCTGATGCTCCGCCGGGTCCGGATGGCTTCGAGGGTGTTCATGCGATTCCCCTCCATCACCCGGTATAAAAAAGGTGACCGTATCGGCGCTGCGGAGAACCCTCCCGGCGACGGTTGAACGGCCTTTAACCTGGAGCAGATCCCCTCGCTGCGGCTTCTTCTCGAGGTCATCCCAAAAATCTCTGTCGGGAGGGGGTGTCCCATTCGAAGATCTCCGATCTTCTCAAACTCGCTGTCGCTCGTAGCTCGAAATCCTTCGGACACCCGTCGCACTTCGAAGATGCTTACGTATCTTCTCAAGCACCCGCCGTTCCGCCGGATGCACCTCCCGGTCCCCCACACCTGTCGGCGCTCAGATCGATCCCCGAACTTCGGGCGATGTTGGGATGAGCTCATAAGACCCTGGGATACGCCATTCCGGGAGAACATCCGCCGCTCCCACCGGATGTCCGCCGGTGCCGACCGTCCACGGCATCGACCAACGAGCACCTCGGAGAGGAGAGGATCGCCCGGGGGCTGTGGGAGCTCCGGTCAGCACGACGGCGCTGCACGGCGCACCGAACACGTGGGGGCTGCTGCAGCAGCCACGTTCACGCGGCTCCGGCAGCAGAACCGGTGACCGCGCCCTGAAACGTACCCCCGGTTCCAGCCCGGACAATTGGTACAGACGGCGATCTGCGTTTTCGGCGGCTGCACGCAAGTTTTATATGACAGCACGTGCATCGTGATGCACGATTCCATCCCTCTCAAGGGATTCGGAGGGTATTTCGCGTGAGCAGCCGTGAGGAGTACATCGTCGTAAACCCCCCATTCGACTCCTTCCGTGGCGAAACGGTCGACCCGGAGAACCCGCCTCCCGTCTCGTTCTGCATCCCCACAAAGAACAGCCGGGATACCCTGCGGGCATGCCTGCAGAGCATCGCCGCGCAGGAGTATCCGGAGATCGAGATCGTCATCGTGGACGGAGGTTCTGAAGACGAAACACTCGAGATCGCAAGGGAGTATACCGACCGCATATACTTCGACTCCGGGTTGCTGGGGAGTGCGCGGCAGACGAGCGTCGAGCACGCACGCGGCGATATCGTTGCCCTCTTCGACTCCGACATCGTGATCCCGCACAAACACTGGCTGCGGAGCGCCGTGCGGTACTTCAATTACGACAGCGCCGTGAGCACCGTGTGGCCCAGCTGCCTGGCCCCCGTGAACGCCTCAAGAACGGCGAAGATGTATCGGAATTTCTCCAACTACGTCGTGGAAGACCGCATTCGGAAGAGGCGGGGCGCCCTCGGCGGCGGAAACGCGCTCTTTCTGAAGCGGTGCCTCACGGAGATCGGCGGCATCGACAGATCCCTGCACTGGGGAGAGGACTTTGACTGGGCACAGAAGTTGAAGGAGAGAGGGTTTCTGGTCGTCCGCATCGACGATCACCTCCACCACGACACCATGCGTTCGTTCTCCGAACTGATGAAGAAACAGTTCGTCGGCGCCAGGACGTTCACGAAGACGGGTTTCCAGCTCATGAGCCTCTCACGGGGGGACGTCCTGTACGAGAACGTCGTACTCGGCATGAAAGGCCTGATGAAGGGGCTCTGCGTCGATCGGGATCCCTCCTGGCTCCTCCTGCCTCCGTTCGTCATGATGCGGGCGCTTGCGTACGGGTACACCTACGTGAGCAGACGGGCGGCGGCAGAGGACGTGTGAGGGGGAGAGCCGCCGTGAACATACTCTACGTCGCGTCGGGGTTCAAGCCCGCCTGGAACCTGGGGGGCGTCGTGCGGGTCGCCTACGATCTCTGCAGGGCCATGAGCCAGCGGGGGCACGACGTCACGGTGTATACGACCGACAAGCTCGATCACGGCAGGAGAGTCGGCCGGTCGTTCGACGACTCGGAAGGCTTCGACGTTCACTACTTCAGGAACCTCTCCAACACGCTGGCCCTCGGCCACTACTCGTGCGCCCCCGGGATGCTGCACCGGCTGAAGGAGACCGCCGGCGATTTCGACGTCGTCCACATCCATGAGTACCGGACAGTTCATGGCCTCTTTGCGGCGTACCGGGCGAAAAAGGCCGGCGTCCCCTATCTGATCCAGGCTCACGGAGCGGTGGCTCCGGCGGTGCAGGATCGCCGTATCAAGCGCCTCTTCGACGGGATCTGCGGATACCGGATCCTCGCGGGCGCATCGAAGCTGATCGCCCTCACCGCCAGCGAGGCCGCGCATTACCGGGCGATGGGAGCGGACGCAGGCCGGATCGCGATCGTCTCGAACGGCATCGACCCCGCCGAGTACAGGGATCTGCCGGAGCGGGGCACGTTCAGGCGGGAGCACGGGATAGGGCCGGACGACGGCATGGCCCTCTACCTCGGCAGGCTGCACAGAACGAAGGGCGTCGATCTGCTCGTCCGGGCGTTTGCAGGGGTGGTGCGCGAGGAGCCCCGGGCGAAGCTCGTCATCGCCGGACCGGACAACGGCTACGGGTCGACCGTACAGGAGGAGATCCGTGCACAGCGGCTGGAGGATGCCGTGGTGCTGACGGGGTTCATCACGCAGGTCGAGAAAATGGCAGCGCTGGCCGACGCGGATGTATTCGTCACACCGCGGTTTTCGGGCCTCCCTATGACCTTTCTGGAAGCCTGCGCCTGCGGGACCCCGATCGTCACCACCGTGCACGGAGACGCCGTCCCCTGGCTGCAGGACGTCGGGTTCGTCGTCGGGTACGACGCGACGCAGCTCCGGAACGCCATCCTGGGCGTCCTCGGCGACGCGGAGATGAGGTGGAGGCTCGGAGAAGCGGGGCGGCGGCTGGTCAGGGAAGAGCTGAACTGGAAGACGATCGCCCGCCGATTCGAAGAACTGTATCAGAGCCTGCCCGCGCCTGCCGGGCGTGTGCGGGTCAGGACCGGGGAGAGGGTGCTGCGTGAAGGTGGTATGCTTCTCTGAGAGCGACGGGACGCTCTCGGGCGTCGGAACGAAACTGCGCTCCCAGACCGCCGCGCTGCGGGAACTCGGTCTCGATGCACAGCTCGTCCTCTGCGTCAACAGAGGGCATATCGGCAGGGTCGGAGGCGATGCGTTCATCACCGTCAGACCGCTGAACGACCCGACCGGCGTGGCGGCTGCAGTCCGCCGCTACTTCGCGATCGCCCGGGCCCTTAAGGACGTCGTCTCCTCGCTCGACAAGGGGGACGTTGTGTATCTGAGGTTTCCGCCGCCGATTCCGCTGTACTGGTGGGTGCTCAGGAAGAAGCGGCGGTGCACGGTCGTGTCCGAACACCAGTCGATCGAGGCCGAGCAGACGAGACGCTCCGGGGATCACGCGTACCGCCTGCTGGACCGCATCTTCGGACCTTCGATGCGGCGATCTGTTGACGGCATCGTCGGCATGACGCCCGATATCGCCGAATACCAGGTCGGGCGATCGGGCGATCCCGCCAAGCCGCACACTGCGATCGAGAACGGCATCGCCACCGAATCGGTCCCCCTCCGCACCCCGCCGCCGTTCACCCGGGAGAACCTGCACCTCCTCTTCGTGGGAAGCGTCAGCATCTGGCACGGACTGGACAGGCTTCTGGAGGGGCTTGCGCACCACGACGGCACCCCGCCGGTCACGCTACACGTCGCCGGCAGCGGGCGGGAGCTGCTGGCGCTCGAGGCGCTCGCCGTCGATCGCGGTATCGCAGACAGCGTCCGATTCCACGGATTCCTCTCGGGAGCACCGCTCGACCGGGTGTTCGACGCGGCGCACATCGCCGTCGGGAGCCTCGGCATTCACCGCATCGGGCTGCGGCAGGAGAGCACGCTGAAGGCGTGCGAATACTGCGCCAGGGGCATACCGTTCGTCATCGGGTACGACGATCCGAACTTCCCCTTGTCCTTCCCCTACCTCATGCACGTGCCGCCGGATGACAGCAGGATCGATCTCCGCGCCCTCATCGCCTTCGCCGAAGCCATGTACCGGGAACCCGGGCACCACCGCGCCATGCGGGCCTATGCGCAGGCGAACCTCGACTGGATCGTAAAAATGCGGAAACTAAAGGCTTTTTTCGAGGAGATAACCTGATGCAGGGTCACCGCCGCGCTGCGGCGGCCGTCTCGCCGCCCAGTATCGCACGCAGCCGGTCCGCCCTGCCGCCCGCCGGAAACAGCGTCATGATGCGCTCTCGCGCCAGGTCCCCCCGGCCCGAATCGACCGCCTGCCGGATCGCCTGCGCCGTTGCGGCGGGATCGCCGTAGGGTGCATAGTACCCCGTATCGCCGATCGCCGTCGTCACCCCCTGCACGGCGGCGCCGACAGGGACGCACCCGCAGAGCATCGCCTCGCAGAGCGCCGTGGGCAGACCCTCCCGCATGGAGAGCTGGCAGTATACCCTGGCGCGCTGGAAGCACCGCAGCAGTTCCCCGTCCGGTATCCAGTGGTGGACGAACCGCACGTTCGGAGGGGCCATGGCACGCAGCCTCTCCAGCGCCTCCCCCCTGATGCCGATCACGACGAACTGCAGGTCCGGAAGCTCCCGGGCAGAGAGGACGTAGGTGTCGAGCCCCTTCAACCGGGCCCGCGACCAGGTGCTCCCCGTGGCTACGGTCACGACGATGTCCTCTTTGGCATGGCCCGGCCTGAACGTATCGGCGTCGAAACCGCTGGGGACGACCTCGATATTCCCGCCCCTCGCACGGGCGTTCTGCACCGCATCCCTCTTCAGCCCCTCATCCAGCGCCAGTATCCGGTCCGCATGGTTCAGCACGTAGGCGGCCATGCGGGCGTACCCCGGCTTGAGCAGCTGACCGTAGCCGATCGCCGGCTCCCGCGCCACGTCCCATCCCGCGACCACGACGACTGAGCGCCTCCCCAGCAGTTGCGAGAAAAGAACGGCGGAAAAAGCGCTGATATCCGCAAACCAGCAGAAGACGGCGTCGGCCCAGGTCATCCCCCGCAGCATCCGGACCAGCAGGCCGGCCGCGGCTCTCCCGTTCGTCCAGCACGACCGGCAGTTCAGTTCGCGCACGTCGAACCACGCGGACAGGATATCGATATCCCGCCTGATAAACGGCGCTTCAAACGGATAGACGATGAGCACCCTCTTTCTTCCCGCCTGCCCCCGTTCCAACGGGATCGACGTCCCGCCATCCGTTTCGCTCCTGCGTTCCATTCGATGCCCCGTTACGCACAGGCGCCCGTATGCCTGCGCAACCTCGATACTCGATAGACCTGTATTAATACCTTTCCCCCGATGCCGGCGCCCGGCGCAGGAGCGGACCGGGCAGGACGGCCCGTGTCGGCGGGCCGGCGCCCCGGCCGCCGGGGAGATGGGAAAATTGAAATATGTGGAGCATATACTACCCCCCCCAGAGCCTGTCGGGCGGAGATGTGGAGTTCTGGCGCATGTCCTGGAAGAACAGACGCGTACTCGTCACCGGTGCCGGGGGATTCGTCGGCAGCCACCTCACCGAACACCTCCTCGAACTCGGTGCCTCCGCAAGGGCGTTTGTCAGATACAACTCGCGGAACGACTGGGGGCTCCTCGAGCTAATCCCTGTGGAGAAACGCGATGCCACCGAGATCGTCATGGGCGACCTCCGCGACGCCGATGCCGTGCGCCGGGCGGCCGACGGCGTCGACGTGATCTTCCACCTCGGTTCCCTGATCGCGATCCCCCACTCCTACACCCACCCGCGGGAGACGATCGAGACGAACATCATGGGCACGCTCAACGTGCTCCAGGCGGCGAGAGAGAACGACGTCGAGAAGATCGTCCACACATCCACAAGCGAGGTCTACGGAACCGCACGGTACGTCCCGATCGATGAGCGCCACCCCCTCCAGGGGCAGTCCCCCTACGCTGCAAGCAAGATCGGTGCGGATAAAATCGCTGAGAGTTTCTACCGCTCCTTCGACCTTCCCGTCGCCACCATCCGGCCCTTCAACACCTACGGGCCGCGGCAGTCGGCGCGTGCCGTCATCCCGACGATCATCACCCAGACGCTCGTGCAGGAGACGGTCCGCCTCGGGTCCATCCACCCGACACGCGATTACACCTACGTGGACGATCTTGTTCGGGCGTTCGTGCTGGTCGCCGAATCGCCGGAGACGATCGGCGAGACGATCAATATCGGGTCGAACTTCGAGATCGCCATCGGCGATCTCGTCCGGAAGATCGCCGGCATCATCGGCAGAGATATCGAGATTCTGACCGATCCTGCCCGGCTGAGGCCGGAGAAGAGCGAGGTGGAGAGGCTCTGGTGCGACAACACCAGGGCGAGGGATCTCCTGGGGTGGTCGCCGGAGGTCCCCCTCGACGACGGTCTCCGGAGGACCGTCGCCTGGGTATCGCAGCAGATGAGTTTATATAAAACCGATCGTTATACCACCTGAACCATGAAAGCGGTGATCCTCGCGGGCGGGAAAGGGAGACGGCTCGAACCGTACACCACGATCATCCCGAAGCCCCTCATGCCGGTCGGCGAGAGACCGATCCTCGAGATCATTCTCAGGCAGATGCGGGACCACGGGTTCACCGACGCGTACATCGCCGTGGGATACCTGCCGGAACTGATCATGACGTTCTTCGGAGACGGGAGCAGACTGGGCATACGCCTCACGTACTCGAGAGAGGAGACCCCGCTGGGCACGGCAGGATGCCTGGGCCTGCTGGCGGATCGCCTCGATGAGCCGTTCCTGATGGTGAACGGCGACGTGCTGACGACGCTTCCCTTCTCCGATTTCATGCGGTACCACACAGAGAACGGGGCGATCGCCACCATCGCGCTCAACAGGCGGGACATCCACATCGACTTCGGCGTCGTCGACACCGATGCCGCCGGCACCATCGTCGGATACACCGAAAAACCACGGATCGCGCACCTGGTGAGCATGGGCGTGTACGCGTTCGACCCCGACGTTCTGGGGTACGTGGAGAATAGCGTGTATCTGGACTTTCCGGACCTGATCAGAAAGCTGCTGGCGGCCGGTGAGACGGTGAAGGCCTACGTTTTTGACGGCTACTGGCTCGACATCGGCAGGGTCGACGACTATCAGAGAGCGAACAGCGAGATCGACAGGATCTACCCTGCGCTCACCACAGGTGGCCGATAGATGGCGTGGGAGATACCGTTGTCCGACATCTGCATGGGCGACGAGGAGATCACGGCCGTCACCGACGTTCTGCAATCGGGATGGCTCTCGATGGGCCCGGTGACGGAACGGTTCGAGGACCTGTTTGCCCGGTACCTCGGCGTGCGGTACGCATTCGCCGTGTCGAACGGCACCGCTGCACTGCACATCGCGCACAGAGCCGCTGGCATCGCGAACGGGGACGAGGTGATCGTGCCGTCGTTGACGTTCGTCGCCACGGCAAACGCCGCCCTGTACTGCGGAGCACGGCCGGTCTTCGCCGAGATCGCCGGGAAAGGCGACTTCAACGTCTCCTGCGAGGGGATCGTGGAGATGATCACGCCGAGAACGCGGGCGATCACCGTCGTCCACTACGCCGGGTACCCCTGCGATATGGGGCCGATCCTGGAGGTCGCCGGGGAGCACGATCTCGCGGTTGTCGAGGACGCCGCCCATGCCGTCGGTTCGGAGTACCGCGGGAAGAAGTGCGGCACTCTGGGAGACCTCGGCTGTTTCAGTTTCTTCTCGAACAAGAACCTCGTCACGGGCGAGGGAGGGATGATCGTCACCGACGACGATGCACTCGCGGAGCGGATCCGCATCCTCCGATCCCACGGCATGACCGCGCTGACCTGGGACCGGCATCGGGGCCACGGGCATAGCTACGATGTGCTCGATCTCGGGTACAACTACCGGATCAATGAGATCGCCTCCGCCCTCGGGATCGTTCAGCTGGAGCGTCTTGCGGAGAGCAACAGGAGGAGAGCCCGGATCGACCGTCTGTACCGTACGCTCCTCCGGAACAGCGATCGCGTCGGCTGCCCGTTCGCCCGGCACGGCGGGCGTTCGTCCTGCCATATCTTCCCCGTTCTGCTCTCCGAGGACGTCTCGAGGTCCGGGGTGATCGAATCGATGAAGCGGAAGGGGATCCAGACGAGCGTTCACTATCCCCCGATCCACCTGTTCACCTACTACCGGAAGGCCTTCGGGTACGGGAAGGGGGCGCTGCCGCTCACCGAGTACGTCGGTGAGCATGAGCTCACCCTGCCGCTGTACCCGGGCATGAGCGACCGCGACGTGCACCGCGTCGTCGACTGCCTGAACGAGTCGCTGGAGAGCGAGCGCCCCGCCGCGTGATCGGAACAGCGATTCCCCTGCACCGTGAGCGACTCTCTGGAAATACCCGTATCTTCACGTTTCTGCGATTCGCGTTCGAAGAGCCGGTGAACTCCGGCAGCGGTACCCCTGCGCGGACGCCCGGCGGGTGCATCTTTATATACAAGAAGAATAACTGTCTGAACGGCGTCAAGGGAGGAACCGCACGTGCTCGCGAGATCGAGATCGTACGTCGATGTTGAAAGGATAGTCCATGATATCGCGTCCTGCGATGTTGAAGCCGGTACGTATGTCGAAACGTTCGAACGGAGGTTCGCCCGGTATATCGGCGCTCCTCGATGCATTGCAACGAACCAGGGGCGTGCCGCCCTGCTGCTGGCACTGCACGCGCTGAACCCGTCGGTAGGGGACGAGGTGATCGTCCAGAGTTTCACCTACCCGGGGGTGATCGGAGCGATACTGGACGCCGGGGCCACGCCGGTCCTCGCCGACAACTCGCTGGAGGATTTCAGCGCAGCAGCGTCCGGCATCAGGGAGCGGATCACGGAGAGGACGAAGGCGATCATTGCGACGCACCTGTTCGGGATCCCCTGCGACATCGGGGGTATAGCCGACGTGGCGGACGAATACGGCTGCTGCCTGATAGAAGACTGCGCACAGTGCCTCGGAGCCCGGTATGAGGGGAGGAACGTCGGAACATACGGCGACATGGCGTTCGTAAGCTTTAACTACGAGAAACACCTCCCGACCGGAGAGGGGGGGATGCTCGTCATCAACAACCGGGACCTCCTCGACCGGATCGGGGAGGTGGTCGAGGGCTACAGGCGCAGACCGATCGATGAGGAGCGGTGTTGCGTGTACGGGTTGCTGGTGCAGCATTTCGCCACGGAAAAGAGCGTCTGCAGATCCGGGCTCTCCGCCTACTTCGGATACGAGACGTGCAGCGCAAACCCCCGGCTCCTCGCCGCTCTCGACGGCCTGATCCGGGACGAAGCATCCGAGGAGGCGCTCCGGCAGGCGGTCGCTCCGTGCCTTTCACCCGGCGAAGGGGACGGAGGGCCGATCCGACCGGCACGCCGGCGGGGCACGTACGTCCGGACGGCCGCCACACGACTCCTCTCCCTTCGCGATGCGGTCAGGAGCAGGGTGGTTCCGGTCGATTACCCCCGGATCGAGTCGCCGTATCTCCTGATGAACTCGTTGCGCGCCGTTGTGGGAATGGCGGGTCTCGAGAGCGTCGACAGGGTGAACGGAGTCCGGAACCAAAACGCCCGGCGGATCATCGAGTTTCTGCAGGAGACCGATGTGTACGTCCAGCCCACCGTCACGCACGAAAAAGAGCCCGCATTCCTGAAGTACAGCGTTCTCAACAACACCCGCCACCCGCTCCCCCACCTCATCAAAACCGCCGTCGAAAGTGGACTGGAGATACGGAACGCCCAGTGGACGCAACCGGTTCACCGGTTGCACGAGTACAGGAGGCGCGTCGTGCATACCAGGCGCGGTCTTCCCGTCTCGGAGTACCTCGCGGGCCATATCCTCAATATCCCGAACCACTGCTACATCACGCCGGATGATATCGAGGATATCGCATCGTTTCTTCGCCTGTTCGCACCGGAGAAGCCCGGCCTCCGAACCGGGGGGCAGCCGATCCGAACCGAATCGACCGGATGAGGTGCGCGAATGAGGGTGGATTACACGGAGGACGTTCCCCGGAAGGTGTGGGAGGCGTTCGTCGGCAGCTCGGATCATGCCTACTTCTTCCATACCCCGCTCTGGGCGGATATTCTGGCGGAGGCCTACCGCTACCGTGTCGCCACAAGGCTCTACGAGATAGACGGGGCCGAGATCCTGGTTCCCCTGATGGAGAGGAGGAAGTACGGGGTGTGCATGGCCCAGTCCATGCCGCTGGGCTACGGCGGCGTCTTCTCGCACTCGCGCCTCTCCACCGAGGTGCTCGACGCCGTGCTCGCGAGCATGGTGGGGGGGAGACGCCTGGTCTTCGAACTCACGACGCCGCCGTTCTGCGACCTCGCCATACGGGCGCACGGCCGCGTCCGGCAGGACCGCTCGGACTGGGCAAGCGCGCACGTGCTTCCGATCGACGGAGACTTTGAGCACCTCTGGAAGCACAGGTTCAGTCGGCACGTCAGGAGGGGGATGCAAAATGCGGATAGAGCAGGAGTACGCGTCTATACGGCGGACGACCTGGCGAGCTATCGGCAGTTCTACTCCCTCTACGAGCAGCGGTCCGGGGAGTGGGGGTACACGGTGCCGCCGCATCCCTGGCCGCTGTACGAGTGCCTGCAGAAGGCCAGATCCCCCTGCGTGGCCCTGCGTCTGGCAGCGCTGGACGGAACCGTCGTCGGCGGGCTGGTGACGTTCGAATACGGCGACTGCATCTTCGGGTGGAGCAACGCTTCGACGGGGGAGACGCAGAAGTACTATCCGATCTATTCTCTGATCCGCGATCTCCTCGAGTATGCCTGCGAGCACGGATTCGCTTACTTCAACCTCGGCGCAAGCGGCGACCTGCAGGGGGTGATCCGCTTCAAGGAACAGTTCGGCGCCCGAAGGGTGGCGGTCGGAAGATACCGCGTGACGAGCGGAGCGGGGAGATGGCTCCTGCGGATGCGTCCTGGACGGGTCACCGGCGGCTGACTCCGCCACAGAGGCGACGAATGTATGCACACGGGCCGACCCCGAGACCAGGCGACCACCGTGATCGACGCGGAGACTGAACGGGATCACGTGGCCGCGCGCCGCTCAGGCGAGGGTTCGAGTTTCGTCGTGGACGCGATCACCCTCATCGGAGGGACGACGCTCGCACAGCTCCTGACGCTGCTGGGCACCCCGATCCTCGCCCGGCTGTACGCGCCGGAGGCGTTCGGCGTCTTCGCCGTCTTCAATTCGATCACCAGCATCATCGTCGTGGTGGCATGCCTCCGGTACGAAAACGCGATCATGCTCCCTGAAAGCGACCGCGACGCGGTGAACCTCCTGGCGGTCAGTCTGGTCATCATCTCACTTTTCAGCGCTCTCTCGGCACTGGTCCTCTCTGTCGGCCACCACGGCGTCCTGGAATGGTTGAACGTTCCGGAACTGGAACAGTACCTCTGGCTGCTTCCCGTGGCGATATTTGCGGGCGGAGCGTTCCTCCCGCTCAACTACTGGAACTCCCGCACCAAGCATTTCAGACGCCTCTCCATCGCCCGCATCAACCGCTCGGTCGCCATGACCGGCACACAGCTGGGGGCAGGATTCGCGGGGTACGGAACAGGAGGAGGTCTCATCGGCGGGGGCGTCGTCGGAAACCTGATAGCGACCTGCGTACTGGGCCTGCAGATCTGGCGGGACGATCATCCGGTATTCAGGCACAGCATCGACAGGCGCGGTATGATCGAGGGGATGAAACGGTACCGGAACTTCCCCCTCTATGATGCGGGTGCCAACCTCCTCAACGCCGGCTCGTCGCAGCTCCCCGTCTTTCTCCTTTCCACGTTCTTCTCCACGGTCGTGGTCGGGTTCTACTCGATGAGCCTGATGGTGCTGCAGCTCCCCCTCAACTTCATCGGGGTGTCGCTCTCGCAGGTCTTCTTCCAGCGGGCTGCAGAGGCGAGGCATTCGGGCGGGGGGGCTCTCTCCCGCCTGGTGGAGGGGACGGTCGCGCACCTGATATTGCTCGGAATGCTTCCGGTCTCGGTGCTGATGCTCACCGGCGGGGAGGTCTTCTCCGTGGTACTCGGCCAGAACTGGGCCGAAGCCGGCACGTATGCGCAGATCCTCGCGCTATGGATCTTCTTCGTCTTCATCTCCTCTCCAATCAGCAGCCTGATCAGTATCTATGAGAAGCAGCGATTTGCGCTCGGGTACAATGTCGTGACCACAGGTGCCCGTGCCGGTGCGCTCGTCGCCGGGGGACTGATCGGCGATCCCAGGGTTGCCATCATGCTCTATGCCGGTACCGGCGTGGCCATCTATGCGCTGGCGAATGTGATGCTGCTGAGGTGGGCGGAGGCGTCCGTCTATCGGATCGCCTCCGGTGTCTCCAGGTACCTCGTCTGCGGCATTCCCATCTGGAGCGTGATTCTCCTGGAGAAGTGGGTCTTTCCGGCAAACCCCCTCCTGATCGTTGTCACCGCCGCAGCGGGGGCCGTCCTGTATTACAGCATCCTCTACCGGCAGAATGCGGTCTTCCGGGCACCGGTGGAGAACGCCATCCGGAAGATCGGGATCGCGCCGGGGAGCAAGTAGCGGGGGAGTCCAGAACCGTCGCACCGGGTCATCCCGGCATCGGTGCAGCCGGAGTACCGGGACGGGCATCCGTCGCGTGTCCGCTCCAGCGGTTGCCGGAGAGAGATGCCCTTTCGCCCGATGCAGAAATCCCGGCCAATTTTTCCGCCATCCGGCCGGGGGGCCGCACTCCAGTCCGATAGAGGTCATTATTTCTCAATACTTATATTAAAACACAATATTATATTAATTACCTCTATAGTTTTTCTTATCCACTATTTTTACAATTTTTTTCCATATTTTTGCTATAAATCTAAATTAAACAACTATTAAAATTTAGCAATCTTTTTATTTAGATAGATGAAACTAACATTCGCTTACGGTCGAAATGCCATGTTCCAAATGGAGACCGTTGAGCCATGCAAGAGGGCAGAGCATGATTCGAAATCAGCTACTACGGTTACTGATCGGGGTGTGCCTGGTCACCGGCATCGTACAGGCGGCCGGTGCCATCACACTCACAGTCGCAGCAAGCGACGCCAGTG
>DAQY01000053.1:0-4878 GCA_002503105.1 Methanomicrobiaceae archaeon UBA206
AATGATTTCGGGATACCACACCCACAAAAGAGAAAGAGCCTCAGGCGAGATTCGAACTCGCGACCTACACCTTACCAAGGTGTCGCTCTACCTGCTGAGCCACTGAGGCGTTGCGTTTTTCAGCGTTAGGACGGGGTCACTTGAGGTTCATCTTTGCCAAGGACGAGATCTACCTGCTGTGCCACTGAGGCGTAACGCACCTACAAAATAGGAGTTTGCTTGTATAAAATGTTGCGGAAGATGCTGTCTGCGCCCGCCGAACGCCGCGACACGACCCTAGAGGCCCCGCAGCACCTCCATGCTGGCGACCACCCCCTCCAGCGTGTCCACCTCGACGATCGGTATGGCATTGTTTCGGCGCACAGCCTCCATCACTGCGCCGAAGTCTATCGTCCCTGTTCCGACCGGAGCGTGGGAGTCCTGCTCCCCGTCGTTGTCATGGAGATGAAAGTGCGCAACCGGCCGGGAGAGGAAATCGGCGAGGCAGCCGTTGAGATGTGCATGTCCCACGTCCAGGGCGAGCCCTATCCCCTGAATTAGAGACAGATCCTCGCAGGAGCGCAGAAAGAAGTACTCCCAGTTCCCCATGTTCTCGACGTAGTAGGTGACCGACAGGTCATCGGCCACCCGCGTCAAATCTTTGAGCGACTGCTGAAATTTCTCCACTGCCCGCTCCTGCTCCTCGCGCCATGCGTAGTAACCCGGATGTATAACCACATCAGCCCCCACCTCACCGGCAACCTCGAACGATTGCGCGACCATCTCGACGCTCGCCCTCCTGATCGGTTCGAACAGGCTCGCGATATTGATTCCGCGGGACGGAGCGTGGAGGAAATACAAAAAATTGTAGCTCTCCAGCGGCTCCGCCGTCTCCAAGTAGTGCAGTCCGTCGTCCATCACCTCCACGCAGCCGCTTATTTCGGACAACCGGTCGAGCGCGTTCTCAAGCGGTTCACGATGAAGGCAGTATGTGGAAACGCCAAACATACAGAGTAGTCTCTCCGGATTTTAAAAAATTAGGCACACCTGCACCGTGCCGGAACGCCCGCTCATTCCTCCGACTCTTGCGGCCGATCTCTCTGTGGGTGGTCGCATCTCCCCGCCCCGTGCCGCCGGCAACCGAGGATCTCGATGCCCCTCCCGTGCACGAGTGCACCGGTAACTTCCCGTCTGGCCTCGTGGAGATCGCGCCAGACCGTCTTTCGCGAAACCCCGAGGATTGCCGCCGCCTCTTCCTGCTGCAGCCCCACCAGATCGATCAGCCTCAGCACTTCGAGTTCGTCGGGACGGAGGAGGACCGGAGGAGTCTCTCCCTCGCATTCTGCAGACCGGGGCATAGCAGCGGTAGGCGATGCTCTCGTCGATGACCCGGCGTATCCGGGCGCGTCCCCTACCCCCGGATGCTCCGTGACGGTTCTGCCTGTTCATGCCACTCCGAGTTCTCTGCCGATGTTCTTCCAGACGGTTCGGATCGCCCGTGCCGCAGGGCAATCATATGCGGTGACGGGCCGCAGCTCGCGGATGGACTGGATCACCGTTTCGTCGAAGGGAATCTCCCCGACGATCCGGATGCCCGCATCGCGGCAGGAGCGTCGGGTGGCATCCGCCATACCTTCTTCGAGATCGCACTTATTAATGACAGCGAGGACGGTCACGCCGAACCCTCTGCAGACGGTCGCCACGCGCTTCAGGTCGTGGAGCGCCGATGCGCTCGGCTCCGTCACGACGAGCGCGACGTCCGTGCCGGTCACCGTCGATATCAGCGGGCATCCAGCGCCGGGCGGCCCGTCGATCAGGAGGACCTGGCGGTCGCCCGCCCGCTCGAACGCCTGTTCCTTCACTTCGGTCACCAGCAGGCCGCTCGTCCCGAACCCGGGCTCGAGGCGTGCGTGCGAGAAGGGGCCGAGAGCGATCTTCGAGTAGCAGATCGCCCCTGCGTACCGCCGCTTCATCGCGGTCGTCCCTGCAGGGCAGACCACGGTGCAGACCGCCCACCCCTCGCACCGAACCGGCCCTCCTCCATCCACGCAGGACAGGCACTCGATGCAGAGATCGGGGTTGATCTCCGCACAGGGCATGCCGTAGCAGGGTCTCTGCGACACGGCCTCGGGCTGGAGGGAGCAGGGAATGAGCGTGGCGAGTGCTACGGTCACGACAGTCTTGCCGGTTCCTCCTTTCCTGCTGGCGACGGCGATACGCATTGTGTGACCTCCCCTCACGCAGCGCGCTCGAGCTTCTTCTGGCGGCACTGATCGAGCGCATCGGATGCGGCGGCGGCGCCCGCATATCCGTTCTCCAGCGCGGAAACCGCGCCGGTCTCCTCGTCCACGAATACGGCGTAGGGCGCCGGGCCATCCAGCGAGGTCCCCCATGCCGTAATGCAGACCTTCATGGTATTTGATCTCCTCCGCTATTTACTCATATGCGCGCAATCCTAAATAGATGACGAGTCAATACTGATTATCCCGACGAACAGATAGATAGTGAGATCAGCAGCATGGCATATAAGCACATCTTCGGTCCGGTCCCTTCCAGACGGCTGGGTATCTCGCTGGGTATCGATCTCGTACCTGCCAAGACCTGCATGTACAACTGCGTCTACTGCGAGTGCGGGAAGACGACGAACCTCACCTGCGAACGACGGGAATACGTGCCGACAGCGGAGGTCATCGCCGAACTGGAGGAGTACCTGCGACCGGACCCGGAGATCGACTATGTCACGCTCTCAGGCTCCGGTGAGCCGACGCTGCACACCGGCATCGGCGAGATCATCGCGTTCCTCAAGGAACGTTTTCCCCGGTACCGGGTGGCGGTGCTCACCAGCGGCGCCCTCCTCTCCGAGCCGACGGTACGGGACGATCTTATGAAGGCGGACCTGGTTCTCCCCTCACTCGATGCGGCGTCGGAAACCTGCTTCAGACGGGTCAACCGTCCCGTTTTGGGGATCGCCATCGAGGATGTCGTACGGGGTCTGATCGCCTTTTCACGGGAGTTCCACGGCGATGTCTGGCTCGAGGTGTTCGTTGTCCCGGGCAAAAACGACGCACCCGAGGAACTCGAACGGCTGAAAGACGCGATCGGCGCGATCGATCCTGAAAGAGTGCAGCTGAACACCCTCGACCGTCCCGGCGCGGAGCTGTGGGTCCGACCCGCCACCCGCGCATCTCTCGAGGCGATCGCATCGTTCCTCGGCGGAGACCGGGTCGAGGTGGTGGCGCCCTCTTCTGCCTGTGAGCCCATGCCAGGACTCCGCGACGACGTGGCGGATCTCATTATGGAGACCATTCTGCGGAGGCCGTGCACCGCCCGTGACCTATCACGGATCGCCGGGCTCCGGCGGAGCGAGGTCGGCAAGTATCTCACGGTGCTGCGGGAGCAGGGCAGAGTCGAGGCGGTCCGGGGGGAGAGGGGGATATTTTTCAGGGCGGTGTGAGTCAACCCCGTATGTGGGCGCCCATCTGCAGAAACGGGACCGAAATGTCCTCGCCCGCGGACCGCTCGTATATCCGTGCGTGAACGCAATCCTGCATCCCATGCCGTTCGCCCACAGCGGGATGAGGTTTCGGCCTGGTGGGGGATCGAAGGGATGCACTCGAAATTGTTCCGCCGCCTCCCCTGCTGTTCTCAAACGGAACCTCTTTTTTTTTTCCTCGCGCACGATGGCGCCTCCGCACGCAACCTGGACCGGAGTCCTGATCCTGGCTCTGTAGAAGACTCTTCCGGGATGATGAACGATTTTAATCTGGAGCAGACGTGTTCACTGTGGCTCCCTTCTCCCGCGACTCCACGGTCCACCCGTATCGGAACCTCGTTGCTCTGCTCGCCATACGAGCAATACGGGAGATCCTGGTAGGGACCAGCCAGAACCTGCCATCAGGTGGATTTACGTGCGCAAGAAGAAGTCCTGTCCAACAGAGCCTTGATCGTCGGCCTTTATGTCCGGCATGGCCCAGCCGGTCAGGATCAGCAGCACCCCGCTGAAGAGGCTGGAGAGGATCTCCTGCGCGGCGTGATATACACTTCGAGGATCTGGAGAGTCGTGAGCGCAACGATGAACCGGAATAATACGGATCATCCTGAAACTCTGACGGGGGAGAGCTTCGGAGATGCTTCGCATCTTCTCATGCTCGCATTCGCTCGCACTTCACTCCCCCATCCTCACGAAGACCCTCCTTGCGGTCCACCCCCCCTCTCATGCCGACAATCGCCCAATCGGCCTGCCTCCAACCATGAGGCCCCTCGAAACCCTTCGGGTTTCTCATGCGCCTGCCCTTCGGCCAGGAACAGCTCCCGCCTGGCGGTGCTCGTGCGCCTGCCCTTCGGCCAGGCGCACTCCTCACGGTCCACTTCTCGAACAGGTTGCAAGCGAGTCCGGGCGACGTCTGAAAGAGAGAATTTCAGCAGGTCGTCATCGGTGGTGTGGTGAGCTCTCTGAGCAGAGCCGGTGCATCGATCTTTTATCGGTCGAGCCTGCGGCCGGCACGGCCTCATAGGCGTTTCTTTATGAGGTCGTTACGTCGCTGCCGTCTCGAAGCGTCTGGGTGGTCCGCTCGCCCATGTCGGTCTCGATCTTCGAGGTCGTCCGGCACCCGAGGAGATCGATGCGCCTGCAGCTGGAAGAAGATATTCCATGTCGCGATCAGGGTGGTGGCGGTGGGAGGAGGTCCTGCCGGAGAGCAGCCACCTGTGGTCGCCGGAGATACAGATGGAGGTGGCGATGATGCCGATCGCCACCGGCTGATCGAGGGAGAGGGCGATGCCGTCCATCATCGATTCGGTACCCTCCACCCGTCTCTGCAGCCGTCCGAAGATCTCGCGGATGACGAACGCCGCCATGATCCCGGCGGGAACGACTGCGATCCCATCCACCGATCCCAT
>DAQY01000053.1:5187-16545 GCA_002503105.1 Methanomicrobiaceae archaeon UBA206
CCCATCCACCGATCCCATCCACGGTCCCGTTCATGCAGTACTAATATGCGATTGCAGCGAACGTAAGTACGAGGTTTTCATGGCAGTTGGACAGGATATACTCAATACGCTTCATGCTCTGGTCGATCGAGACCTCTGCCTCATGCATATCTGCGGTACGCACGAGGCGTCGATCGCCCGGGCGGGAATCCGCAGCGTTCTGCCCCCGCACCTGAAGATCGTGATGGGACCGGGATGCCCTGTCTGCATCACGCCGCAGGGGGAGATCGACGCGGCGCTGACCCTCGTAGAGAGAGGCTACATCGTCGCCACCTACGGCGACCTGCTGCGCGTCCCGGGGTCGAGGGGATCGCTCGAGTCGAGCGGCGGCGACGTCCGGGTGGTGCAGGGCGTCCACAAGGCGGTGGAGATCGCCCGCCGCAACCCCGAGGCGGATGTGGTCTTCGTCTCGGTCGGGTTCGAGACCACCGCGCCGACCGTGGCCGCAACGATGCTCTCCGGCCCGCCTGACAACTTCAGCATCCTCTCCTGCCATCGCCTCGTTCCGCCGGCGATGCAGTGGCTGCTCGAGCAGGGGGAGGCGCAGCTGCACGGGTTCGTGCTGCCCGGGCATGTCTGCACGGTTACGGGCTACGAGGAGTACGAGCGGTTCCCGGTGCCGCAGGTGGTGGCGGGGTTCGAACCTGAGGACATCCTGCTCGGCCTGATGATGATCGTCCGGCAGATCCGCGAAGGTGTGCACCGTGTGGACAACGCCTACCCGCGGGCGGTCCGTCGTGAGGGGAATGTGAAGGCAAAGCGGCTCATTTACGAGGTTTTCGAGCCGTTCGACGTCGAATGGCGCGGGTTCCCCGTCATCGCAAAGTCGGGTCTGCGCCTGCGGCAGGAGTTCGAGCAGTACGACGCGCAGAAGAAGTACGACATTGCGATCCGGCACGTGGACAAGCACTCGGCCTGCATCTGTGATCGGGTGCTGCGCGGCGTCGCGCAGCCCCAGGATTGCAGGCTCTTCGGGAAGATCTGCACGCCGCGCACCCCTGTGGGTCCCTGCATGGTGAGCCACGAGGGCGCGTGCAAGATCAGGCACCTCTATGAGGCGCGGCGGAAGTGACATCCGCCGCTTGGCTTTTATATATTCTCACACAAAATTATATGGAGTCCCGGTAGGGTAGTGGATATCCTGAGAGCCTCCGGAGCTTTCGACCCGGGTTCAAGTCCCGGCCGGGGCGTTTTGCTTTTTCTATTCGGTTCGATCCACGAGGTCATTCCGAGATCCATGAGAGGGTGAGACGTTTCGAGGGCATTCGGTCTTCTCAAGCTCCCTTCGGTCGCACCCCAAGGATGTGAGGAGCGGGATATGCCTGGATTCAGGATTTGAGTCTATCCGTGGAGTACACCAGAGAGATCCCGGGCGGTGCACCGTGTCGGGCGTCAGCCCCGTGAAGATCAGGTATGGTGCAGACTCATATATCTGAATACTCCTCTGCGGTGCACCAGACCTCCAGCACCTCATCCGCCGGATCGAACGCGTCGTCGCCGCCCCGCCCGGTTCCTTCCTCCATCCTGACGATATCCGCGAGGCTGCCGTCCCTGATAATATAGAGGCAGCGGTACTGCCACGGCGCCACCAGCGTCACGTCCCGTTCGTATACCTGCTGCCCCAGGGCATGGGAGCAGTACACGCTGTCTGATACCTGAAAGAGGACTTCCTGCACGTAGCGCCGAATGTACCACCGGAGTTCCGATGTGAGGGCCAGAGCGCTCCCGAGCGAGGCGGTCGCGATGAGCACGCCGTACGCAAGCCGTGTGGGGTGGTAGAACCGGAGCGCCGCCCTGCTGGTCTCGGATCTCAACAGGGTTGTATAGAGGTCCACCCCCTCCAGCTGGATGAGGAGTATATGCATCTCACATGCATTCTATCCGCCATATCGATAAATATTCCTCATAAAATGCACGGATTGGGAGGAAACTGCCCGATTCCGAACCGGGCGGCGGCGGAGGGATGCGGCAGTGCCGGGGCTTCCGGCGAACGGTACGGCATCGTTTGAAAGGAGAGGGGGCGACGGTGGCGCTGTTCATCGCGCTGTACCGCGTGGGGTGCGAATTCGCATGCCCGCATCAGATGTACATGCGGGTATCATCGGGCGCGGCCAGCTGCTCGTTCTTCACCTTCCTGACCGCTGCCAGGAAGTCCTCCTGCTCCACCGCCATCGCATCCCGGCGCACCGCCATCATGCCCGCCTCGCGGCAGATCGCCTGGATCTCCGCGCCGGTCGTGTTCTCGGTCAGGCGCACGATCTCATCGAGATCCACGCCCTGCAAGGTCATCCTGTCGGTGTGTATCTTCAGGATCTCCAGGCGGGCGCCCGCATCAGGGAGCGGCACGTGAATGATCCGGTCGAACCGCCCGGGCCGCAACAGCGCGGGATCCAGCATGTCGATCCGGTTGGTCGCCGCCATGATCCGCACGTTCCCCCGGTTGCCGAATCCGTCCATCTCCGCCAGGAGCTGCATCAGCGTCCGCTGGACCTCGGCGCTGCCGGACGTACCGTCGTGGGTGCGCATGCTGCCGATGGCGTCGATCTCGTCGATGAAGATGATCGAAGGGGCGCGCTCCCGGGCAAGAATAAAGAGTTCGCGCACGAGCTGCGCGCCCTCGCCGATATATTTGTGCACGAGCTCGCTCCCCGACATCCGGATGAACCGGGCGCTGGAGTGGTGAGCGACGGCCTTTGCGATCAGCGTCTTCCCCGTCCCGGGCGGTCCGTAGAGCAGGACGCCCTTCGGCGGTTCCACCCCGATCCGTTCGTACACCTGGGGTTTGGTGAGCGGATACTCGACCGCTTCGCGAACCTCCTCGATCTCGTCCCGAAGGCCTCCGATATTATCGAAGGTGATGCCAGGTTCATCCTCCAGCTCCATGGCCTGTATCCGGGAGTCGTAGATATTGCCGATGATCTTGACGATGGAGAGCGTATTGTTCACCGCCACCTTCATCCCCGGCTTGAGCAGGCTGTGCAGCTTCTCATTGACCATGGTGACGTATTCCTGGTTGTTGCCCTGCTGCCGGAGGTATACCTCGCCGCTATCCAGTATATCGACCACAACGGCAACAAACAGCGGCACCCGTTTCAGCTGGCTGTTCTCCTTTCTGAGCTGGGCGAGCTCCTTTTCCAGCAGCTCGTTTTTCAATTTGTAGTCCAGGATCTGTGCCTTCAGGTCCTGAATCTGCAACATGAGCATGTCGTGCTCGCCGCCGGCGGTGTTGCCAATGGTTTCGTCCATGTCACTCATATAGTTGATTCTCCAACCTCTTTAGTGGTGTGGTTGTATGTTCCTCAAGGGGAGAAGCATATCGAAGGGCTCCGGCACCGGAGCGCTGCTCGTTTCCAGCGCTCCGATCTCGTTCCTGTCAGGGGTGGACCCCGACACCGGTGTAGTCGTCGAGCACGGTCATCCGCTCGAGGGCGAGTGTATTGCAGGGCGGGTGCTCGCATTCCCGTATGGGAAGGGATCCACCGTCGGATCCTACGTGATCTATGCGCTGAAGCAGAACGGAAAGGCGCCTGCCGCGATCATCAACGCCGAGGCGGAGCCGATCGTTGCGATCGGGGCGATCATTGCAGGCATACCCATGATCGACCGTCTCCCGGAAGAATTCTCACGGCTGGCATCCGGAACGGAGGTGACGGTGAACGGCGACACGGGAGAGGTCTTCTGCGACGAGGAGTGCTGACGCGCGGTCGCGTGCCGCCGCCTGTTCAGGGCCCTGATGTCGTCCCAGAACTCCTGTGCCGGGAGGGGGACATATCGAAACCCTTCGGGTTTCTCAAGCTCCCGCCCTTCGGCCAGGCGCACGAGCACCGGTCCACTTTTCCGAACAGGTCGCGGTGAATCCGGGGCAACATGTGGGGAGAGAATTTCAGCAGGTCGTTGCCGGGCATGGGGGGTTTTCGAGCAGACCCGGAACAGCAGGCATGATATGATGCCTCCTCGACGACGGATGAGACTCTTTCGGCTCGTGCTGACAGTGCTGCTCAGGCGTCGTTCGCGCAGTCGCGGGCGAACGGGAAGGTGCGCGCCGACCGACGGGGGCATGGCCACGTTCGTTCACGGCACCCGTCTCATCGGACGGACGTTCGCGCCCTCCATGTTGCCCAGTGCGAAGACATATCGTTCCCTGATCTTCGGCGGCAGCTCCTTCTCGCTGATCGGCCTGAACCCGAAGGTCGAGTAGAAGGAGACCAGCTCGCGCGTCGAGTGCATGTAGAGCACTTCGTCTCCGCAGGCAGAGACGAGCGCCTCCATCGCCTTCCGTGCATACCCCCTCCTCCTGAACTCCTCGGGCGTGAAGACACCGTCGACTTCGAGTCCGTCGGGATGCCGTTTGCACCGCGCTACGCTGACCAGGTTCTCATCGAGGAACACGCCGAATATCCTGTCATGCTCCCGATCCGCCTTCTGCTGATGATACTGCTGCCAGATCTCCTCCGCTTTCCAGAACTCCTCCGGCAAGAGCTCCCGCACCTGAACGGTCAGGTGAATCCGCGGATACCTGACATACACCGACCTTTTCACGTGTTTTGCCACATCCGTGGCCGTGCTCCCGAGCGGGATATCTCTGAAGTAATCCCGGTTGCCGTAGCGGGAGATCAGGATCAGGGATACGTCCTCCTCCTCCGCGAGATCGGCGATTTCCTGGCATGGATTTCCGAACCTGACGAAGGTCTTTACGGTACGATCTTCACGCTCCAGTTCCGCCTTCAGGTGGCCGAGACGCCGCTCTGCGTTTTGAACGGCGGAGTCCAGCTCTTCTTTCGACTCTGCACTGCTGATGACGTGGACCAGCACCACCTCCTCGACGGCGTCCAGACGCTTCATAAATTCGATCGCCTCGCGGGACGGCTTTGAGAAGTCGACGGGGCAGAGCACGGTTGAGAAGATATTCCTCCGGCACGAACTGAAAAGTTCCCCCTTCACGGGCACTGTGCCCGGGAAGTGGGTGATCAGGACATCGGTCGTACCGAAGCGGAGCACGTCTGCAGACACGCTCCCCAAGAGATACCCCTGAATGATCCCCTTCCCCCGGGCCCCCATGACGATAAGCGGGACCTGCTCTTTCTCTGCGCGTCTGAGGATCGCGCCCTTTATATCCCCGTCTTCGACCACGTCGAGGTACGTCGTGACCGCAAAACCCAGGTCTTCAAGGTACATCCTCTGCTTGTCCAGAAGAGCCTGCGCCTTCTCGAGAGGGGATCTGGAGGTATGCCCGGACAACCATGCCCGCGTCGATGCCCGGGCAGCATCCAGGACATGCAGAAGGACGATCTCCCTGACACCGGCGATCTGTCCCGCACATTCTGCCGTCTTCCAGGAATAGTCGGAGAAATCCGTCGGAAGGAGTATCTTTGTGAACATCGTGGTCTCCTGAACGTGGATAACTCTTCATGGTTATCCTGTCGACTTAATAGGTTCCTCCACCGATTCCGCATGATCGCTGCCGCGCCGTTCTGCAGGATCCTGGCGCCCGGCACACGGTTTCAGCGACGAAGAGATCCCACGCGGAACCGGAGATGGAGACGGTGAAACGGTATCGCTGCGCGTACGGCACCCAAGTCTGCTCTCCGCTGCGAGGGGGACCGCGCCGTGGCATTCCTGCAGGCGCCGCATTCGAAGGCCCGCCCGATCTGCAGTTCCTATCCGAAGATCGCCCCGGGTCCGGGGGAACGGTGGGGGGAGGGGGGGGTGCCATCCATCTCTCGTCTCCGCCGGCGCCATCGGTACATGCCATCCAAAAAACCGATCCGTTACCGTGCCGCGTCGCCGGTCTCTCCGGCGAACGGGAGTGGTCGCGCACCGCAGGCGGGCGCCATGCCGTTCCACAGCACTCATAAATGATGCAGACGCACTCACTACGTAGAGAACGGTCATGGGCGGTTGCTTCGTATGGATATCCTTGGAAACATTATCGGGCAGGGAAAGAATCCGAATCCCTGGATTCGTAAGGGGAACTCGCAGCTGGAAGCCGGCAACTACAGTGAGGCGATCAAACACTACGAAAAAGCGCTGAAGATCGATCCCGAAAACGGGTCTGTATGGCACTCGCTCGGCTGTGCGCTCGACGCTGTGGGGAAGGGCGACGTAGCGGTAACATGCCTGGAGAAGGCGTCGGAGCTCGCCCCCGAAGACACCACCGTCCTGCGTGCACTCGGGCACGTCCATATGAAGCTCGGCAACTACCGGGAGGCTGCGGAATACTATGCCCGTGTGGTGGAGCGGGATCCGTCTGACACCGCTTCGTGGTTCAGCAACGGGGACGCGCTGGAGCGGCTCGGACGGTACGAGGACGCGGCTGCGGCATTCGGGCAGGCACTCAGCGGGCGTCCGGACGATCCGGTTCTTTCGAGGAGGCTGGGGACGGTCCTGGAGCGTATCGGAAACGACCGGGATGCGGCTGCATGCTTTGATCGCGTGCTGAACGCGAACCCCGCCGACATCGACGCGTGGACCAGAAAAGGCGCGGCGTGTGCGAACCTCGGGCGTTATGAGGAGGCGATTGCGTGCTTTGACCGGGTGCTGGAGAAGCGTCCGCAGGATATGGATCTCTGGTACCGGAAAGCGCGGGCATACGAGGGTCTCGGAGACTTTCAGGCTTCTGCAGACTGCTGCAGGCGGATCGTCGCCCTCAATGCCGAGGATATACCGGCCTGGTACCTGATGGGGGCCGACCTCATGCGGGTCGGGAAGATCGCGGAAGCGGCCGAATGCTTTGAGAAGGTCGCACTCGCCGATCCCGACCATATCGTCGGCCGTCTGGCACTGGGCCTCGCGAACGAGGCGCTCGGCAGGTACGATCGGGCACTCAAGTCGTTCGACCAGATCCTGAAGCAGGATCAGAATCTGCTGCACGTGTGGTACATTCGCGGATTGATGCTCTTCCACCTCGGTCATTATGCCGAGGCGGTGCGCTCCTTCGACCGGATCATCGAAGCCCGGACGAATGCCGGGATGAAGTGGATCGCCGGCAGCACCGATCTGAGCCTCTTCGAGCATGATGCAGCGGAGCCCACACGGAGGAGCAGATTCCTGCAAGATGATGCCTGGGCGACCACCATCCTGTATCACCGCGGCGTCGCGCTGCTCCACCTCGGCTCTTATGCCGAAGCGCAAGAGAGCTTCGAGCGGGTGCTCGATGCAGAGCCCGGGAGCATCCGCGCTCTCTTCGGCAGAAGCACCGCCCTCATGCACCTCGGGAGGTATGAGGCGGCAGCCGAATGTCTGCGCGAGGTCCTCGAACATGAGCCGCATAATGTCGCTGCCCTGACAATGAGGGCGTCCGCCCTCATGAACCTGGCGCGGTACGGTGAGGCGCTCGACTGCCTCGACCGGATACTCGAGACCGCGCCCGAGGATGCCGTTGTCCTGCATGCGCGGGGCGCGGCGCTGATGCATCTCTCTCGCCATACGGAGGCGGAGGAGACGTTCGCCTCACTGCTCCAGCTCGACCCTGACGACGTCGTTGCGCAGATGAGCAGGGGTACGGCGTTGATGCAGCGTGGGGACTATGAGGAGGCGATCCGCTGCTTCGAGCGGGTGCTGGAGCAGCACCCGGACGATGCGGGCGGTCTCTTCGGCAGAGCGGCGGCACTCGAGCGCCTCGGACGGCATGCAGAAGCACTTGAATCCATCGATCGGCTGATCGATGCCGCCGGTTCGGAGGGTGTCGGAACGTTCGCCTGGAAGGCTCGTATTCTTGAGAGACTGGGACGCAGTGCGGAGGCGGCGGTGTGCTACGAGACCCTCCGCCGGATCGATCCCGGCGATCCGGGAATACTCTTCAACCTCGGCGTCCTCCTCGCCACGCTCGGGCGCTTCGACGAGGCTGCGGAATGCTTCGGGGAGGTCATCGGGACGGCGCCGGACGACCTCCCTGCGTGGTTCAATCGGGGACGCGTTCTCGCGCGTCTGGAACGCAACGCGGAGGCGGCAGCATGTTTCGAGCGGGTGGTACAGGAGCGTCCTGATGATATCGGTGCTTATTCTGCGCTTGCCGTTCTCCTCGACCGGCTTGGCAGGTATCATCAGGCGATCGAGAGCTGCGATCGCGTGATCGCATCCGATCCGGCAAATTCCGTTGCTCTGAGGATCAGGGCGGAAGCGCACGATCGCCTCGGGAGATATGAGGAGGCGATCGCCGCCTATGAACGCTATCTCGCCGCCTCGCCTGGCGACCGTAAGGCACGGGTGGCCCTGGGAAGAGTGCTGGAGAAGGTCGGCAGGTACGACGATGCGATCAGGCAGTACGCGATGGCGCTCCAGGACGACGAGAGCGACCTCGAAGCCTGGCACTCCCTGGAGAGCGCCCTGATGCACCAGGGCAGGTACGAGGAGGCCATGGAGTGCTCGGACGCCATCATCGAGATCACTCCCGATGAAGGGGCCGCCTGGCAGAACCGCGGAGAGATCCTCATGCGGCTGAGGAGGTACAGCGATGCGGTGGCGTGCTTCGAGCGGGTGCTGGAAGGCGATCCCGACAACATGCTCGCCCTGCGTGCGCTCGGCGAGGCCCGAGAGAAATCCGGCGGATATGAGGATGCGATTGCGGAATATACGGCCATCCTTGAGCGGGAGCCCGCAAATATCGACACCCTGTATGCAAAGGCCGCCGCCCTCACCCACCTGGGGCGGTACGACGATGCGGTCAGCGTCATCGACAATATCATCGTACTCCAGCCCGGGGATTCCGCTGCTCTCTTCGCGAGGGGCGCGGTGCTGGAGAAGATCGGCAGGTACGACGATGCCCTGACGAGCTACAGAACGGCGATCGAGCATGACGAGAATAATCCCGCACTCTGGAATGCGACCGGCATGCTGCTGGGCGCACTGGGGCGGCACGCCGATGCCGTGAAGGCGTTTGACCGGGCGATCAAGTGCGGTGCCTGCGACCCGAACGTGCACTTCGCCAAGGGCGTCGCACTGCACCGCCTCGGGCAGTACGACGCGGCAATAGAGTGCTTCGATCGGGTGATCGACATGAATCCCGATCATGCCCAGGCGTGGTACCGGAAGGGCAGGGCCCTCGACCGGATCGGAAAGTACCGTGATGCTGCCGAGTGCTTCGCAACGGTAGTGCGGTTCGAGGAAGGGGGCGAGGAGGACGAGTAAATCAGGCGTGTGCAGGCATGATCGCGGCCGTGGCGCGCACCCGCCGGGGTTTTGACTGTTCTGCGGAGAGAGAACGCCGACGCTCGTCATCGGTACGGCCGATCGGCGGGATTTCATGAACCCCAGGATTTTGCAGGAGAATCCGTCCATATCGACCACCTCGAAGCGGGGAGGTCGTTCCATCTGAAGCGGTCACCTGTCGTGGGTGTGCGCTGCAGGTTCATCATCACGAAACCGCCCGGCGTCTGGTAGTAGCCCCGTTCCTCTCCCGGCAGCATCCCGATCTTGAAGATCTCACGGAACCCGTCCACGAGGAGCATTCCGTCCATAAGCCATGAGCCGTCCTCCCGCTGCATCGCGTGCATTTCAGGGGGCCGCTCCATCGAGGGGATGTCGCCGACGATCGCCTCTCCAGCACGGCCTCCAGCACGTCGTGCAGTGTTACCAGAGGGTGTATGGTACTGTGATCGCCATCCCTGTGCTCCGGATGCAGCGGGACAACGTTTTAGTACTTGAAGATCGTTCGCGGACGCGATCGGTATGATTGGGATGGTACCGACGCAGCGGCAGGCCGACGAAGACCTCCCCGAAGCGGGAGCGCTCTACCGTTTTATCGGGCGGTTCCGGGGGTTCTTGAGGTGGTGACATGATACGCACGCGGGGAAGCGGTGTACTCCTCCATATCACCTCTCTCCCCTCCCCGTATGGGATCGGTGACCTCGGGCCGTCCGCATACCGTTTCGTGGACTTCCTCGTCGATGCCGGACAGACATACTGGCAGATCCTTCCCCTGAATCCCACACGTGTCATCTACGCCAGCTCCCCCTACTGCAGCCCGTCCTCCTTTGCGAACAACTCCCTGCTCGTCTCCCCCGATCTTCTGGTGGAGGACGGCCTTCTCGATGCGACGGACCTGAAGCCCGTACCCTCGTTTCCGGGGGCCAGGGTCGACTACGTGGCGGTGACCACATATAAAGAACGCCTGTTCGATCGGGCGTATGAACGGTTCCGGAGGGTAGAGGGCACCTGCGGCTACGAGCGTTTCTGCGCCGAGAACGCCTGGTGGCTGGAGGACCACGCCCTCTTCGTCGCCCTGAAAGCCCGCTTCGGCGGGCTTGCCTGGAACGAATGGCCGCGCCGGATACGGGACCGGAAACCCGATGCGCTGGAGGAGGAGAGAGATCGGCTCGCCGACCGCATGGAGAGGGAGAAGTACCTCCAGTATCTTTTCGACCGCCAGTGGTCGGCGCTCCGCCGCTACTGCGCACGGAGCGGCGTTCAGATCATCGGGGATATCCCCATCTACGTCGCGTACGACAGCGTGGACATCTGGAAGAATCCGGATATCGTCAAGCTGGACACCCATCTCCGTCCCACGGTCGTCGCCGGCGTGCCGCCGGACCGTTTCAGCGAGACGGGCCAGCTCTGGGGGAATCCCGTCTACGACTGGGAGGCGCTCAGGGCACGGGGATATGACTGGTGGCTCCAGCGGATTGCGCGTGCCGTATCGCTGCACGACATGGTGCGGATCGACCACTTCCGGGGTTTCATCGACTACTGGGAGGTGCCGGCAGGGGAACCGACCGCCGAGCGGGGCACCTGGGTCGATGGCCCCGGCATGGACTTCCTGCTCAGGCTTGCGCGACGGTCACCCTGCCTGCCCATCATCGCCGAGGACCTCGGCGCCAACACGCCCCCGGTGCAGCAGGCGCTGGATCGACTTGATCTTCCCGGAATGCGCATCCTGCTGTACGCGTTCGGCAGGGCTCTCCCTGAGAGCCCTCACATCCCCCATAACCACATCCGGCACTGCATCCTGTACACCGGCACCCACGACAACAACACGGTGAGAGGGTGGTTCGACCGCGAGGCTTCCCGTGAGGATAAGAACCGGTTCTTCGATTACATCGGACGGAGGGTGCCGCCGGGCCGGGTGCACTGGGAGTTTATCCGCCTCGCGATGTCCTCGGTCGCCGGGATCGCGATCATCCCCATGCAGGACCTGCTTGGCCTCGGTGAGGAGGCGAGGATGAACCTGCCGGGAACGACGGAAGGCAACTGGGAGTGGCGAATGCTGCAGGAGCAGTTTGCCGGCGCACCGACCGATGCGCTCCGGCTGATGACCGTTCTCTCCGGGCGGGCCTGAGTCAGAACGAGGTCATCCCAAAACACTCTGACGGGAGGGGGACACCC
>DAQY01000055.1 GCA_002503105.1 Methanomicrobiaceae archaeon UBA206
AGAGTTTTGGGATGACCTCTTCGGCTATCGCCTCGCAGACGTTTGAGCACCGATCAGGTGCGATATGTTCCATGAATACGACTGAACCCTCGATCCTGGCATATCGGGGCAGTCGCATCGTGGGGCCGGATGATCGGCTTTTCACCGGTCGAGCCTGCGGCCGGCACGGCCTCATCGGCGTTTCGGGATACTCCTCAGCCGGAGCAGCTGGGGTGTCGGTGGACCCGAGCCGGATCATGACTGCAGATTGCCATCCAGCCGGTAGTATCTGGTAGTACTTCCTGAGGAACTCCCCGACTTTTATGGACTCGATGCACCCCCTCTGTCGAGCTCCGTGATGATTTCGTCGATGAGCAGAGCCTGCCCGATGATCTTTTCGGACGCTTTTCCGCCTTCAAGGTCTGCCAGACCGATGATCGCGGCGAGAGAGGTCCTGATTCGATCGGCCAGCGTCGCCAGCTGCTCGATATTCCGCGCTATCTGGTCGCAGGCTTCTTTCTTCAGATTCCCGGCCGGTTTCTGGTCGTCTGCGCCAGCGCCACCGTCGCCTGCCGGTAGTTCATCACTTCAAAGAACGCTTTCTCCGGGTCGATCACCCGCTCGTAGACGATCGCATCCACGTTGGTGGGCGAGTTGTCCTTGGTGATCACCCTCCTGCACGGGCACGTCCATCACCCGGTCCGCAGATCGAGCTTCTCCACCGTGGTGATGAGGGGGGCCATCCACCGGAATCCGGGTTTCATCCTGCCGATATACCGCCCCAGACGGATCTCCAGCCCCCTGCTGGTAGGGCTGCACGATCACCACGCCCCGCGCCAGGATGACGATGACGACGATGATCAAGAAGATGGTGAAGAGCCCGGTCAGAGGAAAAGGTTCGGTCGGTATCATGTCAATCGATCTCCTGTACGACCACATGCACCCCTTCCGAGCGCACCACGACAACCCTCTTCCCGACGGATATGGTCCCCGGGACGGAACGAGCGCTCCACTCCGTGATTCCGATCCGCACTTTGCCGTCGATCGTCTCCTCGTCGACCGGTCGGACGACGGTGCCCTCCCACCCGACCAGCGGGTCCCGGCTGATGGTCGTCGGCATCCTGTTCGGCGTGAGCCTGCTGTAGACCGGGATGGTGACGAGTGCGGAGGCCGAAGGCCGCCGCAACACCGACGAACACGCCCCAGACGGAGTTGAAGATGTCGATGCCCGGCAGCAGGAGAATACCGAGGAGGATCGGACCGTGGTGGGGACGCCGATGAAGTAGCCGGGTTCCGCGACCTCGATGAGCAGCATGACCGCCCCCCTCCCCCGGGCGTGATGGTGACGGTGAACTGCTCGTAGGGTGCGAGCGGTCTCGAGGGGGTAGACGAGCAGCTCGAACAGTTCTCCCGGCTCCAGGAGATCGTCCCCGTCTGCCCGGTGGCAGGGGATCGCGTGCATCCTCCTGAGAATCGACCAGTTCGCAGGCCGGACCGGGACGGCGGACGTTTTTGTCAGCAGCTCGGCGTTGTCCGCCGTCGCAACGGCGACGACCGCCCGGTCCATATCGACGCTCCCCATATCGCCGATGAAGAGGCCGACCGTGAGGGAGACGGAGCCCATCCGCGATGGGTCGGGGACAGTCGCACCAGAGTTCCGCGTCTCCCGCGCTCCCGTTGACCGGGGCGAATCCGCAGACATCTCCCGAGACCATCAGGCTCCCGCCGGTCTCCTCGAGCGCCGCTCCGACCACGCCGCCGGAGGAGTGCGGGGATGCAAGCAGGTGCGTTGCGGCGAGGGCGATGATGACGACCGCGACTGCGAGGAGGATGAGCAGTTCGAGCCCGGTGGGGGGGGCGATCGTCCTGTTCGAACGGTTCCATGGTACCGATCCCGTCCCGGCAGGTTTTTATACCTGCTCACTCGTGTTCGGCCGGATGCCCCTCCTGTTCTGTGCGGTCTCGCTCCATCAGGTTCAGGTACGCAAAGAATTCGGGCGCTCCGAAGGAGATCCAGGCGCCGGCGGCAGCGGCACGGATATAGTGGAGCACGAGCGCATGCAGGTTCATCTCCGGGGGGATGGCGAGTCCCAGAACGAGCCATATGATGCCGGCCACCGCGATCCCGAGCACATACATCACCAGCCGCTCGGCCCCTCGCCCGGCGGCACACAGAACGCCTTTATGGGACTGGGCGGCGCCCCCGGCTGCAAAGCCGAAGAGCAGCCCCGCCGCGATCGCCGTATCTCTCGGGAAGAGCGGATGGATCAGCTCTCCTGACTTTTCCAGCGCACGCGACATCCATTCAGCCGGAAGCTGCCAGTCCCCGAGACTGGCGATGGCGATCAGGGAGAGTGCGACGATGGTGAGCGACGCCAGGAACGCCGCCAGGATCTGGCGGCGGAGCGGGAAAGACGAGAGCCACGACCCGACCGGCCCTTCCCAGCGCAGGAACGCCAGCAGGACGGCAGCCCCGACGAGCCAGCCCGATATCGTGTCGATCGGGTAGTGCACGCCCTCGTAGATGCGGGATACGCCGATGAGCACGATGAGGATGGCGGCCAGCACCCATACCCCGCGGCGGCGGACGGTTGCAGCGAGGGGCCCCCAGAAGGTCACGGCCGCCTGCGCATGCGCCGAGGGGAGGCCGAACGAGGGATGGCTGTTCAGCGCCTTCACCTCCGGGCTGACCCAGTAGGGACGGGGAGAGTGGACGGCGATCTTCAGGACGTCGTTCAGACCTGTGGAGATCCCGAGGAGGATGCCGAGGCGGAACCCGAGACGGGGATCCCAGCACCAGTAGAGCACCGGGACGGCCACCAGGTAGAACTCGGGCGCGCCGAGGAACGAAAAGACGGCCATCGGGACGCCGAGCAGACTCTGCTGACTCTGAAGCGCCTGGATGATCGCGATCTGGAGACCCGGCATGGCACACCCCGTATTCCCCCGAAACGGAGAACGGTACAGATTCATATGCTGCCGGGAAGAGATGGCTGTATCGGTCGGCCGGCGGGAGGCAGCGTCTGCCCCCTCATCGCCGATGTCCCTGCACATCCCGGGGCCTGACGACGCGCCGAACGCCGGCAGGGCCACGGAAACGCCAGCGGCAGGATGGCGGGGTCTTTGAGGGCGTACGTCCCTTCATGATCCGAACGTGCTGGTTGCCCCTGGCCCCCTCATTGTGACAGGATCGCGGCCGTCAGCCGTGCATGTGCTTCCGTGGCCGGGGCGGATCAGTCGGCCGCGGCCGTTTCAGACGGCGGAGCGTTGACGGCCTCAAACGCGTCCAGCAGCCCCCTCGTCAGTTCGGCGCCGAGGGACGGGCGGGTGGACTCCAGCCATAAATAGAAACCCGCCATGTGGGGCGTTCGCCGGCTCTCGAACTTGAAACCACCGGTCCGGTCCGGCACCATCTTGAGGTACTCCTTCCTGTTCCGGGATCGCAGGTAGATGATCGGCCTGTATTCGGGGAGATTCACGGCGAGGACGACCTTTGAGAACTGTTTCATGATCGCGTCGGGACCGTCTCCCCACCCCCTGATATGGATCGAGTGGTGCTGATCGAGCATCCGGATGGCGGAGGGGTACAGCCCGCCGAAGATGACCTTCTTCACGATGGGAGGGATCTCATCGGCCTTGCCGAGCACCTCGAGCCCCTGATCGCCGGTGACGGCGGCAACGATGCTCCGCAGCCGCTCGTCATGGAGTTTCTTGTAGTCGAACGGCCTCTTCGGCGCGATCTCCGAGACCCGGATCAGCTTCGGGTGGCGTACGGGCCTGGACGGGCTCCGCCGCAGGTCGCGGGGACTGATCAGGGTCTTGAGCTCCTTGCACGACGACGTCGTGAGAAGCACGTTGTCGGGCTCCTTCATGAGGCGACGGACGGCGGCCGTGCGGGAGATGTCCACGGAGGATATCAGGAGGAACGGCACGCTGGGCTGCCCGTACAGGTAACCCAGCAGGCGCTTTTTGTAGTGGATCTCGTCCTCGAGCTCCTTTAAGTCCGCAGGGGATGTCACGATCTCGCCGAACGCGAGCGCCCCCGTATGGTCCACCAGCACCAGGTCGACTTCTGCCAGGTCCTGCCCGTTCCCCCTGACCTTGATATCTCCGATATTCGAATAAAAAAGGCCGTTCTGACCAAGATGCGCCCTCTTCACCCTTTTCGGAGCATCGGCGCCGCGCATCACCACGGCATAGACCAGGTCGGACTGGAGCGATATCTCGAGGATCGTCTCGTAGATGATCGCCTCGTACCACCGTCCCTCGGCGGTCCTCATCTGGGGGACGTCTTCGGAGAAGAGCTTCTTTCTGTCGGACGGGCGCAGGTGCCTGAGCGCCTTCAGTATCGTTGCCCGCGTCGGTCGGAGCGAGCTGAAGTTCTCATCGAGCCACGTGATCATCTGCAACATGTGCTTCACATACAGGGCAGCGCTATTCCGTGGTTGGGGTCGCTGCGGGTCAGGGGTCCCCTCCGGTTGCGTGGAACTGATCATTCTATGAGTACTAATAGAGTTTCCGGTCTCCTGAATTATGAAATTACGCAAGAGCCTGTGGCCACGGGGAGGTGCGCGCCGTACCCAAAACTGCGCCCAATCCCGGACCTGTCGGCGATTTCTGCTGCGCTTGGGCCCATTAAAGAGAGCATCCCCTTCACGACGGATCGGGGGAGGGCGGGCGTTCAGAGCACGTATCGGCCGCCCGGACCTCGATACCCGGTCTGCAGGCGCGGAAAGAAGAGTTGCGCCCTCTCCCCGGCGGAACTCCCTGATGATGGGGAGGTGCGCGCAGATCCCGGAGCACTGCGGCCAGCAGTTGGGGGTTGTCTGTCGGGGGGGGGAACGTCTCCCGCTCGATATCCAGCACCGCTCACTCGTAGCGGAGCGCCTCTATGGGGTTGAGCTGCGCCGCCTTCCAGGCGGGGTACAGCCCGGCGATGACGCTTGCGGCGATGCCGAATGTGACGCCGAAGACGATGTAGCCGATTGCGACGGGGCTCAGGGCCACGGCCCCCTCCACCGCGACGAAGCCCGTCAGGAACTCCGCGACCGATGCGCTGACGTAGAACCCGACGACTGCGCTGGCGATCCCGCCGACGATGCTTCCTGCGAGACCAAGAACGAGGCTCTCGTAGAGGAACATGGTCATCACCTCGCGCTTCTCCGCTCCGATGCTCCGCATCAGCCCGATCTCCCTTGTCCGCTCGGTGACGGAGATGATCATCACATTCAGGATGCTCACGCTGGCGACGAAGAGCGATACCGTGCCGATGCCGAGGAGGAAGACGTTGATGGCGTCCCAGGTGTCGTAGTAGATCTCCAGGATCTCGCGCGAATCGAGGACGTCCACGTTCTTCTTCCTGCGGTTGATCTGCTGATCGATGGCGGCCTTCACCTCCTCGATCTCATCGAGATCGCGGACCTTCACCACGACCTGGCTGTACTCCTGCTCGCCGTGTCGCCTGGCGTACCACTCCTCGGTGACGATGACGGCGTAATCGGGATTGATATCGATCCCCATCCCCCGCTCGGCGGCGATGCCGACGACGCGGACGCTCTCGCCGCCGACCTCGACGCGGCTCCCTGCATTCAGATCGAATTCGTCGGCAAGGAGCGAGCCCACCATCACGCCCGACGATGTTGTCTGCGGATAGAGCCCCGACTCCTTCTCGAGCAGAAACGGGATGTCCTCCGCCTGCAGCACGTACATCTGGGTGTACCCGCCCTCGTCACCCACCGCCACCCGCTCCGCGGTCAGGATCATGGGTATGACCCGGTTCTGCCCGACGGCCTTCTCGATCAGCGCCACGTCCCGCTCCGAGATCTGTGAGGCGAGTTTGTTCCGGGGGTCGAACGGGTCGCCGCTTGATGCCGCGAGGTGGGGGGTGACGAGCACGGTGTCGCTCACGTCCGAGACCAGCCCTCCGACGAGCGCCGAGAGGCTGTTGCCCATGATCCCGAGGGATGCGACCGCGATCACGCCGATGATGATCCCGACCGTGGCGAGCCCCGAACGGACTTTATGCCGCTTAAGGTTCCGTACTGCCAGATTGAAGAGGATCATGCCGCATCCGCCCCCCCGATAACCGTCAATCATGGCGCATCGCCTCTATCGGTTGCTGCTGTGCGGCCTTCCAGGCCGGGTAGAACCCGGCGACGATGCTTGTTGCGATCCCGAACAGCATCCCGAAGATGACGAACCCCACGGCCGTCAGGTCAAAGACCGTGAAGTTCTCTCCGAAGGTGGTTCCGGCGGTGAAGACCTCGATTGCGGCGACGCTGATGAAGTAGCCGCCGACGGCGCTGAAGGCGCCGCCGATGACGCTCCCGATGACGCCCAGGATCACGGCCTCGTACAGGAACATCCGGAGCACCTCGCGCCGCAGGACGCCGATGCTCCGCATGATGCCGATCTCGCGGATGCGTTCCGTCACCGATATGTACATGACGTTAAGGATGTTCACGGCGGCGACGAGGAGAGAGATCCCCCCGATGCCGACGAGGAACGTCGTTATCTGCCGGTATATCTCTTCGTACTGCCGGAGCAGCTCCCGGGAGTCGAAGATGTCGACCGTCTCCTCGCGCCGGTTGAGCTGGTCGTCCACCGCGTCCTTCACGCTGTCGATCTCCCCGACGTCGCCGACACGGATGATGACCATCGAGTATGCGTCATCGGTGCCGAAGTGGTCGCGGTACCAGGCGCTCGGCACGACGACCGCGTAGTCAGGGTTGATATCGGCGGCGAACCCCCGCTCCTCGAGCAATCCCGCCACCCGCAGGTCGTCGCCGCCGATCGCGATCCGTGCACCGGGCGATATGTCGTACTCCTCGGCGAGATACGTCCCGACGAGCGCACCCGGCTGGTTCTGCCTGGGGTACTGCCCCACTTTGATGTCAAGCAGGGCCGGGATGTCTTCAGCATCGAGCCCGATCACCTGGGTATACCCGCTCTCGCCGCCGCCGAACTCCACCTCGTCCGCGCCCTGCTGCACCGGGATCACCCGATGCGGGCTCGCCGCACGCCGGATCTCGTCCACCTGCCGAGCGGGGATGGTGGCGTCCACCGCCGTTCGCGGGTCCCCCGCAAAGGTGTCGCCGATGGCGGTATGCGGCGTGATCACGATGGTGTCGCCGACGTCGGTGATGAGGTTTGCGACCAGCAGATTGATGCTGTTGCCCATGATCCCGAGTGAGGCGATGGCTATCACGCCGATGACGATCCCGATGATCGAGAGGAACGAGCGCACCCAGTGCCGCTTTAAGTTCCTGACAGCAAAATCGAGAAATATCATACCAGTCTGCCGTCCACGATCTGGATCAGGCGGTGGGCGTATTCGGCGACCTTCGGGTCGTGGGTGACCATGACGATCGTCTTCCCCTTCCTGTTCTCCTCTGCCAGCAGATTCATGATGGCGGTACCGGTCTTCGTGTCCAGGTTGCCGGTCGGTTCGTCGCAGAGGATGAGCGCGGGATCGTTCACCAGCGCTCTCGCGATCGCCACCCGCTGCTGCTGGCCGCCCGAGAGCTCGCTCGGTTTATGTGTGTAGAGCTCCTCCTCGAGATCCATGGCCCGCAGCATCTCGACGGCACGCTCCCGGCTCTTCTCCCGGTCGGGGGTGAGGACGACGGGAAACTCGACGTTCTCGAGCGCCGACAGGAGCGGGATGAGGTTGAACTGCTGGAATACAAAGCCGATCTGATCCCGCCGCAGCCGGGTGAGCTCGTCGTCGTTCATCCCGGATATGTCTTTTCCGGAGAGGTAGATCTTTCCCGACGTCGGGACGTCCAGGCACCCCATCAGGTTCAGGAGGGTCGATTTGCCCGACCCGGACGGGCCCATGACGGCGATGAACTCTCCGCGCTCCACCGTGAGGGAGACGCGATCGAGGGCCACGACGTCTCCGGCCGGGAGGGGGTAGATCTTGCTGACGTCTTCAAACCTGATAACAGGGATATCGCTCATTCCCTTCGTCTCCGGAGGTACCACACCACGACGCCCGCCGCCGCGATCACCAGCACCGCGCCGATGACCGCCGGCACCGGCAGGCCGCTCCCCTGCTCCTCCTCTCCGGTCCGGTTCCCGATCGGGACGGTCATGGTCCGGGTGTAGAGATTGCCGTCGTCGTCCCGGTACTCGACGACGAGGGGGATATTGGCAGTCCCGACGTCCGCCTCAAAGGTCACCTCGAACGAGGAGAAGTCGTCGGGATCGAGGGTGCCGACCACGTAGACCCGGAAGGGGGTCGTCGGCGTCGCCGGGGACGCGGTGGTGACGATCACCGACCGGCCGGTCTCAAGCCCCGCATTGGTGATATCGCCCGTCGCCCGGTAGATGCTCCCTTCCGCCGCCACCTCAATGTTGCTGATGACCGGGTTCGCCTGCTTTTTATCGTCGCCGAAAGCGATCGAGAGTGGCAGTATCGCCTCGTGGGTGTTGACCCCGTTGCGCCAGACCACCCGGAAGGCGACGTCGGTCTCCTCCTGCGGGGTGAGGTTGAAGGAGACCGTCGCCGACTGGTCCGGGTTCAGGGCGCCGATGAACGCGCCCGTCGGGACGACCGTAAACCCGGTCCCCTGCGGGATCACCGAAACGCCCGAGACGGCGTTCGGCCGGGGGTTGTCGACCCGGATGATGATCTCCGCCTGCCGCTCCTCGCCGAACGCGTCCGGTTTCGCAACCACCGCCACCTGGAGCGGGGTATCCTCGATCTGGACCGGGATCGGGTGGCGGAGGCTGCCGGCGTTGCGGAAGTCGAGGATGAATTTGGGATAGTAGGCTCCCTCCGGGGCGTCCGCCCGGATGCTGAAGGTGAAGGTCTTGCTGTTGCCCGCACCGATGTCGCCCACCGCCGGATACGGGTCGCTCAGCACTCCGATGCCGTCTCCGTACAGCTTCGCCCGGGTTACCGGGACGGTGGTCGTACCGGCGTTCTGCACCACGACGGTGATGGTGCCGGTGTCGCCCTTCATCAGGACAGGGGGATCGATCTCGAACGAGGTCACCGTAACGTCGGCAGGACCTGCGCTGACCGGAGTGATCATCCCGCATGCCGCAACGAGCAGCCCGAGCAGGATCGCCCGGCGAACGTATGCACTTCCACCACGACTCCCAAGAGAATTTCGAAAAACACCA
>DAQY01000054.1:0-348 GCA_002503105.1 Methanomicrobiaceae archaeon UBA206
GGCCCCCCTCGCCTGGCCCCACCCCCGGTACGATTGCCATCACGGTCAATTTTCCAGAAACGTCTCAGTAAATGCCGGATTACGATACCTCTCCCAAAAGCGTCCCGCCGCCGCCCGGTGCCACGTATTTAATATCCTGCAGGCAGAACCCATAACCGGAACTGACCATGAAGCCGACGCAGCCAGTCGCACCGAATGTACATATTACGGCCCTCCTGCAGGGCATGAGCAGAACCGGGTTTCAGGGAAGGAAACTGGGGGAGTCGCTCGACGTCTGGACCAGAATGATCGAGGATCCCGACTGCACCATCTTCATGGGTCTCTCCGGCGCGATGATCCCGGCAGGCA
>DAQY01000054.1:653-20334 GCA_002503105.1 Methanomicrobiaceae archaeon UBA206
GGCGCGATGATCCCGGCAGGCATGCAGACCTGCATCATCGAGCTCGTCAACAACCGCTTCGTCGACGTGATCGTCTCGACCGGAGCGAACATCTTCCACGATGTCTGCGAGCACCTCGGCGTTCGGCACTATCAGGGGCATCACCATGCCGACGACGTGGCGCTCTTTTCGCAGGGGATCGATCGTATCTACGATATCTTCGCCTACGAAAACCGGTTCCGGGAGATCGATGCGGAGATCGCGCGGTTTGCCGGGGAGATCGCACCGTTCCGGGGCTCGTCGAGGGTGTTCGTCGAACGGCTGGGCCGCTGGCTCGTTGAGCAGAGACCCGACGGCCGATCGGTCACCGCCGCCTGTGCAGAGCGCGGTGTTCCGATCTTCGTCCCCGCACTCTGCGACTCGTCCATCGGCATCGGTCTGGTGATGGCACGGAGACGGGGCATCGAGGCCGACGTCGACCAGCTCGCCGATACGGACGAGATCACCCGGATGATGGAGCGCGCAAAGAAGACCGGCGTCATCTACATCGGCGGCGGCGTGCCCAAGAACTTCATCCAGCAGACGCAGGTCATCGCATCGATCCACGACCAGGACCTCGGCGGGCATGCATACGCCGTCCAGTACACCACCGACGCCCCCCACTGGGGCGGGCTCTCCGGATGCACGTTCGAAGAGGCGATCAGCTGGGGAAAAGAGGCGCCCGACTCCGCCCGGGTCCAGTGTTTCTGCGACGCCACCATCGCGCTTCCCATCATCACCTCGGCGCTGATCGGCAGCGGTGTGGCACGATCGCCAGCCGATCGCCGGCACCACAAGGGTTAATATAAGAGGCGGCAAACATATTGGAACGCAACTCATAGAATGCTGTATCTGGAGCAGCATGTGCGTGCTGCGAGTATCGAACGATGCGAAATTCTATGTTGAGGTAGCCAAGCCTGGTATGGCGCAGGTTTGCTAAACCTGTGTCCCTCTGGGACTCGAGGGTTCAAATCCCTCCCTCAGCGCTCAACACCCTGACGGATATGAGGCGAATAGCATGGATGAAGAAGAGATAAAATACTTTGTTCGTATCAGAAACACCGATCTCGACGGAACCAAGGCGGTACAGATCGCTCTGACCGGCATCAAGGGCGTCGGGCCACACACGTCGCGGACCATCGCGGCCCTTGCGGAGGTGGACCCCCATGCGGTGCTCGGAAGGCTGGACGACGGCTCGATCGAGCGTCTCTCCCGCGTCGTGGAGACCTACACCTCGCTGGTGCCGCCCTGGATGGTGAACCGCCCCAAGGACATCTACTCCGGCGAGCCCCGTCACCTGCTCGGGACCGACCTCCTCATGATGCGGGACGAGGACGTCAACCGCATGCGCAAGATCCGCTGCTACCGGGGCATCAGGCACGAGATGGGGCAGAAGGTCCGCGGCCAGCGCACCAAGTCGACAGGAAGAACGGGCACCACCGTCGGCGTGAAGAGGAAGAAGTAATCGTTGCGGTGATTGGATGGGATATCCGGGAAAGAGCTACAAACGGTACGCCAAGCCGAAACGGCGCTTTGAGAAGACGAGGATCGAGGACGAGAAGAGACTGATCGTCGAGTACGGCCTCCGCAACAAGCGCGAGATCTGGAAAGCCCACAGCGTTCTGCGGAAGTACCGGACGGCAGCACGCGACCTCCTCGCACAGAAGACCGCAGGGACACATCCGGAGGAGTTCGAGCGCAAGCGGAGCCAGCTCCTCGACCACCTGTACCGCTACGGTCTGGTTGGCGAGGGTGCGGACATCGCCGATGTCCTTGCTCTCCGGGTGGAGCAGCAGCTCGACCGCCGCCTCCAGACGATAGTCTGCCGGACGGGGCTCGCACGATCGCCCAAGCAGGCGCGGCAGTTCATCACCCACGGGCACATCGCCGTCGGCGGACGCAGGGTGACCATTCCGAGTTATCGCGTATCCAGGGAGGAGGAGACGAGGATCGGCTACTACGAGTCGTCCCCGCTCACCCACGAGATGCACCCCGGGCGGACGCGGATCGCACGGACAGGAGTGAAGTAATCATGGCGGAAGAGAGAGGGAAATGGGGCATCGCACACATCTTCGCCTCCTTCAACAACACGATCATCACGATCACCGATCTCTCCGGCGCCGAAACGGTGACCAAGAGCAGCGGCGGTATGGTGGTGAAGCAGGACAGGAACGAGAGTTCGCCGTATGCGGCCATGCAGATGGCGGCGACCGTCGCGCAGAACGCACGGGAAAAGGGAATCACCGGCGTTCACGTGCGGGTCCGCGCACCGGGGCGGGGCAAGCAGCGGAGCCCCGGTCCCGGTGCGCAGGCGGCGATTCGCGCTCTCGCCCGGGCCGGCATACAGATCGGCAGGATCGAGGACGTTACTCCGGTGCCGCATGACGGAATACGCGGGAAAGGCGGACGGAGAGGAAGGAGAGTGTGATGGAGATCGCGTTTGCTCACCTTGATGAGAGAACCGCCAAATTTGTGTTGAGCGGTGCGACACCGGCGTTTGCCAACGTACTCAGGCGTGCCATGATCAGCGAGGTGCCGACGCTCGCCATCGAGGACGTGCGGATCTACGACAACACCAGCGTCCTCTTCGACGAGATTCTGGCGCATCGCCTGGGCCTCATTCCGCTGAAGACCGATCTTTCGTGCTACGGTCCACGGGAGGGGTGCGGATGCGGCGGCGCGGGTTGTCCCGTCTGCACCGCCACCTACACGCTCTCCGTCGAGGGGCCACGGACGGTCTACTCGAGCGATCTGATTCCGCAGGATCCCAACGCCGCTCCGGCGGAGGAGAACATCCCGATCGTCGAGCTCGGAGAGGACCAGAAGGTCGTGCTGGAGGCCCAGGCCGTCATCGGCACCGGAAAGGAGCATGCGAAGTGGCAGCCGACCGTCGCGTGCGGATACAAGAACTATCCGGCGATCAGGATCGACGAGAACTGCGACGGATGTGGCATGTGCATCGATGAGTGTCCGCGCGGCGTTCTGGCGGCCGACAGCGGCAGCGTGAAGGTCGTGGAAGGGCGTCTGGAGTCGTGCTCCCTCTGCAGGCTCTGTGAGCGGGCGTGCCTTGCCAGCGGCATCGGGAACGAGCCCGCCATCCACATCGACACGGAGGAGGGGCGGTTCATCTTCGTGGTGGAGAGCGATGGATCGATGCCTGTTTCGGAGATCATCGAGAGAGCGCTCCAGTACGTCCAGAAGAGATCGGATGATCTGGTGGAGGTCGTGAACGAGATAACGGGGGAGGTCGCAGAATGAGGAGAACGGTAAAGAAGACAAACCCGCGTCTTACACACCTTATCATGATGCTGAAAGACGCATCGCAGACCCATGAGGCGAACATCTGGCGCGAGATCGCAAAGAGACTGGATTCTCCCAGGAAGAACTACGCCGAGGTGAACATCAGCAAGATCAACCGTTACGCGCAGGAGGGGGAGACGATTCTGGTGCCCGGCAAGGTGCTGGGGAGCGGCGTGCTGGACCTGCCGGTGAACGTCGCCGCACTGAACTTCTCCGAAGCGGCCGCGAGCAAGATCGTCGGCGCCAACGGTACCTGCATGACCATCGAGGAGCTCGTTCGAAGCAATCCGAAGGGGAGCCGGGTGAGGATTATCAGGTGAGGACCATGGTTACCATCATCGACGCCAGCGGATTGCTGCTCGGAAGAATGGCGAGCGTCGTCGCCAAGCGCGCGCTTTCCGGTGAGAAGATCGCCATCGTGAACGCTGAACACGCCGTCGTCTCCGGCAGCCGTGCACAGGTGATCGCACACTACAACCGGAAGCGCAGGCGCGGTTCCCGCGAAGGCGGTCCGTTCTTCCCGCGCCGCCCCGATCACATCGTCAAGCGCACCATTCGCGGCATGCTCCCCTACAAACGCAGACGCGGCGTCGCCGCATTCAAGAACGTCAGGGTGTACGTCGGCGTGCCGGCGGAGTTCGAAGGGAAAAAGGCGGAGACGCTCGAAGAGGCATACATCGACCGGCTGAGCAGCCCGAGGTACGTCACCATCGGCGCAGTCAGCACCTCTCTCGGAGCCAAGTACTGAAAAAACGGTGAGAGCATGGCAAAGATCATCAACACAAGCGGAAAGAGGAAGACGGCGATCGCCCGTGCAACGCTGATGGCAGGAAAGGGGAGGATCCGCATCAACGCCGTCCCCCTGGAGATCTACGGGACCGAGCTGACCCGCATGAAGATCGCCGAACCCCTGCTGCTGGTGCCCGGCGCACTGGACGGCATCGACGCCACGATCGACGTGCGCGGCGGCGGGATCATGGGGCAGGCGGAGGCGGTCCGCACCGCCATTGCGCGGGGCATCGTGGAGTGGCACAACGATCCGCAGATCAAGGACGTCTATCTGGCGTATGACAGAACGCTGCTCGTGAACGACTCACGGCAGAAAGAGACCAAGAAGCCGCACGGTCGCGGTGCACGAAAGAAGTTCCAGAAGTCTTATCGGTAAGCGCAAAAAAACATTAAGGTGACAGGTACATTGATATGATACCCGTACGATGTTTTACCTGCGGTAAAGTCATCTCCACTGCGTGGGAGGAGTTCAAGGAGCGACGGGATGCCGGCGAGGACCCCAAGGAGGTCCTCGACGATCTCGGCCTGGAACGCTACTGCTGCAGGCGGATGCTGCTGACGCACAAGGAAGTCGTGGAGGATCTGTTTCCGTATCAGTGAGGGGTCGTGGGGTAGCCTGGACTATCCTATGGCGTTCGGGATGCTGTGACCTGAGTTCAAATCTCAGCGACCCCATTTTCGTGATGAACGTGTTTTGAGGATGCATGATGGAATCGTATACTCGATACGAGAGGGCGCGGATCATCGGCGCGCGTGCCCTGCAGATATCGATGGGTGCACCGCTTCTGATCAATACCACCAAGGTGGAGCCGCTTGAGATCGCGCTCGAAGAGTTCGAGCAGAACGTGATCCCTATTACGGTGAAGCGAACGTAAGTGTGATCCGATGACAACCATCGAACAGATTACCCTGAGAACGATCCTGGACAGCCGCGGGAACGCCACCGTGGAGGCGGATATCTTCACCGAACGGGGATTCGGCCGTGCAGCGGCACCGAGCGGCGCCAGCACCGGCACCCATGAGGCGAAGGTACGGCCGCCCCGGGAGGCGGTGGAGAACGCCCGTCAGCACCTGATACCGTCTCTCATCGGCGAAGATGCCCGCGATCAGATCACATTCGATTCGCTCTTACGGGAGATCGACGGCACTGCAGACTTCAGCTCGATCGGCGCGAACGTTGCGGTTGCACTCTCGCTTGCCTGCGCAAAAGCAGCAGCGTCGTCCCTCAACCTCGAGCTGTTCAGGTACCTGGGGGGAGCCTTTGCCGGCGAAACACCGCTCCCCCTGGGGAACGTGATCGGCGGCGGCGCCCATGCCGCCGACGCCACGGAGATCCAGGAGTTCCTGGTGGTCCCGACCGGCGCTGCGGGCGCACAGGAAGCGGTCTTCGTAAATGCTGCAGTCCACCGGACGGTCAAGGGTCTCCTGCAGAAGCGCGGCAAAGGGTGCGGCAAGGGCGACGAGGGTGCATGGGCGCCCCGGATTACGGATGCCGAGGCGTTCGAGATCGTGAGCGATGCGGTCGGCACCGTCTCGGACGAAACGAACGTCGATATCAGCATGGGCATCGACGTCGCCGCAAGCGAGCTCTGGGACGGCGAGCGCTACCGTTACCGCGACGCGGCCAGGACAACGGAGGAGCAGATCGCATATATGGCCGAACTGGTGGACCGCTACGATCTCGCCTACATCGAGGACCCCCTCCATGAGGAGGACTTCGGTGGGTTCGCCGCCCTGACGCGCGAGGTCGGCGACCGCTGCCTGATCTGCGGGGACGATCTCTTCGTGACCACCGTCGATCGCATCTCGCAGGGCATCGAGAGGCGGGCGGCCAACTGCGTGCTGATCAAGCCGAACCAGATCGGGACGCTCACCGAGACCTTCGAGGCGATAGACCTCGCACAGAGCAACGGCATGGAGACGGTCATGAGCCACCGGTCCGGTGAGACGACGGACACCACCATCGCCCACCTGGCCACCGCGTTCGGCTGCATCTTCCTGAAGACCGGCGTGGTCGGCGGAGAGCGGATAGCGAAACTGAACGAACTGATACGAATCGAGGAGCTGATCGAATGACAGAAAACGAGATGGAGATCGAGCTGAAAGAGCCGCTCGTACCTGTGGAAGAGTATCTGGCCGCAGGCGTGCACATCGGTACCCAGCAGAAGAGCAAGGATATGAAGGAGTTCATCTACCGCGTGCGCGGGGATGGGCTGTATATTCTGGACATACAGGCGACCGACGAGCGGATCAAGACGGCCGCCAGGTTCCTGTCCCAGTTCGACCCGGCCAGGATTCTGGTCGTCACCTCCCGGCAGTACGGCCAGTACCCGGCAAAGAAGTTCGCAGAGTCGATCGGCGGGATGGCGGTCGTCGGCCGCTTCATTCCGGGCATGCTCACCAACCAGCGGCTGAGCCAGTACATCGAGCCGGACGTGATCGTGGTGACCGATCCGATCGGCGACTCGCAGGCGGTCACCGAGGCGGTGCAGAGCGGCATACCGATCGTCGCGCTCTGCGACACCAACAACATGACCAAGCACGTCGATATCGTCATACCCACCAACAACAAAGGCAGAAAGGCGCTGTCCATGGTGTACTATCTCCTCACGAGGGAGATCCTCCGGCTGCGCAGGGTGTCGACGTCTCTCACGCCGGAAGACTTTGAGACAGAGTTATAAAACAGGAAGGCACAGAGACACAAGCTGATAGATATGCGCCCATGCAGTGCAGCAGGCATGTTCTATCCTGCAGAGCCCCGGCATCTCGAGCAGCTCCTCGAGAAATTCTTCCAGAACAAGGCAACGCGCATCAATGCACGGGGCATCGTCTCACCCCACGCCGGATACGTGTATTCGGGAGAGACTGCAGCCTGTGCCTTCTCCGCCATACCACCTGATTTTGACGGCACATTCGTCGTCATCGGTCCGAGCCACCGGGGGTACATGACCAGCACCTCCGCCATACCGTGGGAGACGCCGCTCGGGGTCGTCGAGATCGATTCGGGATTCGTCGACGCGCTGGATATCGAGGTGGACGAGATCTCGCAGCGGAACGAACATTCGCTGGAGGTCCAGATGCCTTTCATCAAATACCGGTTCCCCCGTGCAAGATTGGTGCCGATCATGATGGGCGACCAGAGCTACGAGGGCGCTCTGGGGCTTGCCGAGCACGTTCTCCAGGCGATCGAGCACACCCGTCGCGATCTTCGGATCGTGGCTTCGAGCGATTTTTCGCACTATGTTCCCGAGGAGGTTGCACGGAGACACGACCTGTACGCGATCGAGGCGCTCAATACACTCAACGTCTCCGAGTTCTACCGGCGCCTGCGGGATACCGGCGCGAGCGCATGCGGATACGGCCCGATCGCTGCCATGTGCCTTGTAAGTCAGGCACTCGGCGCGCAGAAGGGGCAGCTCCTGCGGTATACGACCAGCGGCGACGTGACACAGGACTACAATCAGGTGGTGGGGTACGCAGCGATAGCGGTGATATAGGTTGGCAACATGGAGCGCGCCGGGCAAGGTCTTCCTGTTCGGCGAGCATGCGGTGGTCTACGGGAAACCCGGCGTAGCGATGGCGATTAAGCCCCGCGTCTTCGTCACGGTGAGGAGATCCCGCAACCCGTCACATGCGAAGTCCCCCTATATCGACGAGTGCTTCAGAGCAATGGGCGTTCGCGGGAGCGTCTACGTCCGCTCCCAGCTGCAGAGTTCATCGGGCCTCGGGTCGTCCGCAGCGGTGACGGTGGCGACCCTCTGCGCCATCAACGACGAGTTCGACATGAACCACACCAGGGACGAGATCGCGAATATCGCGTTCAACATCGAGAGAAAGGTCCAGAAGGGACGGGCAAGCCCCACCGACACGTACGTCTCCGCAACCGGCGGTCTCGTTCTCATCACCGGGTCGTCGAAGCGGAGGCTCCCCCCGCAGAACCTGCAGCTGGTGGTGGGGAACACGCTTGCTGCGCACAGCACAGCCAAAATGGTGGAAAAGGTTGGAAAGATGCGGAAGAACCATCCCGATATCGTCAACCCGATACTCGATGCGATCGGGGCGGTCACCCTCGCAGCGCTGCACAACATCGGAAACCCGAAGGAACTCGGGCGCTACATGGACATGAACAACGCTCTCCTCGAAGCGCTGGGCGTGGGCCACCCCGCGAGCAGCCGGCTGGTGCTCGCCGCCCGCGCGAGCGGCGCGTACGGGGCAAAGATCACCGGCGCCGGCGGAGGGGGGTGCATCATCGCGCTCTGTCCGCGCCGCGCAAGGAGCCGGGTTGCCGGCGCGATCGAGGCCTGCGAGGGCAAGGCGATCATCACCACCATCGATTCAGAAGGTGCCAGAAGAGAGAATGATGACTGAAACCGTGGTATTGAAGCTCGGCGGGAGCGTGGTCACCGACAAGTCGGGCGAATGCTCGATTGACCATGCTCGACTGGGCGAGATTGCGGAGCAGGTTGCTGCACGAAGAGCGCTCACCCTCCTCGTCGTTCACGGGGCCGGTTCCTGCGGACACCCCGAGGCGCGGCGATATCGTCTCGAGCGGGGTATCGATGCCGGGAACATCTCCGGCATCTACCAGACGCACCGTGCCGTCTGCCGCCTCAACGACGCCGTCGTCGGGGCGCTCCGCAACGCCGGCATCGAGGCGGTCGGCATTCATCCGCTCGATCTGGCCCTCGCGGAAGACGGGCGCCTGGTCAGGTTTGAGAGCGAACACATCGCAGAGATGCTCCGGCGGGGCGTGACGCCCGTCCTGCACGGCGATGTGGTGATGGACAGAAAGCGGGGCGCCTGCATCGTATCCGGCGATCAACTGGTCGCCTACCTTGCGCGCGCGCTCGCCATTGGACGGGTCGGCCTCGCAACCGACGTGGACGGCGTTCTCCAGAACGGCGCGGTCGTACCCAGGATCGACAGCAGAAGCTGCATCTCCCTCTCCATCGGCGGATCGGACAACACCGACGTGACGGGGGGTATGAGAGGCAAGATTGCGGAGCTGCTGGCGCTGGCCGATGCGGGCATCGAGTCGCACATCTTTCATGCGGCAAAGATCGGTGCATTCCTCGACCGGACAGACCACGGCGGCACGATAGTGGCAAGGAGTGCATGACATGGGATTCGACGCAACGACCTCCTCCCGCAAGCGGGATCACCTGCTCATATGTTGCGAGAAATCCATCGAAACGGGGGATGCCGGTTTCGGTGACGTTCGGCTCGTACACAACGCCCTCCCGGAATGCGATATGGATGCCATTGCGATCGGCACCACGTTCCTCGGTATCCCCCTCGAATCCCCGATCTTCATTGCAGCGATGACCGGAGGACATCCCGACACCCTGGAGGTGAACCGGCTCCTGGCACGGGCCGCCGAGCGGTTCGGTCTCGGTATGGGTGTGGGTTCCCAGAGAGCGGCACTGGAAGATCCCGAACTGGAGGAGAGCTTCGTCGTGGTGCGCGAAGAGGCGCCGCACGCCTTCCTCTGTGCAAACCTGGGCATCGTCCAGCTCCGCGACCACGGCATCGAGTGGGCGGAACGGGCCGTCGAGATGATCGACGCGCAGGCGATCGTCATTCACCTCAATCCGCTCCAGGAGGCGATCCAGCCCGGGGGCAACCATGACGCAGGCGGTTGCCTCGAGGCGCTGCGCAGTCTCTGTGACGAGTTCCCGTACCCCGTCATCGTGAAGGAGACCGGATGCGGTATCGCAGCGGAGACCGCCAGGCTGATCTTCGGCGCCGGAGCGAGCGCCATCGATATCGGCGGATGGGGAGGGACGTCCTGGGCGGCAGTGGAGCGCCTCCGCGCAACCGACGGGCGCCTCGCCAGGCTCGGCGAGGCGTTCCTTTCCTGGGGGATACCGACCGTCGTGAGCCTCTGTGAGGCGGGCAGGACCGGAGGTCCGATCATCGCCACCGGCGGCGTCCGGAGCGGCATCGATGTCGCCAAGGCGATAGCGCTCGGGGCGGATCTCGGAGGCATGGCCCTTCCCCTCCTCAAGGCCGCCATGGGCGGGGAAGACGCGCTCTTCGGGACGATCGATGCCGTGCACCAGCAGCTCAAGACGGCGATGTTCCTGACAGGTTCACGGACGATACAGGACCTGAAACGTGTCCGGACGTATATAACCGGACCAACACGGCAGATGATTGAAAACAGCGACTGATTCGGGAAAATAGGAGAATATATGGATATCGAAATTGTGGCAGTGGGCGGATATAACGAAGTTGGAAGAAATATGACCGCCGTCCGCTGCGGAAAAGAGATCGTCATCTTCGACATGGGTCTTCGGCTGGATCAGGTGATGATCCACGAGGATGCGGATATCGAGAACATGCATTCGCTCGACCTGATCAAGATGAAGGCGATCCCTGACGATACCATCATGAATACGGTGGAGGGCAGCGTCAAAGCGATCGTGTGCACCCACGGTCACCTCGATCACATCGGGGCGATCCCGAAGCTGGCGCATCGGTACAACGCCCCGATCATCAGCACGCCCTACACCACGGAACTGATCAGGCAGCAGATTGCAGGGGAACAGAAGTTCGGCGTCAATAACAAGCTTTTTGCACTGAAGGCAGGCCAGCGCTACACCATATCCCCAAACCTCACCCTAGAGTTCGTGCGCAGTCAGCACAGTATCATCGATACGGCCATAGCGGCCCTCCATACGCCGCGGGGTGTGGTGGTCTACGCGAACGACTTCAAGCTGGACAGGACCCCGGTGATCGGCAGCCCGCCGGATTTCGCCCGGCTGCGGCAGCTCGGGAAGGAAGGCGTGATCGCCCTCATCGTCGAGAGCACCAACGTCGACCAGAAGGGGCGCTGCCCGAGCGAGAAGATCGCCCGCGATCTGGTGCGCGACACCATCACGAGCTACGAGGACGACAGGAGCGCCATCTTCGTCTCCACATTCTCATCCCACATCGCCCGGGTCAAGACGATCGCCGAGTGTGCGCACGAGATCGGCAGGAAACCGATCCTGCTCGGCCGCTCCATGGAGCGCTACAGCTCCGCGGCGGAGCAGATGAAGCTGGTGGGGTTCCCCGAGACGCTCTCCATGTTCGGCAACCGGCGCACCGTCGACCGGACGCTGCGGCGGATCATGAAGACCGGCAGAGATAAGTTCGTCCCGATCGTCACCGGACACCAGGGTGAGCCCGGCGCGATCCTCACCCGTATCGTGATGGGGGACACCCCCTTCAGGCTGGAGAAGGGCGACAAGATCCTCTTCTCCGCCAAGGTGATCCCTAATCCGCTGAACTTCGGTCAGCGCTACCTGGTCGAGGCCCGCGCCAGGATGGCGGGCGTGCGTATCTTTGACGAGCTGCATGTGTCCGGGCATGCATACTGTGAGGACCACTACGAGCTCCTGCACCTCCTCAATCCACACCACATTATTCCGTCCCACGGCGACATCGGCATGACCGGCAATTACGCGAAGTTCGGTGAGGAGATCGGGTACACGCTCGGAAATGACATGCACCTCCTGCGGAACGGACAGAAGATACTGATACACTGAAGGTATGACCATGACGCTTGCGCAGTATCTGGAGAAGAACGCGGAGATCGTGGACAGGGCGATCGACCGGTACTTCGGTGACGCCTTCGGGGATCTCTACAGGGCCAGCACCCACCTGTTGCTTGCCGGAGGTAAACGCCTCAGGCCAGTCATCGTCCTGCTCGCCGCCGATGCAGTGCGGAAAGGAAGCTCGGACGACCTGATGCCGGCCGCCCTTGCCCTCGAGCTGACACACAACTTCACGCTCATCCATGACGATATCATGGACGGCGACGCCATGCGGCGGGGAGTCCCCACCGTGCATACCGTCTGGGACGAGCCGACGGCGATTCTTGCGGGTGACGTGCTCTATGCGAAGGCATTCGAGTTCCTCTGCATGGCGGAGGCCGATGACCGTGCAAAGATCCGTACGGTGAAGATGCTCGCAAAGGCATGCGCCGAGCTCTGCGAAGGGCAGAGTATGGATATGTCGTTTGCGAACCGGACAGATGTTACCGAGGCGGAGTACCTGGAGATGGTGCAGAAGAAGACGGGAGTGCTCTACGGTGCGTCCGCCGCCATCGGCGGCACCCTGTCAGGCGCAAATCCGGTGCAGGTCGACGCGCTCTACCAGTGGGGCGTAAACAGCGGCATCGCCTTCCAGATACAGGACGATCTCATCGATCTGCTGGCCAGCACCGATGTGAGCGGCAAGGACCGTGCCTCCGATATCCGTGAGGGGAAGCAGACCCTGATCGCGATCCGCGCCCGCAAGAAGGGCATCGATCTCGCCCCGTATCGCAGGGAGATCACCGATGCCGAGGTCGACGATCTTGTCGCACGCCTGCATAGAGCGGGGGTCATCGATGAGGTCAGGGCCGTCGCCCTGGAGCGGGCAGATATCGCAAAGCGGGCGCTCTCTGTTCTCCCGGACTCAGAGGAGAAGCAGCGCCTCATGGAGATCACCGACTTCTTCATCAGCAGAGGGTGCTGATCATGGGCGCCGATCTGAAGCAGCTGCTCTTTATCTATGCCCTTCAGAACGCGGTGAAGCATCACAGCGCGCCGAAGAGCGGGACGGTGATCGGAACGGTGCTCGGGAGGCATCCGGAGTTCCGGAGCCGTGCAAAGGAGATCGCCCCCCTCGCAGAGGAGGTGGTCGCAGAGGTGGCGGCGATACCGCCTGCAGAGCGCAGAAGCCGCCTCGATGAGCTTGCGCCCGAACTCCTCCAGGAGCTCTTCGAGACACGGGAGCGGCCGCGGGAACTGCCTCCGCTCAAAGGCGCCGAGAACGGCGTGGTGATGCGGTTTGCACCGAACCCGAGCGGGCCGCTCCACCTCGGGCACGCACGCGCCGCCGTGCTGAATGACTACTACGTGCAGCGGTACGGCGGCACGTACATCCTCCGCATCGAGGATACCGACCCGCGCCGGGTCGACCCGGACGCCTACGCCATGCTCCTGGAGGACGTCGGGTGGCTTTCGCTGCATGTCACCGATATCGTGTACCAGAGCGACCGGCTCGACACGTACTACGAATACTGCACGAAGCTGATCGAGATCGGCGGCGCCTATGTCTGCACCTGCGATCCCGAGCGATTCAGGGAACTGAAGCTCGCGCAGAAGGCGTGCCCCTGCCGCGGCCAGCTGGTGGAGGAGAACCTGGATCTCTGGCAGCGGATGCTCGACGGTGGGTTCCACGAGGGCGGCGCCACCGTTCGGGTCAAGACCGATCTGACGCACCCCGACCCTGCCATGCGCGACTTCTCCGCGTTCCGGATCGTGAACGTACCCATCCACCCCCGGGTGGACGCGACGGTCTACCCGCTGATGAACTTCTCGGTCGCGGTCGATGACCACCTGCTCGGCATCACCCACGTGATCCGCGGCAAGGACCATATCGCGAACACCCGCCGACAGCGCTACATCTTCGACTACTTCGGGTGGATGCCGCCGGTCTACCGCCACTACGGCCGGATGTCGATCTCGGGCGTCGTCCTCTCCACATCCGGCATGCGGGAGGGGATCGCATCCGGAGTCTATACCGGGTGGGACGACATCCACCTCGGAACGCTCCGGGCGATTGCACGGCGTGGCATCCAGGCGGAGGCCGTCAGGAGTGCGATGGTCGAGATCGGCATCGGGGAGACGGATATTTCGTTCTCGTGGGAGAACCTCTACGCCCGGAACAAGGCGATCGTCGACCCGAAGGCGAACAGGTATTTCTTTGTGCCCGATCCCGTCGAGGTCGCGATCGGGAATGCTCCCCGGCGTGTGGCGCAGGCGGCGCTCCATCCCAACGATCCGTCGCGGGGGTTCCGGACCCTGATCTGCGAGGGGACGGTGATCCTGCCGCGTGCAGAACTCGAGGGCAGGGGCATGGTCCGCTTAAAAGACCTCTTCAACGTCAGGATCGACTGGGTCGACGGGCGGCCCGTACTGACCTATGCCGGTGATGCACTGGAGGATGCACGCAGGGAAAAGGTGCCGATCATCCAGTGGCTGCCGGCGGGTGCGAAGGTTCCGTGCGTGCTCCGGCGGCAGGAGGGAGACCAGGCCGGGTTCTGCGAGCCGCGGGTCGTGGAAGAGGTGGGAAACGTCGTCCAGTTCGAGCGGATCGGCTTCGCCCGGATCGATGCGGTGTCGAAGGGCGCTGTGGACGCGTTCTTCGCGCACCGGTGAGCGAGCGGAACTTCGCAGGACGGCGGCCTGATCCGACGCATCGGGAATACCTCTTCTCAATTACGCTGGGAAAAAACAGAGATCGACCGCCGGACAGGAGGGGACCGAGCAGCCGCAACTGCCCGACAGTGCCGGACACGATCCGCATCGCCGGATCCCAGGGATATTGTAACCGACCCCGAGCACGGCTGATATCGGGAGTATCGTCGTTATCGGGGGGCCACAGGTTCCTGCTTCCTGTTGACCAGCTCCTGCAGCACCCGGCGCGCGAGATCGATATGCTCGTAGTCCCGGTTCTTCACCACGTTGTAGACACTCTCGGGAATCTCGATGCACTGCTCCGCTTCCCCGATCTCGGACGCGAGATCCTCCATCGACCGGCGCTCCACCATCCGCTCCCGGTTCCATCGCGCCGACCCCCTCTCCGGATCGATCGCGAGGATCCGATCGTAGCACCTCGCGGCCTCGCTGTACCTGCGCATGGCACCGAGCATCCACCCTTTGCTGTGCCATGCCAGGACGTACTGCGGATCGATCTGCAACGCCTTCTCGCAGCAGTCGATCGCCTCGTTGAAGCGCTGTAGATGAGCGAGGGCGAAGCATTTCCTCTGCCACACCAACGCATCGCTCGGATCGAGCTGAAGCGCCCGATCGAAGCAGTCGACCGCCTCGCCGTACCGCCGCAGTTTGATCAGGGCAAACCCCTTCCTCCTCCACGCAACCGGATCGTTCGGGTCCAGTGCCAGCGCCCGGTCGTAGCAGGCCACTGCACGTTCGTACTGCGCGGCGTCCGAGAAGATGCGTCCCCTGTTATACCATGTTCGAGCATTCTCCGGATCGATCGCCATCGTCTCTGAAGGGCAGCACACCGTAATAACCTTAATGGGTACCAGGCCGCTCCGCCGGACGTGACGTCCGGTTGACCGAACGCATGCCCATGAACCATCCCGAAATTGCCGAAGTTCGGGGATCGACCCGGATTCATCCCGATCCAGGCGGCAGAATAGACTATCTCTTCGAGCTGCGACGGATCCCCCTCTCATTTGAGAAGGGGCCGGATTTCGGGACGACCTTCAGCAACCGTCCCGGACAGTGGGACCGGGAGACGAATCGCCGTGGGATCTGCTCCCGGCCGAAGGGCAGGAGCACGAGAAACCGCCAGGTTTCGATGGATCTCCCCCGACCGCCACCAGAGTTTTGGGATCACCTCTATACGAGCACGGGAGAGACCATGAACGGTGTGGGCGATACGGTCCCGGTCGCGTAACGCCGCGCGGTACGGCTCCACGGTAAAGGCGGCGGCGATCGGCGGGGTTCTCCGGCGGGAGGGGTGACGGATCTCGCCCCCTGTCGGGCGGCGGTCATCGGCAGCCCGATCCACACGGGCACATGGCTGGCAGAGACGCAGGTCTATCATAGAGAGAGAGGGGAATGCTCCGCAGAGTGCCCGTAGCGTATCGTGCAGCCCATCGATGTGGGCCTCTCTACAGAGTAAAACGCGATCCGGAACGTCTTTCACTCCCGGATCGGGTGATCACCGTCCTCGGGATGCGATCCGCTCCCGGGCAGCAGCACTCGGGAAGAGGGTCTGGCGGACGACCCGAACAACCGCGACGGCGCAGGTGCCGCCCAATCCCGGCGGCGTCCGTTCGCCGGAACGGAGAAGGGGTTATAATACAACATAATAAATAAAAACAATAATATATATCACACCAGGATGATGCAAAAGTATAAATATCAGAAATCTGCATCTACTCTCGCCATGGACCAGGTAACCATTTTAATGCGGTCAATTAAGCAAAAAAGCGGTAATAACGGTAAAATTCAGAGAGTGTCCAGATGCATGGCGATCGCGCTGACCCTGTGCATCGCACTCTGCCCCATCACAGGAACCGTGGACGGATGCATGTCCGAAGACTGCCACGGTACGACCACGGCGTCCTCGCACGACGACTTCGGCGGCAGACTGCTGTGGACCTATACGTTCGAGAACAGCGTGCAGGACCTCTCCATGCCCGCCAACGGATCCTGTGTGGCGGTGCTAACCGCCGGCGGGCAGGTCTGCCTCCTCAACAGCACCGGAAGCCTGCTGCTCTGCTACCGGACCGACGAACCTGCGAGCAGCGTTCAGGTCTCTGCGGACGGCAGCGCGGTTGCGATTGCGGCAGGCAGCCATCTGTTCCTCTTCACCACCTCCGGCAACCAGGTCTGGCGTGCCGGGACGGGAGGAACTATCACGGATATCGCCATCTCCCCTGAAGGGTCGTTCGTCGCTGCGGGGGCAGACGACCGCCGGATCTACCTCTTCGATCAGACGGGGAGCCTGGTCAAGACGTTTTTGACGACCGGTGCGGTCAGCGGCATCGCCCTCTCGTCGGGTGGGGCATATTTGGCGCTCGGATCCGATGACGGGGTGACCACGCTCGAAAACAGCAGCGGTGAACCGCTCTGGACGCACGATACGGGAAGTGCCGTGACCGCCGTCTCGCTCTCATCCGACGGTTCGCCCCTGACGGCAGGTACGTCCGGTGGTACGGTCCTTCTGATCGACGGTGAGGGCATGGTGAACTGGACCTATGAAACCGGCAGCCCGGTCGCCTCGACCGCCCTCACTCCGCCGGGTTCATACGTGGCGGCGGGCACGGAGGGAGGGTACGCGTACCTCCTCGCCGGCAACGGCGTCAGACTCTGGAGCTACGGCAAGCTCTGGAGCTCCACAGCGGGAAACGACGTCACCGGCGTCGCGCTCTCATCCGAAGGGTCCTATCTCGCCGTGGGATCGGAGAACGGGAACGTATATTACTTCTCCTTCTCAGCGGTGCCCCCCCCGACCATCCTGCTCCCCGGGATGGCCAGCCCGCCCGCGGCCGTGGCTGAAGCCACGGCCGAAGCGGATGAGGAGATCTCCGCAGAACCTGCACCGGCGACCGCGGCCGTGCAGGCAACACCGAACGGAACGCCGGGTATGGTCGCAGCGACAGCGCTGGGCGCGACACTCCTCGGCGGTGGTATAGCCGTGTTTTCCTGGCGCAGAAAGCGATAGATCGCCACAAAATACCATATTTTTCAGGGCCGGAGACCGGCCCCGCCTGATCGATGGCCCTGAAGAGGGGAAGAGCATACATAGAACGAACACAGTACTGATCAGAACAAAGAGGAGATCGGTGTGAAGAAACTCTCTTTTTATCGCCCGCACGCCCGATGAGCCGGGCGCTCTCCAGCAGGCGGCGACGATCATCGAGCGGTACGGCGGCAACATCAACCGGATCCGCTACGACCGACGCATCGACGCTTCCACCGTCTTCTTCGAGGTGACCGGCACCAGCGACGGACGATGACGACCGTGGGATCAGGGAGGAACTCCTGGCGATCGGCTACCTCCAGGAGTCCCCGAAGAACTTCGGGGTTCATCAGATGTCACGTCTACCTTCCCCACCGCCCAGGCTCGCTCCGCGAGTTCCTCAACCACATCACTCCCGCCGGCGCGAATATCGTCGACGTCGACTTCGACGATCAGGGGAGGCGTCCCCATCGGTTGACGCTGATCCTGAACGTCGCGCTACCGCCTGGAGATGGCCGCCGCGCTGGACGAGGCGCTCGCCCCCTCGGGACGGCGATGTCTCCTCTGCTGCGGCCACGGAGCGGTATCCGTGCTGAACGGAGGGCGTCTGGAGACCTACGGAACCGTCGAACGGTACCGACCGGAGAGATCAGGCTGACGGAACCGTCTGACCGCCCGCCCCCCGGTCGATCGGCACGAACCCCTCCTCCGCGACGATCTGCTGACCGTCGGGGCCGAGAATGAACTCGATGAACTCCTTTGCCGTACCGGCGGCCTCGCCCCTGGTGAACAGGTTCAGCTCCCGGGCGAGGGGGTAGGTTCCGGCCTTCACGTTCCCGACCGTGGGCTCCACCGGAGTGCCGTCCACGACGATGGAGAGGGGCCTGACCGGTTCGCCGAGGTAGCCGAGGCCCACGTACCCGATGGCGCCGGGCGTCTGGGCAACGGTCTGCCTCACGGCGCCGTTCGAGTTCTTTTCGAGCTGCGTGGAGACGAAGTTCTCCTTCTGCATGACCACTTCGTGGAAGTACTCGCGGGTTCCCGAGGCGCTGTCGCGGCCGACGACGACGATCGACCGGTCAGCACCCCCGACGGCGTCCCAGCCGGTGATGGTGCCGTTGTAGATGCCCCTGACCTGGTCGAGCGTGAGACTGTTCACCCCGTTTGACGGGTGGACGATGAGCGCGATGCCGTCGATGGCGACGGCGTACCGAACGAGGTCGGGGTACCTTTCCCTCTCGGCAGACTTCAGGTCGCGGGACGCCATGCCGATATCGGCAGTGCCCTCGCCGACCGCCTGCACACCGACGCTGGAACCGCCGCCGCTGACCTGGATGTCAGCATCGGTGTGGGTATTCATGAACTCCTCGGCGGCCCGCTGCACGACAGGCAGGACGGTCGTCGATCCCGACACCGAGACCGTCTGCTGCCCGGTGCTTCCGGTACAGCCGGCAAAGAGCGTGGCGGCGATGATGATCGCCGCAAGCGCAGCCGATACCGCTCCGCTTCTGCGGGGTGAAGACATATCCTTCATACCGGGATGTGGTCTGGAAAATATATAGTAGTTCCCGAAATAGAATATATCAGAATATAGTGTAACCATATTTCACTATAGTCCTCCTCCCCGACAGACCCGTCCCTCTCCGATTCCGGTGCAGGAAAGCACCACCTCTGACACGAGTATCCGATATCCGTTCCGCGGGAGAACAGAGCGATGCCCCCGCCTCAATAAGCGTGAGCGCGATCGCCACCCGGGCGGTCTCCTTGACCCCGACGAGGAGTATCGCGGTGAGGACCAGGATGACGAGGATGGCCGAGGGGAGCACCCGGAACCCGACGAGATCCAAGAAGTATCCGGCAAAGCCGAGCGAGACCGTGGCGATCCCGAAGATGCCGGAGAGGATGATCAGCCATCCGATGACGAATGCAAGCCTTCTCCCGAAGGCGTTCGTGACATACTCGTACTCTGCACTCGCGCGGGGGAAGATGGAGGAGAGCTCCGCGTAGCCGAGTGCGGTGAACGCGGCGATCAGGGCCGAGATGGCGAAGGTGAGCCGGATGGCGCTCCCGGCAAGCACCGTCGCCTCCCCCAGCAGCGCATAGATGCCCGCACCGAGGATGATCCCCACTCCTGACAGGGTCACCTCCGCAAACCCCAGCTCACGGCGGAGCGTCAGCTGCGGGAGCGGCTGCGCCGGCCTGTTCTCTCTCATGCCACCGTACCAATACGCCTTGCAATCCATTTATGCGTATCAGTCGCACCCGACAGACGCACGCATGCGGGGGTCCACATCTCTGCCGGTGTCTGTGGGCCTCGGAC
>DAQY01000011.1 GCA_002503105.1 Methanomicrobiaceae archaeon UBA206
GAGCGAATCCCGACAGACGGTTCGTCATCGTCCTCGACAACTTCAGCTCGCATCATGCCATCGTGGTCAGGCAGTATGCCGCCGGAAACAATATCCGTCTCGTGCATCTTCCGCCATACTCGATACTCGCCGGATCTCAATCCCATCGAGCAGATCTGGCGGGCGATCAAGCGGGAGGTCTCGGCGACATTTGTCAGGGACTACGAGCATCTCACAACCACGATTGCAAGGGCGTTTGAGAAACTGGCAGCGAAGAGAACCTATTGGGAGAAATGGGCGGAGACATTCCTGAGTCCAAAGTATGCTTCAAAGAGGTTGAGCCGGTAACTACAATCACCTGATCATTTTCCGGCTCCGCAGCACCCCTCCATACCAGAATATCCCTATCCGTGATTCGCTGCGCCATCTCCGGAGCGTGCGGACCTGAAGCGTCGTCCCGGAGAGGTGGAGTTTTGGATTGCGAGCGAAAGCGGGCTTGAGCACCGATCAGATGGGAGCTGCAACGGACAGAATGTCCGGCGCTTGAGAAGACGTGAAAGCGTCTTCGAATGTCCCTGCCCGCGCGGTGCACGGCCGGCCCGGCCGCCGGGGTGCCGATAAGGTTGCGGTGGAAAGAAGGAGCTTGGGGGGGACAAAACCCGTCAATCGCCTGCAGGAGGTCTTCTACAGAGCGCACTGTCGGGCTCAACCCAGCAGGTAGAGCAGCAGGGCGGAGATGCCGCCGAGGAACGTAGCGACGAGGTTCGTCCCCGAATTCCCGATCACTCCCCCGTTCTCCAGCGTCGCACCCACAACGCTGTCCACGTTCGCGCCGATGAAACCGGCACAGACGGTCGCGATCGCCATCCCGGTATCGGCAACGTCCATCATGCATGCCGCCCCGGCAACGAGGACCGACGCTGCAATCGCGGCCAGTTCCCCCCGGATCGTCACCCCGCCGTTCGTTCCCGGCGGAACGGGCTGCAGCGACGTGATCAGGTATGGCGTCCCCCCGGTGACGCCGATCTCACTCGCCGCCGTATCGGCAGCGGCCGAAGCGACGCTGCCCATGAAGAGCGCCGTAAACATGGGATGGCTGCTTATACCGAAGAGGATCGCAGCTCCGGTCGCCACCAGGCCGTTGGCAAAGACGTTGAAGTAGCCGCGCACGCCGCCGTGCACCTCCGCCACCCCCATCGCTTCCTTATCGTCGAAACGGTACCAGGTGGCCGCGACGCCGATGATGAAGAAGGTCAGCATGATCAGGAACCAGCGGACATCGGCAAAGACGATCAGGATGATGCCGATCATCGCGCCTGAGAAGAGGCCGCTCATATCCGCGACCCGCAGGCGGTAGGAGAAGTATCCGAAGCAGAACGCAACGATCGCGGCGACGAGGAGTATGGTCAGGTCGACCTGAAAAGCGATCTCCTCGAAGAGGAACATCGTCATGGCCACCCCCAGCGTCTCGATCATCAGCGCATCGTCACGCCCGCGCAGCGCCGCCCGCAGCAGCACGGCGACGATGACGCCCATCACGGCGATCAGCGGGGATTCGTATCCGAGGTACAGCATCACCAGCAGTGCGGCGGCCGTCGCGACCACCAGGTTGTAGAGATAGGACGCCTGACGGCTGCCGGTGGCACGGAACGCAAGCTCCCCGATCGCCACGATGGCGAGCGTACTGGCAAAGACGAAGAGTGAAAGCCATCCAAGGCCGTACAGTGCGGCAAGTGCGATGATGGAGACGGATGTGTACCTCGTGCCCTGGATGAGGAAGAGGACGAACGAAAAGGGGATGATCAGTGCGGAGAGCACCCATACGGGCTGGAGAAAGGGTGCGAGCCCTATACAGGCGACGGTGAGAACCGATGCCAGCACCAATCCCAGCTGCCTCGTCATTTCATAACGTTTTGTTCTCGTACGAAAAAGTCTTTAGCCTCTGCGCGGACGCAAGCCCGCTGCACCGTGATTCAGGGTAGCCGTCAGCCTCCTCCGGTGCAACCGGCTCCAGTCGACGGCGGGTGACCGGAACGAAGATAGCGGGCGTCGATCAATATATTTCACCATAAAGAGAGATAAAAAGAGCTGAAAATGTCGCCGTCGAATCAACTACCGAAACATTATGACTTCGATGAAGTGGAAACGCGCTGGCAGAGCCTCTGGCGGGATGAGGATAACTATTTCAACCCCGACTCCGGCAAACCGCGGTTCATCATCGACACGCCGCCGCCATACCCCACCGGCAACTTCCACATCGGCAACGCGCTCAACTGGTGCTATATCGATTTTATCGCCCGGTACAAGCGGATGCGCGGATTTGCCGTGATGTTTCCCCAGGGGTGGGACTGTCACGGCCTCCCCACCGAGGTGAAGGTTGAGGAGACCTACGGTATCACGAAGAACGACGTGCCCCGGGAGGAGTTCCGCGCCATGTGCCGGGAGCTGACGCGCAGAAACATCGAGAAGATGCGGGAGACGATGCGCCGCCTGGGGTTCTCCGTCGACTGGAGCCACGAATACATCACCATGCTGCCGGAGTACTACCGGAAGACGCAGCTATCATTTCTGCGGATGCTCCGGGCAGGAGATATTTACCAGAGCGAACATCCGGTCAACTTCTGCACCCGCTGCGAGACGGCCATCGCTTTCGCCGAGGTGTCGTACGAGCCGCGCACCACCAAGCTCGTCTACTTCGATTTTGACGGCATCGAGATCGCGACCACCCGACCCGAGCTGCTCGCTGCGTGCGTGGCGGTGGCGGTCCACCCCGGGGATGAGCGCTACAGGGGGCTGAAAGGGAGGACGCTGACCGTCCCCTTCTTCGGCCACAAGGTGCCGATCATCGAGGACGTGGCGGTCGATCCGACGTTCGGAAGCGGTGCGGTGATGATCTGTACCTTCGGCGACAAGACGGATGTATACTGGTGGAAGCAGCACAACCTCGATCTGCGCAAGGCGATCGACCGGCAGGGTTATATGACCGCCATCGCGGGGCCTTATGCGGGCATGCGTTTGGACGAGTGCAGAAGGCAGATCATCGGCGATATGCAGGAGTCGGGCATCCTGATCAGGCAGGAGGAGATCGAGCAGCGCGTGGGCACCTGCTGGCGGTGCAAGACCCCGATCGAGATCCTCTCCGAGCGGCAGTGGTTCGTGAAGATCCACCGCGACGAGATCCTGGACGCCGCCAGGCAGATCCGCTGGATACCGGAGCATATGCTCACCAGGATGGAGAACTGGGCCCGACAGATGGAATGGGACTGGTGCATATCCCGCCAGCGGATCTTCGCAACACCCATCCCCGTCTGGTTCTGCACCCGGTGCGGCGAGACGATCCTCCCTGCAGAGGACGATCTGCCGGTCGATCCGGCGATCGACGCCCCGAAGGCACCCTGCCCGAAGTGCGGCGGATCAGAGTTCGTCGGCGAGAAGGACGTGCTGGATACCTGGATGGATTCATCGATATCGGTGCTGCACGTCACCGGGTGGAACGGAAACGAGGCGCCGCCACCGCTCTTCCCCGCCCAGCTCCGCCCCCAGGGGCACGACATCATCCGCACATGGGCGTTCTACACGATCCTGCGTACAAAGGCGCTCCTCGGCACCCACCCCTGGGACGAGATCCTGATCAACGGGATGGTGCTCGGAGAAGACGGGTTCAAGATGAGTAAGAGCCGCAACAACATCATATCACCCGAAGAGATCGTGAACCGGTACGGTGCGGACGCGCTCCGGCAGTGGGGCGCCGGCGGGGCGGCGACGGGTTCGGACATCATGTTCAACTGGAACGACGTGATCGCCGCATCACGGTTCCAGACCAAGCTCTGGAACATCGTCCGGTTCGTGCTGGGCCACCTCGCACGGGAGGAGACGACCGCACAGGCAACGGTGACCGAGCTCGCTGACCGCTGGCTGCTCGTCCGCCTCTCCGAGACTGTGGCGGAAGTCACCGCAGCGATGGACGGGTACCAGTTCGACCGGGCGCTGCGGGCAATCCGTGAGTTCGCCTGGAATACGCTCGCAGACGACTACATCGAGCTCGTCAAGGGGAGGCTGTACGCGGAGGACGGCAGCAGAGAGAGCGCATGCAGCGCACTCCGGACGACGATCGATCTGCTCTGCCGCATGCTCGCACCGATCGTTCCTCACTTTGCGGAGGAGTGCTATCATCGTCTGACCGGATCGAGCGTGCACGGCCAGGCATGGCCCGAGTTAGTCTGTGTGGACGATGAGGCCCGGCGGGAGGGCGACCTGCTGGTGCAGGTGGTCGCCGAGCTCAGACGGTACAAGCACGATCAGGGAATGGCGCTGAACGCGCCGCTCGGCCGCGTGACGATCTATGCGCCGGAGCCGATCGATGATGCGGGGGACGCGGGCCGCGCCCTGAACGCCGAGGTGCGGTGGAGCACCGGATCACCGCGCCTCGAGCAGGTCGTCGGCGACGTGGAGTTCAACATGGCGGTGATCGGCCCCAGATTGCGGAAGAAGGCGCGACCGTTTATGGAGGCGGTGCGGGCTCTCCCCCCCGAACTGCTGACGAACCCGCCCGCGACGGTGACGGTGGACGGGGAGGAGATCCCGGTCCCCCCGGATGCGTTCACCCCGAAGATCACGTACCGGGTGGCGGGAGAAGAGGTGGACGTAATCAGCGTCGGCGACGTGATCGTGACGATCGGACGAGCTGCCTGATCTCGTCCGCCACAAAGCGGCATATATCTTCTTTTTCCAGCAGCGCATCGATGACGACGAACCTGGACGGGTCGGCGGAGGCCAGATCGAGGTAGTTCCTCTGTACTTTTTCGAGGACGCTGGCATCCTCGAAGTGCTCCCGTCTGCTGTTTGCGGCGAGCCGCCCGAGCGCTTCGGGGATCGGCAGGACGAGGAGAAATGTCCGATCCGGCCGGATGGACCATCCGGCGTGCAGCTGCCGCAGCCACGCTGCCGGATCGGATATCGCACCCTCCAGGGTGACCCCCTGGTAGGCGAACCTGCTGTCCGTAAAGCGGTCCGAGATCACCAGCTTCCCCTCGCGGAGTGCGGGTTTAACGACGGTACCGATGTGGGCGGCATGGTCGGCTGCGAAGAGGAGCGCCTCGGTGATCGGGTCCGTGCGCTCCGCGGTCGCCCGCCGGACCGCCTCCCCGACCCAGGTGGCTCCCGGCTCGCGGGTGATGACCGGCTCCAGGTCCGCAAGCGCCTCAGCGAGGGCGGCATGGAGAGTGCTCTTGCCGCTCCCGTCGATGCCTTCAAGGGTGATCAGCATGGGCATCCTCTCTGCAGCCATACCAGGGGTATGGCCCCGCGGTGGACGGCGGTGGCGACGATCGCCCCGTCAAATCCCGCGTCTGCGAGCAGCGCGATGTCGTCCGTCCCGGCGATGCCGCCGCCGTAGAGCAGGCGTCCGGTGTATGCGGCGCGCATCCTGGCGAGGCGTTCCCGGGAGAGGCCCGTCTGTGTCCCGACCGCAGCGATATTCAGCACGATGCACCCCTCAAACGACATCGCAGCCGCCCGTTCGAGTACGGCGACCGGATCCATCCCCCACGGAATGACCCGGCCGTCCCTGACGTCCACGCTGAGGTAGCCCCCCCGGTATCCTGCAAGGCCGTCGATCGAGGCGGCGGCGGTCTCGGTGCCCACCACCGGCGTGACGTCCGCGATCTCGTCGCATTCCGCCGGCGTACGGCAGCCCCTGTCCAGATAGCAGCGTTCCACGAGCGACGCACACCGCCGGACCGCATCGTCCTGCGGCCGCCCCCCCTCGATCCCGTCAAGGTCTGCAATGTAGAGAAACCGGGGTTTGAGGGTCGACACGTATGCGTGCGGCTCTGCGGACGGCGCAAGCCCCCAGGTCAGCGGACGGTAGCTGGCTCGCTTCCCTTCCCTGCCATGCACGACCAGGCCTCCTTTGAGATCGAGTGCGAGAATCAGTTCCATGTCTTCAACGCAATCACTATTAAGATACAAGAACATTAATTTCTATGCAATTACTCGTCAGTCCTAGCAGCATTGAGGAGGCCAGAAGCTCTCTTTCTGCAGACATCATTGACGTGAAGAAACCGTCGGAGGGATCGCTGGGCGCAAATTTTCCCTGGGTGATCAGGGAGATCAAGCGCCTGGCGGCCGGCAAGCCCATCAGCGCTGCAATCGGGGACAATGAGTATAAGCCAGGAAATGCAGCGCTTTCTGCCTATGGAGCCGCATGCGCAGGTGCGGATTATATCAAGGTCGGCCTGATGTTCGACGGCGCCGACCGCGCCCGCGAAGTGATTGAAGCGGTGACCACAGCGGTAAAGGAGGAATTTCCCGGGAAGTTCGTGGTCATTGCAGCATATGCCGACTGTCAGAGAATGGGCACCATATCGCCGTTTGCCATCAGCGAACTGGTGGCCGATGCCGGCGCGGACGTCGCGATGATCGATACCGGCATCAAGGATGGGAAGAGCACCTTCGATTTCATGGACGAGGAGGCGCTGGGCCGATTTGTCGCGCAGAACAGGGATCTCGGTCTGAAGACGGCGATCGCCGGTTCGCTGAAGTTCAAGGATATCGATGTATTGAAACGCATCGATCCTGATGTCATCGGCGTCCGGGGCATGGTCTGCGGCGGCGATCGATCGGATGCCATCAGGGCAGACCTCGTGGAGAAGGCATTGAGTATGATCAGGTGACATATGTACCTCGAAAAGATGATGATGAAAACCGCATTCACATTCGACGACGTGCTGCTGGAGCCTGCCGAGTCGTACATTGAGCCGGACGAGGCCGACGTCAGATCACGGTTCTCCAGGAACGTCCCGCTGAACATTCCGCTGGTGAGCGCCGCGATGGACACGGTCACGGAGTCGGCCATGGCGATCGCCATGGCGCGGGAGGGGGGCATCGGCGTGATCCACCGCAACATGCCCCCCGAGCGGGAGGTCGAGGAGGTCAGGATTGTCAAACAGGCCGAAGACCTGATCGAGCGGGAGGTGCTCGCCGTCGGGCCGGATGCGACGGTTTCCGACGTCGAGCAGCTGATGCAGCAGTACGGCATCGGCGGCGTGCCGGTCGTTGAGAATCGGAAGGTCATCGGTATCGTGAGCCGCCGCGACATACGAGCGACCCTCTTGCGGAAGGGCGAGGCGAAGATCACGAGCTTCATGACCCGGGAGCCCATCACCGCACCGGAGGATATCACAGCGGACGCCGCGCTGGAGCTGATGTATGCGAACAAGGTCGAGCGCCTCCCCGTCGTGGACAGTGGGGGGCGCCTCCTCGGTATCGTCACGATGCGGGATATCCTTGAGAGGCGGCAGTATCCCCATGCAAACCGCGATGCGAACGGCAAACTGCGCGTCGCCGCAGCGGTCGGCCCCTTCGATTTCAACCGGGCGATGCTGATCGCCGATGCAGGGGTCGACGTTCTGGTCGTGGACTGCGCCCACGGCCATAATATGAAGGTGGTGCAGGCGGTCAAGGAGATCAAGGCGAGCGTCGCGATCGATGTCGTGGCGGGGAATATCGCCACGAAGAAGGCCGCTGAGACGCTGATCGATTTTGTGGACGGACTGAAGGTCGGTATCGGCCCGGGTTCTATCTGCACCACGCGTATCGTGGCCGGCGTCGGCGTGCCCCAGATCTCGGCGCTCGCCAGCGTCGCCGAGGTGGCGCACGTGGCGGACGTGCCGGTCATCGCCGACGGCGGCATCCGCTTCAGCGGCGACATCGCGAAGGCGATCGCTGCGGGTGCTGACAGCATTATGGCGGGCAGCCTCTTCGCCGGTACGGATGAGGCGCCGGGGCGCATCACGACGATCAAGGGACGGCGCTACAAGCAGTACCGCGGCATGGGTTCGCTCGGCGTGATGAGCGGCGGTGAATCGAGCGATCGGTACTTCCAGAAGAAGGAGATCGGCAGAACCAAGTTCGTGCCCGAAGGTGTCGAGGGCGTCATCCCCTATGTGGGCAAGGTGTCGGACGTGCTCTATCAGCTCGTCGGCGGGCTGAAATCGGCGATGGGTTACACGGGTTCGAGGACGATCTCGGATCTGAAGCGCAACGGCAGGTTCCTCCGGATTACGCCTGCAGGATACGGTGAGAGCCATCCGCACAATATCATGATCACCGATGAGGCGCCGAACTACCGCCTCTTTGAGTGATCAATTTTTTATATTTCGAACATTTACATTTTGTAAATATGTATGAAGACGGTGAGGTTTCCCGTCTTCTTGATATCCTGGGGAACCGGAACAGACGAAGGATCGTCGCGTTGCTGAGGCAGAAGCCATGTTTTGTGACCGAGATCTCCGAGCGGCTTGTGGTCAGCCCAAAGGCGGTGATCGAGCATCTGCGGATGATGGAGCGCGAAAAGATCCTCGTTTCCCGTCAGGATGAGCGGAGGCGAAAGTATTACTACCTCTCACATGACATCAATGTCATCGTAAACCTGCAGAAGCGGGATGCGGCGATGCTTCCCGTCGCGGATGCTGATCAGAGAGAGAAGTTCATCCGGACGCTCACCCTGCTCAGGAGGCTGGTCAGGGCACGTGACGATATCCTGAACGACCTCGAGCATCTGGAACGGGATATCGAGTCGAAGGTCAATGAGATCATGCGCACGGGAACCGATCTCCTCGACGAGAGGGAACTGGATCTCCTGTTCTCCCTTTCCCATCACGACTTGACCCTGGAGGAACTTGAGGAATTGAGCGGCCTATCCACCGATGAGATCAACGGGATACTGGATAGTCTCATTGAAAAGGGGTTTGTTGAGCGAACCGATAGACAGTACTGTATACGTGGTACATATGGTGAATAATCCATACGACGAGATGATCAGAAATATCGCGAAAATAATGGAGAGGCTCCTGAACAACCTGCCTCTCGACGACCACAGGGTGATCGGATTCACCATCGTCACCGGGCCGGGAGATGCCCCCCCGTACTCCGACCCCGCCGACGAGGAGGAGGTCGAATCCGATTTCGAGATCATCGAAGGGGAGGATTGTTTCTACATCACCGCGGTGGTAGATGCACGCGCCCCCGGTGCACCTTTTGTGACGTTCCAGGAAGATTCGGTGATCCTCTGTACGGGCGGGGATAAAGAGACGATCATCGAACTGGACTGCGAGATCGATATATCGCACAGTTTCTACAACGTACAGCACGGCGTGATCGATGCAGTCTGCCGCAAGAAGAAATGCATCTCGGACGGGGACGGGTGCGCTCCTGATCCGGGTGGACGATAGTCGCCTTACAGCGGGGTGGGGTCGGCAGGCCGCAGCCCTCTCGGTTTCCGGGGTCATCCTAAAACTCCCGCGCCGGGAGGGGAACACTGGCGTACCTACTGGTGCTCGAGTGCCGGTCCAGAGGACCGGAGCACCCTGCGGTCCACTTCCCGAAGGTGTCGCAACGGGATCTGCATCGGTCGGGCCTGCGGCCGGCACGGTCTCACGGGCGTTTCGGGGCGTGCTCTCCGACGGCGGCCCCCTCACCCTCGCAGCTGGACCCTTCTCCTGCTGATTTTTCGTTTGCGCAGGCGTATCCTCTCCAGATCCACCATCCCGTAATGAAAACAAGCGGCAGGCCTACAGGGACGGCGATTCCGGCGTCTCCTCCGAGAAATGGGCCGTACTGCGCCGCGGTCACCGGAACACCCGCCCGCCTCTCCGGCGCGCTGGTCCCGCGCTGCTGCTGCAGTGCCGCGAGCAGGACGCCGGCGGCGAGGAGCGCTGTAGCCGCCGCCCAGAATATTACGGCGATCCCGCTCCTTCCGGAGAGAGTATGCCGGTCGCGACATAGTCGAGGTCGCGCGTGATCCGGATGAGGTTTGCACCGAGGTATGCCGCTGGTATCGAAAGAGCGTCCACTGGATTCCCGCCCCCATCCAAGTCCCCGATGATGTAGATATTCAGCGGGATGAAGAATGGTGTGACGGGAACGAGGCGTTGCATTACCGATCCTGACACCATGGATCTGAAGAGAGTGGATGGCGAAGGTTAATGCTCTTTGCGTTCCGATGCAGAGATGTCGCCTATGGACGCGGGAATATCGCCCGGCTATCTGCGTCTGCACGGGAGCGGTGAGCTGGCAGAGCGTGCACGCGCGGCCTGCGACCTGCTGCGGGACTGCACCGTCTGCCCGCAGCACTGCCATGTCAACCGCATCGGCGGCGAACGCGGGTTCTGCCGGAGCGGCGCGTCCCCCACGGTCTCGAGTTACGGTCCGCACTTCGGCGAGGAACCGCCACTCGTCGGCAGGAACGGTTCCGGCACGATATTCTTCTCCAACTGCAACATGCGATGCGAATTCTGCCAGAACTACGAAATCAGCCAGTGCGGAGTCGGGTACGAAATCTCCTGCGGGGACCTGGCAGCGATCATGGTGCGCCTGCAGCAGAGAGGCTGCCACAACATCAACTTCGTGTCGCCGTCCCACGTCGTCCCGCAGATTCTCGGTGCGGTCTCCATCGCCGCGGCGCGGGGGCTGCGGATACCGCTCGTCTACAACAGCGGGGGATATGACGAGGTTCACACGCTGCGGCTGCTCGACGGTGTTATCGATATTTACATGCCCGACGCGAAGTACGGGCGGGACGATATCGCCAGCGCGCTCTCGCACGCACGGGATTATACGAAGCACATGAAGGCAGCGCTCAAGGAGATGCATCGTCAGGTCGGCGACCTGGTGATCAGGGACGGCCTTGCCGTCCGTGGTATGATCATCAGGCACCTGGTGCTCCCCGAGAACCTGGCAAACAGCGAGATCGTGTTGAAGTTCATCGCGGAGGAGCTCTCGCGAGAATCGTACGTGAACATCATGGCGCAGTACCGGCCTGCCTGGCATGCGGCGGAGGCCGGGCGCAGCCCGGTGCTCCGGCCCCTGCAGCGTCCGATCACGGCGAAGGAGTACGAGTACGCAATACGCTGCGCCCGGGAGAACGGGTTGCATAGAGGGTTTCCGAACTACGGTTGAACGTGACGTCTGGGATTCGAACCATAATGCGTTTCCGTTGAGGTCGTCCCGAAACATCCATGAGGCTGTGCCGGCCGCAGGTCCAACCGATGCAGATCCCGTTGCGACACCTTCGGTAAGTGGACCGCAGGGTGCTCCGGTCCTCTGGACCGGCACTCGAGCACCAGTAGGTACGCCGGGCTCCTCCTCCCCTGTCCCGCCTCCACGAAGACTCCTACGGTCCGCTTCCCGGACATGTCCCAGCGAGTCCGGGAAGGTTCAGCAGGCATGTGGTCGGTACAGGGGGGGTTCAACACGGCCTGCCATTCTGAGAGTGTGGAGCAGGGCGCACCACAGCGTTTTTGGCCCTGCGATCCGTCCCGGATGCGTTGGATCGGGATGCTCCGGTGATGAACGGATCGTCTCCATCTTTTCGCACATCCGGGACATCCCCTCCCCCCATCGTCACCGACCCTCTCGATCCGGAGGCGGGTCCGGAAGGTCTCCTGCGTCTGGGGAAGATGTTCACGCATTCCCAAACACTTTTGGTGATTAGGTAACATCGACCCCCCAACACCATTTTAGTGTAGCATCAAATCCACCAATGCTTCAAATAAATCTTTCCCTCTGTTATTGTATCGCCGTTCCATCTCTTTGATGTAGAAAAGAGATTTCTTACGAGAGATGCCATGGTGCTTAATCAACCGCTCTTTGGCAAAAGACCAGAACCCTTCAATCCCATTGATGTAGACTTTTCCCTGCTTGAATTTGTACCGATGGTCGATATTTAGATGCTTGTAGCCACAGAACATGAGCGAATCGTATCCCCGCCACTTATCGGTATACACGATGGAGCCCCTTCTTACTCTCTTCACCGTTTCTGTCATGAGGCTTTCTGCGGAGACATCCTGGACGATACTTACCGATACCTTTCCTCCTCGCTCCAGGATCCCGAAGACGATGGGCTTTCCTCCCGCTCCTCGTCCTCGATTACCTTTCCTCTTTCCTCCAAAGTAGGCTTCATCCGCCTCCAGTTCTCCTTTCAGGACATGATCGTTCTTCCACTATCGCACTCCGAAGAATATCATAGGCCTTCAAGGTGGTTTGTAACTGAGATGTACCTCTTGAGAGGCTTTCCCGGCTGAGGTGGAGAGCTCGAACAATTTGAGAAGAGAGAGCCACCGGGAAGGCGCGATCCGGAGAAGGGAAAAATGTGTCCCCTGGAGTGGACAGTAATCTCTCTTGCATCCTTTACACCTCACGCGCCATCTCCGGTGATAATAGAATTCAGATGAGTAACAGGAGGGGCAGAGTGTATTCCCATGTTTCTTCCAGAGATACTCCAGGGATAACCGGTCTTCAGAAACGAGCTTGCCGATCTCCCGAAAATCCATATGATCCATATCCACTTCCTAACTAAAGGTTAGGGGTGGACCTTACACAATCACCTTATTGTATTTACTAACCGGCAGTTACCACTCCGTCAGAACTTCCTGATCTCCGCCCACAGTCCCGCCTCTTCTTCCCGGAGGCGGAACGCACCAACGCCGCTCTCTTCCAGCTCCCGCCTCAGGAGGTCCGGCGGCGCCAGACCGGTCCGCCGTGCGACGTCCCTGTCCCAGTCCGGGTTTCGCCGCCGCATCCTGGCGAATATCTGTTCGCGAAGCCCGACCGTTCCGAAGCTGCCGCCGACGCAGGCGACCCCGCCGGGACGGAGCACCCGCTCGATCTCCCGGAACGTCCGGGGGCGGTCCTCCCAGAAATAGATGGAACCCCGGCTCGCGATGAGGGAGACGGAGTTATCGACGAACGGGATGCAGTGCACGTCGCCGACGATCGGCGCCACCCGCCGGTCGAGCCCGGCTTCGGCGATGTTCCGCCGGGCGATCGAGGCCGTTGCCGGGTCGGAGTCGAGCGCATAGACAGAGAGAGCGCTATCGCGGGCGAGCGCGATGGCGAGGAGCGCCGGTCCGCTCCCGAGATCCAGGCAGATCCCGGTCCGCACGCCGGACCAGGCGAGCAGCCGCCGGGCGATCACGGGATAGACCGGCGCGAAGACCTCCCGCGCGATACGGTCGAACTCTTCGGCGCTCCGCTCCATTCGATCGTCCTGGCTTCAGTCCGATGCCATGGTCCCGAGCTGCCGGAGGAGGTCCCGCGCATGGTCGGAGAGCCGCATCGCAGCATCCCGTACGGCAAGAAGAGGGGGGCGGCCGCCCTTCGTCGTCACGATCAGTTCCGGATCGGAGAACTGGAACGTCCGCCTGTACTGCGCCACGTCCACCTCCGGATCGTTCAGGAGTTCGTTGGTGAGCACGTTCATGTAGGTGTTGCCCTCACCCTCGAAGAGAATCCGGGCCTTATCGGCCTTCAGCTCCAGGAGTTTCATTCTGATGGCCATACTGCGCACCTATGTGATGGTGCCCGGACTCCTATATAGGTATGGGTTGCGCGATCGTGCGCCGTCGGGCGGCGCGAAACAGGGTTCGAAGATTCACGGATCGTCTCCGCCCGGCGTGCACGAAGACCGCCCCGGTCCCCGGATGCCGATGAGCGTTGTGGTGGAGAGGGTGCATGGGGACCGGAACCTGTCAATCGCCCGCACGAGGCTCCCTGCGGAGCTGACCATCAGGCGCCTTGAAGGGCCGTGCACAGTTTCCGGGCTATCTTCGTTCAGAACCGGAAGCGCTCCATATCCCGCCCGGCGTGGGGCGTGCCCCACGGCACCAGGTGGCTCATGTGCACGCACCGGAAGTCCCGGGCGCCGACGTCGCCTGCCAGGGCGACCGCCTCGGCGTAGTTCATATGCTTGTGGATGGAATAGCCCGGCGGCGCGATCGCGTCCACGAAGAGCATATCGACGCCTCTCAGGAGATCGAGGCTCGACTCCGGGATATCCTTCCGCGTGTCCGAGGTGTAGGCGACCCTCACGCCGTCATGCTCCATGAGGAGGCCGCAGGTGTACATCGGCGGGTGGTTCACGGGAAAGAAGGTGCACTCGACGCCCAGGATGTCGAACGGCACGTACGCATCGACCGGCCGCCGCTCGAAGGGGAGGAAGTGGAGGAATCGAGCGCAGTAGTCCATCACCGGCGGCGGTGCGTAGGCGGGGGGCATGGCCTGCACCCGGTAGAAGTCGCCGTAGCCGATGAAGTGATCGTAGTGGCCGTGCGTCCAGACGACGGCGTCGACGCGGGGCGAACAGGCACGGATCAGCTGCTGCCGGAGGTCGGGGGACGAGTCGACGAGGATATGCCCGCCCCCCATCTCCAGGAGCAGGGACGTCCGCAGCCGTGAGCGCCCCGATTCCAGGGCGGCGGCGCAGGTCTCGCAGGAGCACCCGACCTTCGGCGTCCCGACGGCATCCCCCGTCCCGAGCAGCGTGCATATCATGGGTACGCCGTTCCTATGCTCCTGATGACGTTCCGCTCTTCGACCCGCAGCAGCCCCTTCTCGATGTCTGTCTGGTCGAACCGGCGGCTGTTCCGCATCAGCGCCGAGATGAGCGCCTCTTTCACCATCATGCGGAGGTCGGAGCCCGAGAACCCCTCCGTCCGTGCGGCAAGATCCGCGAAATCGCAGTCGCATTCGAGGGATGCGGCGACTTTCTCCAGGATCTCCCGGCGCATCCGCTCGTCGGGGAGCGGAAACTCCACGACCTCGTCGAACCGCCTCCAGGCCGCCTCGTCCAGCAGACGGGGGTGGTTCGTCGCCCCGATGAGCAGCACGCCGTCCTTCACGAAGCTGATCTGGTCGATGTTCTTCAGGAGCATGTTGACCGCCCGCTTCATGGCGCCGTGGTCGTCGGAGACACGGGTCTTCGCCACGAAGTCGAACTCGTCGATGAAGAGGATGCAGGGGGCGAGCCTCTTGGCAAGCACGAAGATACGGTCGACGTTCTTCGAGGTCTCCCCCAGGTACTGGGAGGTGACCATGGCGAGCCGCACTTCGAGCACCGGCATGTGGAGCTCGCGGGACATGGCGAGCGCGAGCGAGGTCTTCCCGGTGCCGGGGGGACCGACGAAGAGCAACCTGCCGAACTCGTAGATGCCGCGGCTCTTCAGGAACTCCCTGTTCTCGAGCGCGATTCCGATCCGCCTGATGATCTCCTCCTGCCGCCGGGTGCAGACCAGCCTGTCCACCGAATACTCGATCTCGTCGGGTGCGCTGATGATGATGAGGTCGCGGGCCTCCCGCATCTCCTCGCTCCCCCCGATCACTCGCGAGACCTTTGCGTCCAGATACTCCCTGGTGTCCTCGAACCGGGGGTTGCGCGCCCGCGCCTCACGGTAGCTGACCTGTACCCCCTCCGAACCCTCAAAGAAGTACGCAAGCACAGGGTTCCGCTCGACGAGCGGCATCCCCCCTTTCTTCAGGAACCATGCCGCTGCCGGCTCAAGAGAGGTGATGTATATGCGCTGCCCGAACTCGTCGTACCCGACGAACGGGTTCCGGCGGATCGCCTGGCAGGCGCCGGGGGGGCTGCCGAGCGCCCTGCTGATCATCCCCTCGCTCACGATGAGCGGTCGCTTCACCGCAGGGCTGCCGCTGTTGCCGGCACCGAAAAACCCTCTGCACAGCGGGTTCAGGTCGTTTATATCGAGGTGCTGATGTTCGTTGAAGATCTCAGCCGTCAGCAGGACCTCCATGATCTTCAGGACCTCGCCGATACACTCCTCGCTGGACATAGGTCTGAACAGCTATGTGGGGGCGAAGCATCGATAAGCGTATCTTCAGCGCGTGGTGACCATACACCCGTCCGCCGTCACGATCATGGTGTGCTCCGCCTGTGAGACGAAGGAGCCCGCCACATCGTGCAGGACAGGATACGGATGCAGCGTCCGCGACCGGACCAGCATGGCGAGGCCGATCTCCACTCTGTCGCCCCCGACCCACCGGCGGGCGAACGGCAGCCCGCGAGCCTTCCGGGCGACGTCCAGGATGCGCCGTGCGGACGGCAGGCGTGCGGGCTTCGTGGAGATCTGCCTGTAGATCTCGACCCGCTGCCGTTCGCTCACCCGCCCGCTCCCCGTGGTGGCGAAGGGCTCGATCGCGAGGACCATCCCCTCCTCCAGCGCGGCGCCGCCTGCGATACCGATGTTGGGGATGTTGGATCCGGCGTGCAGGTCGTAACGGTCAAGTCCATGCCCGGTGAGGTTTGCCACGGGTCGGAAGCCCTGCAGTTCGATCTCGCGCTGGATCGCCGCGCCGATCTCGCCGGCGGTCACCCCCGGGCGCACGGTCCTGATCGCCGCATCGAGCGCCGCCCGCGACGCCTCGACGAGCGGGGCGTGGTCTCCGAGGTCGACCGTGACCGCCGTATCGGCGATATAGCCGTCGAGGTGCACGCCCAGGTCGACCTTCACCAGATCGCCCCGGGCGAACGTGCGCGTATCACCGGGCGCCGCCGTGTCGTGCGCGGCGTCCTCGTTGAAGGAGACGTTCAGGGGGAAGGCGAGGAGTGCGCCCTCGTCCCGCACCATCGTCTCCGTGCTCTCCACCATCTCGAGGAGCGACGCCCCCTCCTTCACCATCCCCGCTCCATGGCGGAGCACCTTCGCCGCAATCCCCCCCGCGTCCATGTACAGGTCGATGATCTCATCTTTCATACGAAAAGCTCCATTCCAAAACGGGTGAACCGCTCAAACCCGCCCCCGGTCACCGCGCCCATATCCTCGAGGCGCACGCCGCCGACGCCCCGGTAGTAGAGGCCCGGCTCAACGGCGATCACGTTGCCCGCCACGAGCTCCTCGCCATGGGGCCCGAGCGAGGGCTGCTCGTGCACATCGAGCCCCACGCCGTGCCCGAGACTGTGGGTGAACCCCTCCGTGTCGGTCCCGTACCCCCGCTCGCGGAAGCGGTCCGCCACCTGCCGATAGATCTCGGCGCCGACGGCACCGGGCCGGATCAGCGACGCGCCGAAGTGCTGGGCATCCCGCACCGCCTCATACATCTCACGGATCTCGGGCGACGCCTCCCCCTTCACCACCGTCCGGCTCATGTCGGCGTGGTACCCGGTCTGTGCATCGAACGGGAAGATGTCGATGACGATCGGTTCCCCCTCAAGGAGGGGGCCGCTCCCGACGTGGTGCGGGAGCGCGGTATCCGGGCCGCAGGCGACGATGGTGTCGGCAGCCCCGCACCCGAAATCCAGCAGCAGGTGATGCATCGCCGCCCTGACACGCTCGGAGGTGAGCGGCTCATCACCGTGGTACAGGGTGCCCCTGACAGGCCGGGACTCCGCAATCAGGGCGATGGCGCGATCCATCGCCCGTTCGGCGACACGCTGCACCCGCCGGATCCGGTCCTGCTCCCCGGAGGTCTTGACCGCCCGCATCGCCTCGACCGTTCCTTCATCGACCAGGACCGGATAGAACGACTCCAGCTCCCGTGCAAGCGCGATCGGGAACCGGGCGGAGACCAGCAGAGGACCGCCCGCGAAGTCCGCGATCATGTGGGCGGTCGCCCGCCACCGGGACTCTCCCGCCCTGAGGTACTCGAAATACCCCGCGTCGGCCCGGGTGAGCACCGCGGCGGAGGACTCGCGCATCGCCCGTTCACGCTCCATCTGCGGCACGATCAGCGTACCACGTTCGCCCGGCTTCCGGATGAAGACGATCGGATCCGTCGTCCGGAAACCGGTCAGGTAGCGCATGTTCGCATCCGCGGAAGCAGCATACGCGACGTACGCCGCCGCCCCCGCATCCCTGATCGCACGGTCCAGCCCATCCATCCTATCTGATCTTCCTGTGAGACCACAAGAACTTTTACCACGGCGTTCAAGTATGAACGATGGATGAGGGAAACAGAGAGGTCTTTAAAACGAAATTCATCGCGCTGACGATCCTGCTGAACATCGTCATCCTCTGCATCGCCATGGGCGTCTTTGCGCTCTGCCGGTACTCGTCGAGTGCGATCGGCCTCGCAGCCGGGGTCGCGCTGATCGCCGCGGGACTGCTCACATCCGTGGCGTTTCGGCGGAAATACCTGCGGGCGAAGCTCTGGCTGGAAGAGAACGCATAAAAACAGGCAGATTGAAATATCAGCACTCTGAAGATTCCACAGACCATGCTTGAGAAACTCAGAACGGAGATAGAACTCGTCGCCAGGCACCTGGAGGTGATTCGGACGGTCGTCGAGCACCAGCCCATCGGCATCATGAAGCTCTCCGACGTCCTGCACCTCCCCTACCACAGGGTCCGCTATTCGCTCCGCATCCTGGAGCAGAAGGGCTACATCCGCGCCTCCCCTGCCGGTGCGGTGGCCACGCCGCGTGCGGACGAACTCCTGCAGGTCGTGAACGCCCGGGTGGACGAACTGATCGAGCTCCTGCGCACGATCAAGAAAGAAAGTTCCCGCAACTTTTAATATACCTCAGGGGAGATGTTGTAAAGCATTCCGTTGTGCCGCCATAACTCAGTTGGTAGAGTGGCTGGCTGTTAACCAGCATGTCACAGGTTCGAGTCCTGTTGGCGGCGCTTCCCTCCATTTTACAGACGCCCATATCATTTTTTACATTCAGGGTTCACTCCAGGCTTTTTTCCATGCGGACAGGCGCCGTTTCTCCCGGAACTGCTGCCGCACCACCAGCCGGATGTGCACTTCCGTCAGGCCAGAGTAATATTCGGACGAGCTCGCCCTGCGGGATGATGGAGATGGAGATGGAGGATGGGACGGCAGCCGTATTCCCGTCACCCGCTTCTCCCCATCACCGCACAGGACGGGACACGCCTCCCGGCTGCCCGGGATGGAAGGGTGACCCGCGGTCGGGCGTGCGGCGGAATGAACCGAAGAGGGACTGTACCGTGCTGATATGCAGGGACCGGATCGGAACGGATATCAGATGATATGCCAAATGTTATACCGATAGCCGGATGCACTCCCTTCTGCTCGTCGATAATGAACCCGGTTTTCTGGACCTCGGGAGAATCCACCTTGAGAAGATGGGGGATTTCGCTGTCGATACCACTCTCTCCGCATCCCAGGCCCTGGAGATGATGGAGGCCGCCCGGTACGATGCCGTCATCTCCGATTACCAAATGGCGGGGACGGACGGGATCGCGCTCCTCAAAACGCTCCGCTCGTGGAACGACACGACGCCCTTCATTCTCTTCACCGGGAAGGGGCGGGAGGAGGTGGTCATCGAGGCGCTGAACGCAGGCGCTGATTTCTACATCCAGAAAGGCGGGGATCCGACGGCGCAGTTCGCTGAACTCGCAAACATGATCAGGTATGCCATCTCGCGGCGGGAGGCGGAGGAGGGACTCCGGGAGAGAGCGCGCCTGTACCAGGTGCTCGCCGAATCGAGCCCGGACATGATCTACCTCGTCGATCGCGACGGTGTCATCCTGTATGTCAATCAGAAGGCGGCGCAGGCGTTCGGTGTCAGCCCGGCGGATCTCATCGGACAGCGGACAGACAGAATCCTTCCCCCCGACATGGCGCGCCATTACATGGAGGGGATCACCCGGGTCCTCGCCACGAGGGAGGGCCGCCAGATCGAGATGCGCGAACGGTTCCCCGGGGGAGCCCGCTGGATATGTATGCGCCTCGTTCCCGTGCGTGACCCCGAGGGGGAGGTCGCCCAGATCCTCGGCGTCTTAACAGACGTCACCGACCGTAAACGGGCGGAAGAGGCGCTGCGGCAGGCACACCACCAGCTGCAGCTCCTCACCGAGATCACCGCCACGATATCCTCAACAGCGTGACCATCGCCGACGGCTACCTGGACCTCTTCGAGGAGGCCGGTGCCTCCGAACAGCACATATGCATAGAGAGGATCCGCCGGATAATCCAGAAGATCGAGCGGCAGATCGCCTTTACCCGGGAGTATGAGCGCCTGGGCTCCCAGGAACCGATATGGCAGGATCTCGACGGCGTCCTCCGCGTCCTCGATCTGCCGGAGTCGGTCACCTTCCTGACAGAGGGGACCGACCGGCAGATCTATGCGGATCCCATGCTGGGGAAGGTCTTCACCAATCTCCTCGACAACACGCTCCGGCACGGCGGGGAGAACGTCACCCGGATCCGGGTCACCGCCGAGGCGACCGGCGATGAACTGCTGATCACCTGGGAGGACGATGGGGTGGGGATTCCTGTTGAGGAGAAGGAGCGGATCTTTGTGCGGGGTGAGGGAAAGAACACAGGCCTCGGGCTCTTCCCGGTCCGGGAGATCCTGGCCCTGACCGGGATCATGATCACGGAGTCGGGCACCCCCGGTGAGAGGGGCCGGTTCGAGATCCGGGTGCCGGCAGGCAGGTGGCGGGCGTCCGATGCTGCACGAAATGGCGGACGGGCCGTTCGGGCGGTTGAAAAACGGGCGATGACCGCCACCATCGATCTATCCTCGTCGCCGCACCGGCTGCTCCCGGGAAAGCAGCCATCCGGGACCGCGCTGGATGAAGAGGGGCTATCCGGGCTCAATGGTCTTCTGCAGTTCGTTGAGACGCGCCTTCTTCCCGGTTAGGCGCTCCCGGATATCGGCAAGCTGCGGCACGTCTTCTTTGTATCGCGATCCGCCCACCTCCAGTATCCGGTCCAGGCAGCCGACCATCTCGCCGAGCACCCGCACCTCTCTTCGGAGAGCGACATATTCCCCGATCGTCGCCTCGTCGACCCCCGCTTCCCGTGCGGTCCGGGCGGCAGCGGCGATGGCCGCCTCCTCGGCGAAGAAACCGCTCACCACCCGCTCCAGATCCCTGCAGCGGAGCGGCTTCATGATGAAACCGTGGAGTTGATCGCCGTACCGGATGATCTCTTCTGGAAAGAGCGCCTTGGCGGTGAGGATGATCACCGGTACATCCCGCGTGCGCTCGTCCTCCCGCATCCGGCGGAGCACCTCCCACCCGTCCATGGGCTCCATCATGAGGTCCAGGAGCACCAGCGCGGGTTGCTCCTCTGCAAGGACGGAGAGTGCCCCGGCGCCGCTCTCCGCGATCCGCACCGAATATCCCAGTTTTTCGATCAGGTCCCGGTACATCCGGCAGATCTCCGGATTGTCTCCGCGTGGTACTGCGGTGCTGCCGCCGATTCCACAATGGCGATGCAGAAACTCCCACGTCTTCTCGGATCGCACCCACCCCGCGTCCAGCATCGTGATGATCGCGTTGATCCTCTCGGCCTGCTCGATGATGCCCTCGACGGCACCGGGGCATTCCATATCCGCCAGACCGACGATCACCGCCAGGGGGTTTCGGATCTGGTCGCTGAGGGTGGCGAAGTTGCTCCATGTTCTCTTCTATCTGGCATATAGCGGCCTTCTCGCGCTGCTCGGCCTCCACCTCCATGGTGATGTCGCGGACCAGGCTGACCCACCCGACGTGCCTCCCCGCGTCGTCATAGAGGGGAGTTCTGGTGTGCTCGGTGGGAAAGACGGTACCGTCTTTTCGCTTCAGCCGGAACCGGAACCGGGGGATCGGCTCACCTGATTCCAGAAACGGATAGATATGCTCCCGGAACCGGGCGTGCGACTCCTCGTCGACGTGAAGGAACTCCGTGGTCCGCCCGATCATCTGCTCGCGGGAGTAGCCGAAGATGGAGACCGCCGACTCGTTGACCATCAGGATGGTTCCCGGATCCCCTTCCACCACGAAGGCCGCGTCCTGCAGGGATTCGAAAGTGCTCTCGAAGAGCGCCTTTTCACGCCGGATCTCCTCCTCCGCCTCTCGTTCGGAGGCGACATTCACCGAGAGCTCCAGCACATGCCGGATCGCTCCGTCGGGATCCCGGAGCGGTGCCATCCGCACCAGGAAGGTCCGCCCGCCGAGGGTTCCTTCACAGGTTTGTGGTTCACCGGTCTCGAAGACGGTGCGGAGTGCCCGATCGATCTCCGCGGCAACTTCCAGGTCCAGGATGTCATGGATGGATCTCCCCACCAGCATCTCGTTGGTGAGCCCGACTGCTGCGAGCTCCTCCCCCGCACTGTAGACATAGCGAAGATCCCGATCGATGATGTGCACGATACCCCGGGGGAGGTGATCGACGATGGCGCGGAGACGCTCTTCGGATTTTCCGGAGTTCTTCTTCTATCTCCTTTCGATAGGTGATATCCTGCACCGTCCCATAGGTCTTGGTGATCCGGCCGTCTTCATCTAAGAGGGTGCGGATTCGGACGACGATCTGTCTGACTTCCACCGTCCCTGCGGATGATCCGGTGCTCGAGCTGCGACACGAAGTCGGCGTCGGAGGACGCGACAGCTTTCTCCAACTCGCCGGTGATCACCTGCCGGTCGTCGGGGTGGACGAACACCCGGAAGTACCTCTCCGCCAGCATCTCATAGCCGCCCTCCTCTTCCGCGGTGGTGCCATAAAGGGTGTAGAACCGGTCGTTAAAGGTAAAACTGCCCCTGGCCACGTCCAATTCCCAGTGGGCCAGGTGCGCGAGATCCATCGCCTCGGCAAGCTTCCTCCGGTTTTCTTCGAGCGCCTGTTCCACCGTCCTCCATGCGGTCACGTCCCGGATGGACTCGGTGGCCCCGATGAGCCGACCCTCACCGTCGTACAGCGGCCGTGCCCTCCCCCAGAGGATCGCATTCTCGCCCCGCGGCCGGGCACCCCGTGTCTGGGCGACGAGGCACTCTCCTGCCCGATGCACATATTCGTATCTCTTTTCGGTCTCTTCATCGGGACCCCTCAGGGCCAGGTCGATCAGGATCGGCCGTCGCTCTCCGTAGAGCGGGATGGCGTATTCGTACTCCCTCTTTCCGAGTATATCATCCGCCGGCACCCCGGTCAGCTCTTCCATTGCCCGGTTCCATACGATCACCCGGCCGGCCGTATCGATTACAAAGGTGGCGTCCGGGAGGAAATCGATGATCCGGGCAAGAATATCTCCCCTCATCAATCAGCCTCCAGTCTCCCGATCCTGCGTACGTGCACGAATCACACGGTCTTCCCTTCATTCCAGATGAACTCATCCCAAAATTGC
>DAQY01000087.1 GCA_002503105.1 Methanomicrobiaceae archaeon UBA206
GAAGATCTGAGACGTTACCCATTGATTCTCGAACGTCGGGCAATTTTGGGATGAGTTCATGTGAAAGTGTCCGGGTATGATGGACCGATCCGGACCAGAGCGTTCTCGCTCAGGGTATCGGCGGAATGAGTCGCAATGGGTGTCGGATCGCGAGCGCGGCCTTTATCGGCATTCTCGCCGGATCGGCGGCTCAAGCCCGGTTCTTGAACGTCTCCCCGCGTGGCAATCGGCCGCGCCGGCGTGAACACGGGGCATGACGGTTAAAAAAAAAACTGTCGATCACCGGCACGAGGTCTTCTGCAAAGCCGCTCACAATACCATTCATTTATTGGAAGAAAGATCATACTACTGTGGGCTGTATCGCTCTGCTACAGACAATACATCCAGCGTGACGCGGGAGTTTGGAAAATGGAAAAGGATAAAGTCGTACTTGCATTTTCCGGAGGTCTCGACACCTCCATCTGCGTTCCCCTGTTGCGGGAGCACTACGGCTTCGACGAGGTCGTCACCGTGGCGGTCGACGTGGGTCAGCCCGAAGGGGAGGTGCAGCGGGCGACAGAGATGGGGCGGATGCTTGCAGACCGCCACTACACCATCGACGTGAAGGAGGTGTTCGTTTCAGACTACATCGTTCCCTCGATCAAGGCCAACGGGTCGTACGAAGGCTATCCGATGGGAACGGCACTGGCACGCCCGCTGATCGCCGAAGAGATCGTCAGGGTCGCGGAGAAGGAGGGCGCAGGGGCAATCGCCCACGGCTGTACCGGCAAAGGAAACGACCAGCTCCGGTTCGACTTCATCTTCAGAGCTGCCGGCTACGAGATCGTGGCCCCCATGCGGGAGATGAACCTGACCCGTGAGTGGGAGATCCGGTACGCAGAAGAGCACGACATCCCCGTGAGCGTGGCGAAGGACAGGCCCTACAGTATCGATGAGAACTGCTGGACCAGGAGCATCGAGGGCGGCATGCTCGAGAATCCTGCCCATCACCCGCCGGAAGACATCTACGCCTGGACGGTGGCGCCCGAGGATGCTCCTGACACCGTGGAATGCGTGGAGATCGAGTTCGAGAAGGGGGTCCCGGTTGCCCTCAACGGCGAGATGCTCTCCGGCCTCACCCTGATCAGACGCCTCAACCTGATCGGAGGCAGGAATGGCGTGGGCCGAAACGACATGATCGAGGACAGGATTCTGGGCCTCAAGGCGCGGGAGATCTACGAGCACCCGGCGGCGACCGTGCTCCTCGCGGCGCACCGCGACCTCGAACACCTCGTCCTGACGCGCCACGAGCTCGCGTTCAAACGTATCGTCGACGAGCGGTGGTCGGAACTCGGGTACATGGGTCTGGTGCACGAACCGCTCTTCCACGCGCTGAACGCCTTCATCAACACAACACAGGAGCGCGTCTCCGGAACGGTGGACGTCGGGCTGTATAAGGGCAGCGTGCGAGTGCTGGGCCGCAGCTCCCTCTCCGGTCTGTACTCGGACGACCTCGTTTCATTCGACAGCTGCGCCCTCGACCAGAGCCATGCGGTGGGATTCTCGAACTACTACGGGCTGCAGGCACGCCTGTTGAAGAGCCTGAAAAAGCAGTGAGGGGATGCTCACAGCACCTTCCTGCCCGCCTCTTTTCCCGGCGTGCACTCGAAGACGTCGGTGATCTTCATAACGACGAGGGATTTTGCCGGATACGCTTCGCTCTTTGCCTTGACCTGGCTGCGGAACGTCTCGAAGGCCTCGCCCGATGTCTGTATCTCTGCCGATCCCTTGATCTGGAAGCACCGCTTGGTGTCCTGATCCCAGAAGTACATGGCGATCCTGGGGTTCTCCTTCAGGTTGGCGAGACTCTTGACCATGAAGTTGTCCATGATCCAGACCGTCTCATCGTCCGCCAGCCGAACCCATGCCATCGGCACGACGTTCGGCACACCGTCCTTCGAGGCTGTTGCCACGGCGAATATCTTCGTCTTTCCGAAGATCGCTTTCATATCCTCGTTCAGTGCAACCATTTCCATCACCTCTCATAGACCGGAACGACCGCATCTAAACGCTGCGGTCTGTCGGTTATAGGTAACTCATACCTGAGGCTATATAATACCGCTGGTAGGGCTCTGTGGAAGACCTTGTTGTCTCACGGCGCTCTTCCGGGGTTTTTGCTTCCCTGACCTGCCCGGGTCTAGAGGCGGGGAGTGCCGGCGACCGCTATCTTCGGGAGCGAGTGTCGGGGATCGTGTCTCATCGTGAGGTGCAGCTGGCACGGAGATCTCCCGACGCCGTGCGGTGCCCTCCAATGCGTCCGGATCGAGTACTGCTATCGGCTTTGTAGAAGATCTCGTGCCGGTGATTGACGGTTTTTGTCCGCCATGCTCCGTGTCCACTGTGACGCACACAGGCATCCCGGGGACCGAGGTGACCGATCGCCGCACGAAGGGGTTGCAAGGGAGGGGGTTCGCCGCTTCCGCAGGAGCGGCATCAAAGCACCGACAGGCGCGAAAGGGAGATCTCCTCCACGGCCCCCGGGATCAGGTGGTGATCGCATTCTTTACGCCTCAAAAGGGTGGAGTCGTCCCGAAATTCCGGGCACCTCTCATATGGGAGGGGGGACTTCGAAGACCTTAGCGGTCTTCTCGAGCCCGCTGCCGCTCGCACTTACCTCTCTGGGGCGATTCGGATCCTGGTCCACTGCCGGATGGTTGTCCCGGCATCCCTTCAACCTCGTCTTCTCTCCGGACATACAGCCCCGTTGACGAATGCCAGACACTGATTGCGTCTGACATTCGTCTCTTCAAGAGATGGATTGCGTCCGGGGCTCTAGGGAGAACGGCTCTGTTGAAACCCTCTTG
>DAQY01000070.1 GCA_002503105.1 Methanomicrobiaceae archaeon UBA206
GAAGATCTGAGACGTTACCCGATATGCGGCCATCGGACATGACCGCCATGAAGCGGACCGGGAAATCGATAGCCTGATCGAGGCGCTCTGCGACGACGGGCACGTGCGGGCGGAGGCGAGCGGGCACTGGTGCCGCTCGAGCGGCTGAAGTTCTATGGCAAGAGCGCCCCTGCGTGCGCCGCCCGTCAGCAGAACTCCGCCATGCAGGCCCTGCTCGCCCACTCTGGACCGTGTTCGGGATTCAGAATCCCCCTGCACCGCGATCAGCAACCTTCATTATCGCGGCGGCCATACCACGCATCCATCCGATACCCGGGAGGATATTCGTGCGAAGAGCGGACGTCACCGCCATGCGGCGGATCAGAGATGTGAACGGGCTCGTGCAGGCGCTGACGGACGCCGACGAGATGGTGAGGGTCGCGGCGGCGGAGGCGCTCGGGATGGTCGGCGACGAGCGGGCGCTTGCGCCGCTGGAGGACGCGAAGTTCTACGACGAAAGCGTGGCCGTCCGGCGGGCCGCCTCGGTGGCGCAGGCGCAGGTCGCGGACCGGCTGGAGGCGGGGCGGTCGGTGCGGAGAGGGTCGTAACCACGGGACTCCGCCCCTCTGCCTGATCCGGAGTGCTTCTTCCGACCACGGCGTTGCGGGCCCTTTTGGCATGCTCCAGCAGTATTCCGACGGCGGGGCAATCGGAAGAGGCGAGGATCTATGAGATGCTCCTCATCATCATGCTCGTCACGATAGCCCTCCCCGCCATGCTCTTTTCCTGGCTGCTCCGGCACGTTTCCTCCCGATCCTCACCCTCTGCCCATCGCTGCACGCCCGCCGGATCATCACCCCGTTTCCCCTCTTCGCCCGGTCCATCGGGAACGCCCGGCACGACTCCGTGATCGCTGCCGCTGCGGAGGTCACGAGGGGATCGCAGGAATCATCGGCATGATGCAGAGCAGCATGCCGTAGAGGGCAGAGAGCCCGTCATCGCAGCGGAGGATGGGGCGACGCTGCTGACGGCGAGCGGCCAGGATGAACGCGAGATGAAGAGCAGGAGATCCTGCTTTCCGCTACCCGGTCTCCTGCAATGGCGTCGGCATCGGCGTCTTTTCGAGCCCCGAGCAGGATCTCCCGTGCCGATCAGATACAGTGCTCGTCGAATTAACCGGGAGGGAAGGTCAGGGGGATGAGCGGCGGCAGGACCGTCGCGTCTTCAGGAGGCTCGAAGGTGAACACGCGGTCGGAGATGCCGGTATTGACCGCCACATTGCGGTACTCGACCGTGAAGATGCAGACGCCGCCATCGTTGTAGAGCTCCACGCGATCCACCATCCAGGTGTCCCTGTCGATCCATGCACGCATCCGCGAAAAGTTCCGGGAGACGTACCGGAGCGGATCGTCGGGCGATGCCTCGATCACGTAGGTCGTGCTGCCCCCGGCACCGCCGGTGCCTCTATACGCGATCCCGTTCTCTTCCACGATCCGCGCAACGGCCAGCTGGTAGTCCTCCCGCCGGAGGGTGCTGCAGAGCGATGCCGGTTCGGTGACGTCCTCCGTGGCCTTCGACTCCGGGTAGTAGCGCCACAGCACGGTTCCGTTGAAGATCTCGATCCGTTCGGGCGACCCCGTGGAGGCGAAGTGCACGAAGCGGTAGCTGCAGGGCCTCTTGGCCTGCACGGTGCTCCGTGCCGGGTGTGCACTCCCGGCCGGCGCCTCCAGCACGGTCGCCGAGTAGTCCTCGACATGGTTCTGCTTCTCGACGAACCGGGCTGCGATCTCGTCCGCCGTCGGCCCCTGCTTCGGGGCAGCCAGACATCCGGCCATCAACGCTGTCAGGAACGCAAGACCAACAAGTATGGAGAGCCCTCGCATCAATCCGACACCTCCGGAAGCGATCCCGCACCCCCCTGGTGTGACGGGTAGGGTGGTTCGACTGTTATGTCGTTGCTGCTGAACAGCAAGAATACTTCCGGTGGGATCGCCGAGGGACCGCTCCGGCAACCCTTATATACAGCCACACATGAGCATCCGCTCCGCCGAACCAGACGGCAGGAGGCATGTCAGATGATCTCACGAGACGACATCGACGCCATGCGGGACAATCGGGACCTGGACGGGCTGATTGCGGCGCTGAACGACGAGAATGAACGTATCAGGATGCAGGCGGCGCTCTCGCTCGGCGCAATCGGCGATCCGAAGGCAAAGGAACCCCTTGACCGGCTCAGGTCCGCAGACCCCAGCGCCTCCGTCCGGGAGGCCGCCGACACCGCGTATCGGTGGGTAGTCGGAAGGCTCAGGGAGGTGGGGGCGACGAAAGGGAGCCTGAACACCCGACCGCCGCCCCGATAGCCGGATCGCTCCGGCCGACGTGCGGCCGTACTGATGCCCGTATGCCGCAGTACCCCGCCGACGGCGCCGAGACCGGGCGATGCCGGAGAGCGTTTCCTCACGCCGGGGCGGGTGCGGGCGCTCCGCCTGCCGTGCGGGACCGCAGGATCTTGTACACTTCTCCGACGACGAGCACCGGCAGGCCGAGTAGGAGGATCAGCCCCCAGTCTCCGGCTGTCAGGGGCGCGGTGCCCAGGAACGCCTGGAAGAGCGGGTGGTAGACGGCGAGCGCCTGGATGGCGAAGCTCCCCGCGATCGCCAGGAGGAGATACGGGTTGGACAGCAGTCCGATACGGTACAGGGGGAAGCGGAACGACCTGAAGTTCAGCACGTTGAAGAGCTCGAAGACGATGAGGCCGGTGAACGCCAGCGTCCGCGCCCGATCCAGGTTGATCTCAAAGACCCCGAAGAAGGCGTAGATCGTGAGGAGCCCGAGCCAGATGCCGAGGATGAGGATGATGAGCAGCGCGTTTCGGGTCAGGATCGATTCACCCGGGTCGCGCGGCTGTTTCTGCATGACGTCCCGCTCGGCGGGCTCCAGACCGAGCGCCAGCGCGGAGAGCCCGTCGGTGAGCAGGTTGATCCAGAGGATCTGGACGGGGAGGAGAATGAGCGGCAGGTTCAGGAGGAGCGCTCCGACGATGGCGACGATCTCGCCGACGTTGGACGAGAGGAGGTAGCGAGTGAACTTGGAGATGTTGTCGTACTCGCGCCTCCCCTCCTCCACGCCGGCGACGATGCTGGCGAAGTTGTCGTCCACCAGCACCATGTCGCTGGACTCCTTGGCCACGTCCGTACCCTTGATACCCATGGCGATGCCGATGTTCGCCTTCTTCAGCGCCGGCGCATCGTTGACGCCGTCTCCCGTCATCGCGATGACGTTGCCCCCCTGCGAGAGCACGTTGATCACCCGGAGTTTATGCTCCGCCGTGACGCGGGAGATAACCTTGGTGCTCTCGAGCCTCCGGGCCAGCTCGTCGTCGTCCATCGCCTCAAGGTCCGCCCCGGTCAGGGCGCCCTCGCTGCTCATATCGAGCTGACGGGCCACCGAATACGCGGTCAGCGGGTTGTCTCCCGTGATCATGATCACGTCGATGCCGGCGGTCCGGCAGAGGCGGAGCGCATCCGCCGCTTCGGGCCGCGGGGGATCGAGGATGCCGGCAAAGCCGACGAATATGAGATCGTTCTCCACCGCATCCGCCGTCCGCTCCAGATCGTCGGGGAGCGGGCGGTACGCCGCCGCAAGCACCCGGAGGCCGGCGGCGGCGTACTCCTCGAACTCCCTGCGGAGTTCGTCGCGGACTTCGCCGGTGAGGGGGAGGGGCAACCCGTCGTGCAGGTAGTGAGACGACCGGCCGAGGATGATCTCCGGCGCACCCTTTACGTAGGCGACATCGCCGTCGTCCTCCCGATAGATGATCGTCATCCGCTTCCGCAGGGAGTTGAAGGAGAACTCTTTGACCGCAGGCGGAGCGCCTTCACGGGAGAGCCCCGCCTTCCGCGCCGCAACCACCAGGGCGCCCTCGGTGGGCGTGCCGGAAATCCTCCACTCGCCCTCCCGGTCGGCGGCGAGCGCGGCATGGTTGCAGAGCAGCGACGTGCGGAGGAACATGCGCAGATCCCGGTACTGCAACGGGTTCACCGAGGTGCCGTCCAGCAGGAACTCCCCCTCCGGACGGTACCCGGTGCCGGTCACCACCACATCGCGGTCGGGCGTCCGGATGCGGACCGTGGTCATCTCGTTCCGGGTGAGGGTACCGGTCTTGTCCGTGCAGATCACCGAGACCGCACCGAGCGTCTCCGACGCCGGAAGGTGCCGTATCAGGCAGTTTCTGTGCATCATGCTCTTGATGCCGATGGCGAGCGTGAGCGTCACGACCGCAGGAAGCCCCTCGGGAATCACGGCGACGGCAAGCGAAACTCCGACCAGGAACATCTCCAGCAGCCCGCGCTGCTGGGCGATGCCGAGGACGACCGCGAGAGCGGCGACAGCCAGCGCGATCAGGCCGATATCACGGCCAAGTTCATCCATCTGCCGCGATAGCGGTGTCGATTCCGCGGTAACCCGCTGGGAGAGCCCCGCGATCTTTCCGAACTCGGTGTTCATGCCGGTGGAGACGACGACGCCCCTGCCCCTGCCGTTCACCACCGTGGTCCCCATGAACGCCATGTTGCTCCGCTCCGCAACGCAGGTGTCCGGCGAGAGCCGCCCGGGGAACTTCTCCACCGGGGTGGACTCCCCGGTCAGGGAAGCCTCGTCCATCTGCAGCGTCGTCGCCTCGATGACGTAGACATCGGCAGGCACCCGTTCCCCCATATCCAGAACGACGACGTCTCCCGGTACGATATCGGACGCCTCCACCTCCCGCTCCCGGCCGTCCCGGACCACGGTGGTCTGCAGGACGAGCATCTTCTTCAGGGCTTCGATCGCCCTTTCAGCCTGCCATTCCTGGGAAAAGCCCAGAACGGCGTTGAGGACGACGATGATGGCGATGGCAGCGGTATCCTCCACCTCGCCGACGAAGAACGAGACGACCGCCGCAGCGATCAGGATGGCGATGAGGACGCTCTTAAACTGCCTGAGGAAGACCTGAAGCGGCGTCTCCCGTCTCTCCGCCATGAGAACGTTCTTACCGTACCGCTCAAGCCTCTGCCGTGCCTCCACCTCAGAGAGGCCGCCCGGATCGGTCTGCAGCTCCTCCAGAACCTCCTCTGGCGAGAGCGTGCACCACTCAGGCAGGCCTCTCCCTCCGGGACAGGACTGTGCGCCGGACCTGCAGGGATTCTGCGGGAAACCGCGTCTTCTGGGATAGGTACGGCACTCGCATACTGGTTCAGATTCGCCCCTGCCGATATAAAAAAGTATCAGGGAAGGCGGATCCGATTAGTATGGCCGGCGGCATCTCCCGTCCGCACGCGTCCGGACCGGGCACGGAATACCGCAGGATTTTCGGGCGTGCGGTCCGCACAAATGCTATAAATGCAATCGCCCATAGATACCAACATATAAATGAAGATCGGACTCTCCGGGCGGAGAACATCCGCCAGATTCAGGTTCCTCGTCATCGCCCTGGTCACGGGGCTCTCGATTCTCCTGGAACTGGTGGTGCACTTCTCCTTCGGCATCGCCATCGTGTACACGCACTTCTTCTATCCGCTGCTCATCCTGGCGGCGTTCTGGTACCACCGGAGAGCGGTGTACATCGGCGTGTTCCTCGCCGGCACGCATATCCTCGTCGAGTACGTCGGTGCCGGACCCCCCGGACCGGACGTCATCATACGTGCCGCCATGTTCGCCGCCGTGGCGTATATCCTGGGATACATCTTCGAGCGGATCGAACGGAGGCCCCGCGATCTCCTTCCGGGACGTCCCGAAGGGGAGCGGACGGTGCGGCGGCACCTGGAGGTGGGGCGTTCCTTCACCGGCGCTCTGCAGAGGAAGCGGGACGTCGGGCGCCTCATCGCCGCTCTCTCCAGCAGGAACCCTGATGTGCGCTACCAGGCTGCAGAAGCGCTGGGAAAGCGCGGAGATGCCCGCGCGGTCGAACCCCTCACCGCGCTCCTGAAGGACGGGGAGAGCGGAGTGCGGTGGAGAGCGGCGGAGGCGCTCGGGAGACTGGGGCGGCCCGCAGTCGAGCCCCTGATCAGGGCGCTGCACGACGAGGATGTGGACGTGCGGTGGATGGCCGCGGTCGCACTGGGGGATATCGGAGACCCGCGGGCGATCGGCCCGCTGATGGAGGCGCTGCGGGACGAGGATACGTATGTCCGGAGCAGGGCGGCGCTGGCGCTCGGGAGGATCGGTGAGCCTGCACGGGAAACCCTGGTCCTGGCTCTGCACGAGGGCGACGAGCGCGTCCGCTGGGGAGCGGCGCTGGCGCTGGGCAGTATCGGGGGAGATCGTGTCATCGAAGCGCTCGTCGCCGCGCTGGGCGATCCGGACAGTCACGTGCAGAACAGGGCGACGGGAGCGCTCGAAGAGATCGGCGAGCCCGCGATATCCCACCTGATCGGCGCGTTCGGGAAGAGCGACCCCAAAACCCGCCTGACGATTGCCGAGACGCTCGGCGGAATCGGAAGGCCTGCCGTCCAGCCGCTGAAACGCGCCATGAACGATGAGGACTGCCGGGTTCGTGCGGGGGCGGCGCTGGCGCTCGGAGAGGTCGGGGACCCCGGTGCGGTCGATGCCCTGATCGAAGCGCTCAATGACGAGCATACGGATGTGAAGCAGGCCGCGCGGGAAGCGCTGCGGCGAATCAGGGAGGTATAGGGACAACGGATCGGAGAGTGAGCAGGATGTCAGAGGAAGAACGGATCGAGAGCCTGATCGCGGCCCTTAAATCAGGTCCGACGGAGGCCCGCCGGGCGGCAACGCAGGAGCTGGGTGCCATGGGAGACGCTGCGGTGGAGCCGCTTGTTTCGGCGATGCGGGAAGGGAACAACGACGTCAGGTGGTACGCGGCACGGGCGCTGGTGCGGATTGGCGAGCCCGCCGTCCAGCCGCTCCTCCGGGCGATGCGGGAGGAGGGAATCGACTTCAGGCGCTACGCCGCCGCAGCCCTGGGTGAGATGGAATCTGCCGCGGTGGAGCCGCTCATCGGGGTGATCGCCGCTGGGGATGAGGAACTCCGCCCGTTCGCCGCCATGGCGCTCTGCAGGATCGGCAGACCGGCGGTGGAACCCCTGCTCGCGATGCTGAAGCACCCGGACCCGAAGCTGCAGTCCTGCGCCGCACTGCTGCTCTGGAAGATGGGTGAGGCAGGAGCAGAGCCCCTGGCCGACGCGCTGAAGAGAGAGTCGGGAGCGGACAGAGACCGATGATGACGCATGAAGGTTCCTGAACGGCTTTCCAGGGCGGGCCTGATCGCGGGCGCCTCAGGCGTGGCGCTCCTCGCCGCCCTGGTGATCGAGTATCCGGGGACCAGCGCCTTCCTCTGGTATCTCCTCTTCATTCCGGCCATCCTGGCCGCGTACTGCTACCACCAGTGGGGGATCGCCTTCTCCGCGGCGCTGGGTATCGGGTACCTGGGCATCGCATCGCTCCGTGCATATCCCGACATGACCCAGATCGTCCCCGCGCTGCTCCCGTTCGTCGCCATGATCGCTCTTGCGTCGCTGGTCTCGGTGGTGGGGTACTCCGTTCAGGAGCAGCAGATACGGGACCGGGAGGCGATCGACCGGATTCCCTTCGGGGCGTTCCTGGTGCGGCGCAGCAACTTCACGATTGCCGGCGCGAACGAGAAGTTCTGTGCCATCCTGGGATACAGCGGCGATGAGTTGCAGGACCTGCCTGTCTCCCGAATATGGCCGTATTCCGATGACCGGAAGGAGTTCTTCGCGCGCATCGCCAGCACCGGCGGGTACACCGAGACCGAAACGCGGTTCCACGGCCGGAACGGGGAGGTGCACTGGCTGTACCTCGCCGGGAGGTGTCTGAACGATTCGTTCATCTCGTGCCAGATCTTCGACATCACGCTGGCCAAGAACGCGGAGGCGGAGTCGATCGCGGAACGAAAGCGGCTCATCTCAGTTCTCAACGCGCTTCCTGCGTACGTTGCGCTGCTGACGCCCGACCACACCATCCGGTTCGCCAACCGGACGTTCAGGCAGATCTTCGGCGATCCCGACGGCAGGCACTGTTATGAGGTGCTGCACGGCTACCGGGTGCCGTGCAGCCCATGCCGGGGGTTCTTGGTGTTCGATCTGCAGAGCCCGCAGCACTGGGAGTGGGAGCACCTCGACGGCAGGACCTACGACACGTTCGCCTACCCCTTCACCGACGTCGACGGAACGCACCTGATGCTGCAGCTGGGCATCGATGTCACCCAGCGGAAGCAGGCCGAGGAGGCGCTCAAAGTCTACGCACGGAACCTCCAGATGAAGAACCAGGAGCTGGACGTGCTGCGGCGGCAGCTCTTCGTCGTCAACGAGGATCTGGACGCCATGGTCAGGGAGCGGACCGCCGACGTCGAGAAGCTCCTGAAACAGAAGGATGAGTTCATCTCGCAGCTCGGCCACGACCTCAAGACGCCCCTGACACCGCTGGTGGCACTCCTTCCCCGGATCGTGAAGCAGGAGCAGGATCCGAAGCAGAAGAAGCTCCTCGACATCGTCCAGCGCAACGTCACGTACATGAAGGATCTGGTCACCAAGACCCTGAAGCTGGCGCGTCTGAATTCGCTGTATTTCGAGCTCGAACTCGAGAACGTGCCGCTCCGCAGCGAAGTCGACCACCTCATCCAGAACTACGCCTACATGCTGAAAGAGCGCGCCATCGCGATCGAGAACAGAGTCCCCGAAAGGATCGTGGTGCAGGCGGACAGAGTTCTTCTCGCCGAGATCTTTGACAACCTCATCACGAACGCCGTCAAGTATACCCGGGAGGGGGGCGGCACCATCGTCGTCGATGCAGAGAGGGAGAGAGATACGGTCACCGTCTCGGTCAGGGACTCCGGTGTGGGCATGACGGCGGAGCAGCTGGACCAGGTCTTCAACGAATTCTACAAAGCGGATCCCTCCCGGCACGACCTCGATTCGTCCGGCCTCGGGCTCGCCATCTGCAAGCGGATCGTCGAACGGCACGGGGGAGAGATCTGGGCGGAAAGCGCCGGGCCCGGGGAGGGGTCGACGATCCTCTTCACGCTGAAGGCGTCCGGCGGGATATGAAGGGTGCACACATTTATACGGGGAAGAAGAGAGATCAGACGGAGAGGATGCAGGAGGAGCGTCCTGTGACGGGGAGAGGTCAGGGAAGAGTCATGATCGTGGACGACGATCGGCATATCCTCGAGGTGATACGGGAGCTCTTCGAGCCCGAGGGCGTTGACGTCGTGACCGCCGGGAGCGGAGACGAATGCATCCAGGAACTCAAAAAAGGGTTCCGCGGCGTCATCCTGATGGACATTATGATGCCGCGCAGGGACGGCTGGGAGACCATCCGGGAGATGATCGACCTCGATCTCGTGGAAGGGAACGTCATCGCCATGCTGACGGCAAAGGACGTGCCCGACACGGAACTGGACTACCTGAAGGAGCACGTCATCGACTATATCACGAAACCGTTCGATCCCGACGAACTCGTTGCGGTCGTGATGGACTACCTCCAGTACCTTTCGTGAGAGCATGAGCGGGAACGACGCACGGACGGTTGTGCTCATCGGCTCCTCGACCGGCGGGCCCCGCACGCTCGAGGGGATCTTCTCCCGGTTTCCATCCGTCAACGCCGCCATCATCATCGTTCAGCACATGCCGTCCCACATCAACAGGGCGCTCAGCGACCGGCTCGGCGCAACCTGCCAGATGGACGTCAAGCTGGCCAAAGACGGCGAACCACTCCGGCACGGGACGATCTACGTCGCACCGAGCGAACGGCACCTGAGCATCGTGGACAACCGCACCATCCGCCTCTTCGACGACGAGCGGGTGCAGTTCGTGAAGCCCTCCATCGATGTGGCGATGAAGTCGACGGTGAAGAGGCCCGGCGACACCATCGTCGGGGTCGTGCTCACCGGCATGGGAAGGGACGGTGCGGAGGGCATCCGACATATCAAGAGCCTCGGCGGCATCACCATCGCCCAGAGCCTGAAGACCTGCATCATCCACGAGATGCCGAGAGCCGCCTTCGAGACGGGCAAGGTCGACTTCGTCCTTCCGCCGGAGGGGATCCGGGAGAAGCTCATCCGCATTTCGGGACAGGGCGACAGCACCCCTGTTGCGCGGTGAACGGTCCGGGGGACGACGCCCCGGTCTCTCCGCACCGGAGACGCCGACCGATGCGATGAACAATACTCTTAATGGCATCAGCGCCTATCATCAGGCATGGAGATCTCGCCCGCCACTGCGGCATACTTTGAACGGCTGCTGGCCGACCTGAAGTCCGCCATGGACGTTGCGGCTGCGGCGCGATCCCGCGGCATCGATCCCGCACAGGAGATCGAGATCTCGGTGGCAAGCGATCTTGCGGACCGCGTCGAGGCGCTGCTGGGGTATCGCGGAATCGCCGCGCGCCTCCGGGAGCTGGAGACGCAGATGTCGCGCGAAGAGGTGGCGCTCGCCATCGGCGACGATTTCGTCCGGCGCCGGTTCGGCGAGAGCACCCCGGAAGAGGTTCTGGACCACGCCATCAGGGCGGCCATGGCGCTCCTCACGGAGGGCGTGGTGGCCGCCCCCACCGAAGGGATCGCCAGGGTGGGACTGGGCAGGAACGACGACGGGACAGAGTACGTCAGGGTCTACTACGCCGGGCCGATCCGTAGCGCAGGCGGGACGGCACAGGCGCTTTCGGTGCTGGTGGCCGACTACGTCCGCAGAGCGCTCGGGATCGGCCGCTACGTCCCGAGGGCGGAAGAGGTGGAGCGGTACATCGAGGAGATCCGTCAGTACAACTCCATCATGAGCCTCCAGTACCTCCCCAGCGAGCGCGAGCTCCGCCTGATCATCAACAACTGCCCGATCTGCATCGACGGCGAGCCGACGGAGCAGCAGGAGGTGAGCGGCTACCGGAACCTTGAGCGGGTGGAGACCAACGCCGTGCGCGGCGGCATGGCGCTGGTCGTCGCCGAGGGTCTGGCGCTCAAGGCGCCGAAGATCCTGAAGCATGTCCGAGCGATGAAGATGGAGGGGTGGGACTGGCTGGAAGAGGTGATCGGGGGCGCCTCCCCGGGAAACGGCGGCGACGATGATGCTGGAGCTTCCATCAGGCCGAAAGACAACTACCTCCGCGACCTCATCGGCGGGCGCCCGGTCTTCTCGTACCCCATGCGGAAGGGAGGTTTTCGGCTCAGGCTCGGCAGGTCCCGGAACACCGGGTTCGCCGCCGCCGGCCTGAACCCCGCGACCATGCACCTCCTCGGCGGCTTCCTCGCCGTCGGCACCCAGATGAAGATCGAGCGGCCAGGGAAGGCGGTGGGCGTCGCTCCCGTGGATTCCATCCAGGGTCCGACCGTAAAACTCCGGAGCGGCGAGGTGCTGCGGGTGGACGACGCGGAGGTCGCGCGCAGACTTTCGGACCAGGTCGAGGAGATCCTGGACGTCGGCGAGATCCTGATCGGCTACGGAGAGTTTCTGGAGAACCACCATCCCCTGATACCCCCCGCCTACTGCGAGGAGTGGTGGCTGCAGGAGGGTGGGCCGCGGCACCCGGAGAGCGAGCTCGAGGCGATCGAGTTCGCGCTGGGGGGGGGCTATCTCCACCCGGACTACACCTACCTCTGGGACGACGTGTCGCCTGCCGAGATCGCGCTCCTCGCCGACCGGATCAGCACGTCGGGGGCCGTCGAAGACGGTGTCCTCACGGTGCCGAACGATCCGGAGGTCAAGGCCATCCTCGAGGAGCTCCTGGTTCCCCATCGGGTCGCCGGGGACCGGATCGTTCTCCAGGAGTACCTGGTGCTGCTCGCATGCCTGGGCCTGACGCTGCAGCGTGCAAAGCGGCCGCAGTGGGAGGACGCCCCCATGGACGATCCCCTCAGACTCGTGATGCACCTCTCGGGCATGAAGATCCGCTCCCGGGCCGGCACACGCATCGGCGCGCGGATGGGCAGGCCGGGCAAGTCGAAGCCGCGGGAGATGCGCCCCCCGCCGCACTCCCTCTTCCCCCTCGGGGATGCAGGAGGCTCCCGGCGTTCGTTCCAGGAGGCCTGCGCCGCAAAGCCTCGCTCGAACGCGGACGGCGGGCTCATCGAGGTGGAGGTGGGAGAGCGGCGGTGCACCGCCTGCGGCGCCCGCACCTACAAAAACCGCTGCGATTGCGGCAGGCACACGGCGCCCGTCTACCGCTGCCCCCGATGCGGGCGGGAGACGAACAGGGAGCGCTGCCCGGGCTGCAACGTGGCGACCGTCTGCCTGCAGAGGCTGACGCTGAACATCAAGGCGGAGTACGCCGCAGCCCTCGATCGTCTGGGCCTGAGAGAGAACGGCGTGCCGCTCCTGAAGGGCGTGAAGGGTCTGATCTCCCGGGAGCGGGCCGTGGAGCCGATCGAGAAGGGGATCCTCCGGGCGCAGAACGGTCTCTACGTCTTCAAGGACGGCACCGTCCGCTACGATATGATCGATCTGCCGCTCACCCATTTCAGGCCGGACGAGATCGGCGTCCCGGTCGAGAAGCTCCGGGAGCTCGGCTATACGCGGGACATCGAGGGGAACGAGCTCGTTGATCCGACCCAGGTGCTGGAGCTGCGGCACCAGGATATCCTGGTCTCCGAGGGATGCGCGGAGTGGATGGTCCGGGTGGCGCAGTTCGTCGACGAACTGCTGGAGAGGGTCTACGGGCTCCCCCCCTTCTACCGGGCGGCGGAGCGGAACGACCTCGTCGGGCACCTGGTGATCGGGCTTGCCCCGCACACGAGTGCGGGCGTGCTCGCCCGGCTGATCGGGTTTTCGAAGGCGGGCGTGGGCTACGGGCACCCCTTCTTCCACGCGGCGAAGCGGCGGAACTGCTTCCAGAGCGACACCGAGATCCACGTCTTCGACGGGAGAGAGTGGACGGCCCTGCCCATCCGCCAGTTCGTCGTGGAGAACTTCGACGTCAGCAGGCCCGGACTCGATCGTGTGGGCACGTACTACTCGGATCCCCGGCAGCCGTTCTTCGTCCAGAGCGTCGATACACAGGGGCGCATCGCCATGAAGAAGGTCACATCGGTCTCGGTCCACCGGGCGCCGGAACACCTGATCCGCTTCTCGACCAGGCGGGGCAGGACCCTCACCGTCACGCCCGAGCACGCGATGCTGGTCTGGGACACGGGCTATCTCCGCAAGATCATGGCGATGGAGGTGCGGGTCGGCGATCACGTGCCGACCCTTGAGGGCGGGCTGGTGGTCAGCGACGAGATCGTCGGGCGTGAGATCGTCAAGACGCTGGACGATCGCGTCTACTGCGTCACGGTCGCCGACAACCATACCCTGGCGGCGAACGGCATCTTCTGCGGCCAGTGCGACGGCGACGAGGACTGCGTCATGCTGCTTCTTGACGGCCTCATCAACTTCTCGCGCTCCTACCTCCCTGAAACGCGGGGCGGAACCATGGACGCGCCGCTCGTGCTCACCACCCGGATCGATCCGGCGGAGATCGACAGGGAGAGCCACAACGTGGACGTCTGCGACCGCTACCCGCTCGAACTCTACCTCGCTGCGCTCGCCTCTGCGCACCCGAAGGATCTGGACGGGCTCGTCGACAACGTCGGGCGGCGCCTGGGCACTCCCGCCCAGTTCGAGGGGTTCCTCTTCACCCACCAGACCACCGACATCTCGGCGGGGCCGCTGGAGTCCACCTACACCAGACTCGAGACGATGCTCGAGAAGCTGGAGGCGGAGCTCGCGCTCGCCAGGATGATCCGGGCAGTGGACGCCGACGACGTGGCGGAGCGGGTGCTGAACACCCACTTCATCCGCGATCTCCAGGGGAACCTGAACGCCTTCTCCAAGCAGAGGGTCCGGTGCACGAAGTGCAACGCGAAGTACCGCCGGATACCGCTTGCCGGGAAGTGCACCCGCTGCGGCGGGAACGTGATCGCGACGGTGCACGAGGGGTCGGTGAAGAAGTACCTGGAGATGTCCCGCACCATCTGCGAGACCTACCGGATCTCGGAGTACACCCGGCAGCGGGTGGAGGTGCTCTCCATGCAGATCGAGTCCACGTTCGGGCAGCCGCACGGGCAGCAGATGGGCCTCGCGGACTTCATGTGAGGGGCGTGCCGTTTTCTGCGGCACGTCCCGGCCGGCTCCGTCCACTCCGCAAGGTTCAATACCCGGCGTGCCCCTGCCGATCATATGAGCGTCCTCGCAGGGCTCCTGACCCTTCTCCTGGTCGTCGTCATCGCCGTCCTGCTCTTCCGGATCATGCGGAGCGTGATCGGCCTCGTGATCAATGCGATCGTCGGCGTGATTCTGCTCGCCCTCATCAACGCCCTCAACCTGATGGGGCTCCTGGGCCGCCCCGACATTCCGATCAACCTGATCACCGTCCTGATCAGCGCCATCGGGGGCGTGTTCGGCGTGGTTCTCGTCGTGATCCTGCACCTTCTCGGGATACCGCTGAGGATCTAGGGCCGTGCCGGGGAGCCGACGCGCCCCC
>DAQY01000045.1:0-14671 GCA_002503105.1 Methanomicrobiaceae archaeon UBA206
AGAAGATCTGAGACGTTACCAAAACTGATAGGCGTAGATATCTCAGAAAAAGCGGTCAAACACACACAAGAGCGTGGCTATAGCGCATATCAAATGGATGTATTGTCAAGTGATTTTCAAAAATTCTTAGAAAATCGATCATTTGACTATATTATTATCACTGAAGTCTTAGAACACGTCCAGAATCCTGAGGATCTAATTCAAGCATGCAAGAGACACTTCAACAAATCTTTGTTTGTCTCAATTCCCAACATGGGATTCTTTATTCATCGGTTGCGGCTTCTTTTTGGGAAAGCTCCTTTGGTTATGATTCAAGTTCATGTAAAAGAGCACATCCGGTTCTGGACTCACACTGATTTTCTCTATTGGTGCAAGTACCTTGGATTTTCAGTCTGCAATCACCGGGTTTCAGCATCCTTTTGCCCATTTGGTATCGACTTGGGTAATATATGGCCATCATTATTTGGCGCGCAGATTGTTTATGCTCTCAAACTGAGCGACGATGCAGAGACAGACAGACAAACAAACCAATCATCTCAATACTTCAAAGAACGTAACAACCATCCTGCAACAGAGCGGCAAGATGACTGTAGAAAACATGACGAACACCAAAACTCGATCACGGAGTGTCAGTAAACAATGACTGAGCTGGATCTGATACCATGAAAACAGGCAATACAACACCTACGCACTCCCTCGCCACCCTCATCCTCGACTTCGACGGCGTCGTCGTCGAATCCCTCCCCTTGAAGACCGCGGCGTTCCGGCAGATCTTCTCCTTCGTCCCCGAACACCTCGACGAGATCATCGAATTCCACCTCGAAAACGGCGGGATGTCCCGGTACGACAAGTTCCGCCACATCTACGCAAACATCCTCAACGAACCTCTCACCCCTGAGGAGGAGGAACGGCTCGCGAGCGAGTACGCCGGGCTGATATTCGATGCGATGCTCACAGTGCCGTACGTCCGGGGTGCGGAAGGACTTCTCAGGGACTGCTCGGAGGTGCTCCCGCTCTATATCGTCTCCGCGACCCCGGAGGGCGAGATGCACGAGATCGCCCGCCGCCGGGACCTTGCGAAATATTTCGTCCGGATCTACGGCTCGCCGAAGACGAAGGCGGAGTGCATCCGCGAGATCCTCGACGAGACCGGCGCTACACCAAAAGAAGCGCTCTTCGTTGGTGACGCCCCAAACGACTGGCAGGCGGCGTACGAGACGGGTGTCCGGTTCGTCGCGAGGATCCCGCCCGGCGACCCGAACCGGTTCGCCGGCCGGCCGGGGGTGGAGGGGATCGTGGAGAACCTTCATGAACTCCGGGAGCACTTACGGGAGAGCGTATGCTCATCCCGATCTCATACCCCTTAAACCGGGCAACGCCGCTCAATCCCGGAACGGAACCGCTCGCGATCAGCCGCACGAAGTCCTTTGAAGAGGGCGATGCGGAGGAGAAGAGCCTGATCACCTTCTCCAGCCACGCGGGAACGCACATCGATCTCCCCCGCCACGTCTGCCCGGGCGCGGGCTCGGTCAGGTCTCTCCTCGCCCCGGAGGCGGTCTTTGAGCCCGCGCGGTGCATCGCGATCCCGAAGACCGGGGCGGAACCGATCCGGAATCTACGACCTCCTTCCCCACCTCGACGCGATCAGGACGTCGCGCGCGCTCTTTGTCCGGACCGGCAGCGGCCTGCTCCGGGGGGCTGACCCGGACGCATACGCGGCAAGGCATCCCTGGGTGCACCACGAGGTTCCGGGCTTCCTCCGCATGGAGAACCCGGGCCTCAGGCTGTTTGGGATCGACACCATATCCATCGCCGTCCCCGCAGAGCCGGAGGAGGGGATAGAGGCCCACCGTGCGTTCCTCTGCGGATCGCCGCAGATCTTCCTTCTCGAAGACGCGGACCTCTCCTACGGGCGGCTGCTTGAAGAACCCTGGACGTTGCGGCTCTACCCGACGGTCTTCGACGATCTGGAGGCGGTGCCGGTGGTGGCGCTCGCGGAGTTCGGGTGAGGGGCAGTGCTAGGGCTCTGAAAAAGATCCACCTGGATCGGCGGAATCACTCTCTGCGATGTGCTCCTTCATGATAACAGAGAATGCCCGGAGCACGGCAAGATCGTGCTGCAGGATCGCATACACCTGCTTGAGATCCAGATCCCAATAGATATGGACGAGCACGTTTCGGAATCCTGCCAGATTTGAGAGATCCCTTGCCAAAGATTCAGGGACAATCCCTTCACCAGCGAGAACCTCGAAAGTCTCCCGGTACGTGAAAGGCTTTCTCAATCTCTCCTCTACAATCACATCGGTCGCTATGTCGATTGCAGACTGGATGGACAGCAGCATGGCATGGTGGATCATATTCTGCGTATCCCGGTCCTGCAGGAACTGCTCTTTGGGGATGCGTTGATACCGCTCCCAGTCCCTCAGAGCCTCCTCCAGTTCCCGCATATGATAAAAAAGCCTCATTCTCCCACTCTGGCGAGGAGAGCTCTGTCAATCGTATCGTAGAGATATTTCAGATCGAGGAACTGCGCTATCACGCCGGCCTCAAAAGCGATGCGCGTGTCCTCATCCCGGGAGACAAGAAGGCGTCCGGTCTTTACCACCTCATACTGGAACTCAATTGGCGCATCATTCAGGATACGGAGATCGATCTCATACCTTGGCGTGATACACCGCTCAAGGTCGGATGCGATACCCATGGCGTATCTGTAGAGCTCATAGGGCTCCCTCTCCCCAGAGACAAGCAGCGCTACATCAATGTCATGGAACTCGCCATGGCGGAGGAAAGAACCGTAGAGATACCCGAGCAGTATATCCCCTCTGCCAGCAAGGCATCGACGGAGCTGACCGATGATCCGCTCTCTGTCAACATCATCCACTTCTTCTTTCACCCCCACATCGGCTGACCCTCCCAGGGGTTCGCTTCCACGCATAATCAGACCTGCCAGCAAAGAGGGTTGCGTCATCCCTGCTCATTAACCCTTCCCTACGGCAGAATCCAGTATCCTGTAGCGCTCGTCCCCTGCCGAAGGACATATGGGAAATCCGTGTGCTGGGCCTGCAAAAGTCTAATTCCCGGAGATTACCTGCGCATGAGGATCGCCGTTTATGCTCCCGGCCCGCACGCGGCCCCCGTCCCCGAAAGAATATCCCGGAGCCGCTCCCTGCCGACGGGCTCCGGGATCGCTCTCCCCTCCTCCCGGGCGGCCTCCAGCCAGAGGGAGACGGCAACCTTTACTTCCCGGAGTGCCTCCTCCTCGGTACCGCCGAAGGCAGAGCACCCCGGAAGTTCCGGAACCACGGCGATGAACCCCTCATCCTCATCGCTATAGATGATCTCGATCGCGTATTTATGCGGCATCCTCATCCTCCAAGAGACAATAGTCCTCAATCACTTTAAGCAGCTGGCGAACCTGATAGGGTTTTGCCTTTCCACCTACGTTCTGGAAGTTTAGTATTTCCATGACCCCCTGTCGTACAGTATTACCCTGTGACTGCCCTTCCCTCCCCTGAAATGGAAGCCGAATACCTCCGCCGCACGGCAGAGATCTTCGAACCGCACATTCTTTGGGTTGTGCTTCAGGTTTTCGTAGGCCTGTCGCCGCTCCATGCCATAGCTCCTCCCCTGTTTCCCCTCAGATAACCCCCATCTCCGCAAGCCGCGTCGGGAGGTACTCCTTCGTCACGAAATCGAGCCCCCGGCTCGCAAACGCCTGCTGTTCCGACTTCAGCTTCATCTCGAGCTGCAGGTTTATCTGGTGGCGCCAGTAGTCGGTCGCAAACCGCGGATCGGTCAGCTCGGCCCGGAGCGCGTTGATGTCCTGCTCGGTGAGTCTGTCGGCGGGGAGGTTGTAGTCGGAGATGTCGCTCGGCTGCACCCCGACGAACTGCGCCTGCGGCGTCGCCAGCAGCTCCGACATGTGGGCGCTCTTGATCGAGCCGTAGGCGACGCTCGCATAGATCCGGTACGACCAGGGATCACCGTCGGTGAAGACCACCACCGGCAGACCCAGCGACTCATTGAGCCGGCGCAGCACCCGGCGGGTGGACCGCGCCGGCTGCCCCTTCAGGTGCACGAGAATCGCCCTGTACTCCTCGTCAAACCCGTTCTCCATCAGGCGGGCATACATACCGCCGGTCTCGACGGCGATGACGAACCTCGCGTCGTGGCCGAGGAATTCGATGGCATCCACGTTGTTCGGGATGGGATACCCCGCTTCGCCCACATCCTCCTGGCAGTGGATCTCGCGCACCCCCCGGCGGGTGGACTCCCGGAGGCGCAGGGGGCCGAAGATGGACGCCCCGTCCTCCTCCGGCCGGAGGTGGAACGCCTCCCGCTGCATGTCGGTGAGGATCTCCAGATCCTCGACGAGGAGATTGCTCTCGTCCTGGGCGGCGAACTTCGCCCGCTTCCAGCCTTCCGAGATGTAGTACAGCTCTCGTAAGGTGGACGACCGGTTCTCCGTGAGCTGCTGCTTCAAAAACCCGATCACGTAGGCCATCTTCAGGAGATGGACAGCGCTCTTCTCCGAGGTCGCCGAACGCGTGCTCTCCCTCTCCCCGTACTTCCAGACCTCGTTTTCGTCGTCATACTCGATATTCTGCTTGGTGCGCGTCGGCAGGCGGATGAACGGCACCAGTCCGTCGCACATCTGGCCGTACCATTCGCGTGCGATATCCACCAGGCGCTCTTTCGCGAGCGCGTCCATCTCCTGCTTAGACATCGAGATCCACCACCACCTTCACGGCGTCGTCCACGCCGCGCAGATCCAGCGTCCCGCCGCCGGTGCCGGAATAGGTCACCTGCCAGGCGGCCCCGGGCGCCAGGCGGCACCTCCAGACCTTGTTGTATTCGCCGTCGAGAGCGTCCACGAAGTCCGGTCTGGGCTCTGCGTCCTTTGCCTCGTCGCTGGAGAGATTGTAGAGCGTGAACGCCAGTTCCTGCGCCGTGTAGTTGTGCACGTCGATGCGGACCCGCCCCTCCGTCGTCTGTTTCTTCGCCACCAGTTTACGCATGATCCTTCCCTCAATCGGCGACGTATCGATCGGCGGCAGCTCGACGATCTCGCTCACCTTGGCGGCAATCTCCGGGATGATGGAGCAGATCGCCCGCGCCCGGTCGTCCTGCTGCTTCCTGCGCGCGCGTCGGGAGAGATAGGTCTTCAGCTCGCGCCCAAGCTCCTGCAGCACCAGCACGATCTCCCGCTCGATCTCGGGGATCGACGCGATCGCGTCCTTGCTCTCGCTGGTGAAGGGGACGTTGGTGGACGCCACGTGCACCATGATCAGCACCGGGCCGACGGGCAGCCCCTGCTGGCCGAGACCGTAGTTCTTCCAGTTCACCTCCGAGATGCAGTTCGTGATTGCGCAGGCGCCCTGCTGGTAGAGCAGCGGGACGCGGTTTGCGAACCGCAGGATCAGGGCGCTGCCTTCGGCGGGGAGTCTGCCGCCGTAGCCGATAGCCGCCTCGATGATGAAGGAATGACCGGAAAAGACCGTGCTCGGGCGTGTGCGGGCCTTGATGAAGTCCAGCTGGATCTCCTTCTCAAGCCCCCTGCAGATCAGGTCCTCCCCGATGGGGGAGAGGCACTGCTGCGCGGGTGGGGCGGGGATCTTCACGCGCTGCATCGCATCGAGCAGGCGCTTCAGGTCCTCCGCGTCGAGCGCCCTGACCTTCCTGGTCGGCTTCAGCTGCGCGATGCCGATGATCTCGTCCGCGGTCTTCTTCCCCACGCGGCTGAAGTTGCTGACCAGGAACTCCCCGAGGGTCTGTGTGCTCCCGGCAGCGATCCGTTTGAGCGACCCGAACTCGATCCCGTGGGGGTGGGGATGGATCGCCTTCGGGCAGGGCGGCACCTCGCCGCTCACCCGCTCGAATATCGTCACCTCGCCGTCGATATCGGCCGTGATCCGTGCATGCGGGTTGACGATGGCCGTGTAACGGAGGTAATCCAGCAGCCGTTTTTTGGCGGCGAAGGTGCTCCTGAACTGGATCTCGATCCGGGTGCCGTGCATCCGGTCCCAGTCGATCTCCTCGTGGGCGAGGATATCGGGCTCGTTGGTCTCGGTCCTGATCATCAGCTCGAAGCGATGGGCGGGACCCTTCGCACCCGTCCGGGAGACGACCACCGCAGGTGTGCCGGTGGTGAGCTGGGCGTAGAGCACCGCAGCGGAGATCCCGATTCCCTGCTGCCCGCGGCTCTGCCGGATCTGATGAAACCGGGAGCCGTAGAGGAGCTTTCCAAAGACGTACGGGACGTTCTCCGGCACGATTCCCGGACCGTTGTCCTCGACGGTGATCCGGAAGACGTCGCTATCGACCCTCCGGATGGCAACGAAGATATCGGGGAGCACCCCCGCCTCCTCGCAGGCGTCCAGCGCGTTGTCCACCGCCTCCTTGACGGTGGTGATGACCCCGCGCGTCGGGGAGTCGAACCCCAGGAGATGCTTGTTCTTCTCGAAGAACTCCGCGACGCTGATGCTCCGCTGCTGCTTGGCAAGCTCTTCAGCAACGACCAAACCTCATCACCTCGGCAACGGCGTCGTCCAGCGTCGTCTCACGCTGCTCGCCGGTGTGCAGGTTCTTGAGGGTCACCGTTCCCGCCTCGCACTCGCGCTGCCCCACCACCACGGCGTAGTCGGCGGTCCTTGCGGCGTGCGAGAGCTGTGCCGACAGGCTCCGCTGCATCAGGTCGACCTCGGTCCTGATTCCGGTCTTGCGGAAGGCGCGGGCGATCTCGAGCGCCCGCGTCCGCGCTTCGGGTGTGCAGACGACCCCCACCACGGGCTCATACTCCAGCGGGAAATCGCCGATCGAGACCATGATCCGGTCGAACCCGACGGCAAAACCGCATGACGCCGCATCGTCCCCGCCGAAGAGGTAGGCGAGCCGGTAGGTGCCGCCGCCCAGGATCTGGTTCTCGGCGCCGAGGTTCGGGGCGAACGCCTCGAAGACCATGCCGGTGTAGTAGTCGAGGCCCCGTGCGATGCCGAAGTTGGGGCGGTAACGGATGCCCTGGGAGTCGAGGATGGTGAAGGTCTCCTCGATGCGTGGGCGCTCGGGAACATCGCCCGCAATCTCAAAGACCTCGTCGATCTCCCGGCATTCGGAGAGCGCCAGCAGCAGCTCCGTGCGATCGCCAAGCCCCTTCGCTTCGAGCGCGTGTCCGAGCGCCTGCGGATCGTGCCTGTCGAGGTGCGCCATGACCATCCGGTGATCGTCTGGGGGGAGATCCCGCAGTATATGCTTCATCGGGGCGAGGTGGCCGACATGGAGATCGAACTCGACGCCGGACGTATGGAGCAGATCATCGGCGAGCATGATCACCTCGGCATCCGCGAGCGCCGTATCCGCGCCGATCAGCTCGACACCGAACTGCCAGAACTGGCGGTACCGCCCTTTCTGCGGGCGCTCATAACGGAAGCAGTCTGCGAAGTAGCACCAGCGGATGGGTTTGGGGAGCACCCTCCCCTCGTTGACGTACATCCGCAGCACCGAGGCCGTCACTTCGGGCCGGAGGGTCAGCTGCCTGCCGCTCTTGTCCTCGAAGACGTACATCTCCTGGATGATCTCCTCTCCCGACTTCATCGTGAAGAGTTCGAGATACTCGAAGTTCGGCGTGCAGACCTCGCGGTATCCCCACCGTCGCGCGACGGCGCGCATGCGCTCCTCGATCAGCCTGCGTCGTTCCATCTCATCGGGCAGAAAATCCCGTGTTCCCCGTGGTTTCTGAAGCATTCCGAATCTCCTTACCAATCTCTCTTCTTCGAACCCTTATCTTTTGCGCGCTCTGCCCCTCCCAGAAGCCGCCGGACGGCGGATTCGCCGTTCCAGACGCGCTCACGCTCGACTCCCCCCTGCAGGTAGAGAGCCGCCAGGATCAGGCCCAGACCCAGGATCTCCTGGTCGAAGGTGAGCGAGACCAGAAGTCCGAGCAGGGCGAGCACGGTATAGGCGACGCCCCGGTATGCGGCGGTACGGTATCCGGAAAGGCCGGTCCGGTAGAAGATCCTGATGTCGCGCAGCCACAGAAAAAATACGGCGGCGACGCCGAACCCTGCAACGTAGAGGAGGAAAGACATGAGATGAAGTAATATTATACTTCCACTCCTATCTGTGTTATCGAGCATGTTGCCGAATGCCACTCTCAGAGATGTCCTGAGGCTGTACCGCAATGGAGAGCTGTCGGAGGGCGAAACACTCGCGGCGATAGAGGGGCTTCGCATCGAGATGGTCGAGGGAATGGCCCGGATCGATGCCGGGCGGAGCGTGCGATGCGGCATGCCCGAAGTGGTGCTTGCCGAAGGGAAAGACCCGGCCACGCTGGCGGAGATCATGGTGACGCATCTCGCTGCGGCAGGCCGCTGCATCGCAACGCGGGTCTCTCCCGAACACGTCGAGGCGGTGAAGGCCCGGATCGGGTCGTCCGACATCAGGATGGAGTACCGGGAGGCCGCACGGGCGTTTGTGCTCGCCACGGGCTCCGCCCCCGAACCGCGAGGGGGGGTGGTCGCCGTTATCACGGCAGGAACGTCCGATATCCGGGTGGCGGAAGAGGTGCGCCTGATCGCCGAGGAGATGGGGTGCGAGGTCAGGACCGCCTACGACGTGGGCGTGGCGGGGATCCATCGCCTGTTTACGGCGCTCAAGGCCCTCATCCCTGCCCATGTATTCGTCGTTGCCGCCGGCCGGGAGGGGACGCTCCCTTCGATCGTCGCCGGCCTGGTCGACCGGCCGGTGATCGGCGTGCCGGTGAGCACGGGGTACGGCTACATGGGCGGCGGCGAGGCGGCGCTTGCCAGCATGCTCCAGTCGTGCTCGGTGCTGGGTGTGGTGAATATCGACGCAGGGTTCACTGCGGGTGCGTTCGCCGCGCAGATCGCAAACTTGGTGGCAGAACATGAGTAGAGGCTTTTACATCGGGCGGTTCCAGCCGTACCACAACGGGCATCAGTTCGTGCTGGAGCGGATCGCCCACTGGACGGACGAGATCGTCATCGGTGTCGGGAGCGCCCAGCTCTCCCACACGCTGGACAACCCCTTCACCGCCGGAGAGCGCGTGCTGATGATCACCCGGGCGCTCGAACACCTCGACTGTCCCTTCTACGTCATTCCCATCGAGGACATCAGGCGCAACGCCATCTGGGCCGCACACGTCCGGTCGATGACGCCCCCGTTCGACACCGTCTATTCCAGCAACCCGCTGGTCGTGCAGCTCTTTGCGGAGGCGAATGTGGAGGTTCAGTCGCCAGGCATGTATGAACGGCACACGCACAGCGGCACGGCAATCAGGCGGCTGATGCTGGAGGGTAAGCCATGGGAGCACCTGGTGCCGCCCGCCGTGGTGGACGTCATCCGGGAGATCCGGGGTGTCGAACGGCTGCGGCAGATCGCGGGGAGCGACTGACGGCAGGGGAGCGCGGGACGGTTCATTCCGGTTTGGTGCAGTATGTTCAGAAAGATCAGAGAGATCCTGGGGCGCGATCGGCCGCCGTCGGAGCTCATCGAGATCCGGTTCGACGAGGTGCCGGCATGGCTGGATGGGCGGGAGGCTGCGATCCGGAAGGACCTCACAGAGGCGACCGCACCGGCGTGCCGGGCCATCATCGCGTCGATCGGACGGCTCCGCCGGGCGGTGGCGTCGCTGCCGGCTGCGGAACAGGTCAGGGAGATGCCCCCACGGCTAGTGGACGTCACCAGAAAGGCGCTGCCGCAGTTTACCAGATCGATGAGCCAGATCCTCGCAAAGGAGCTGCCCGAAAATGCGGAGGAGTTCTATACGACCGCTGCGGAGATGCTGAAAGGAGCCGTCAGGACTGTCAGGGGACAGGGGAAGTACCTCGCTACCGCATATCCGGAAGAGATGCGGGAGATCCGTGACGGGATCAGGGATTTCGGCAGGGGGATCAATGCGATGACCGGGATGATCGACCGGTACCGCACCGGCCTGCAGCAGGTGAACGAGATCCGCCGTATCCATGACCGGATGAGTCAGGTACGGACGGACTACGCTGCAATCCTCGAACAGATCCCGCTCCAGCAGGACGCGGTCGCTGCCGGCAACATCCGTATCGCCGATATCCGTGAGGCGCTCTCACGTCGGGAGCAGGAAGGGGCGAGTGCGGCGCGCACGGATCTGGAGGCGCAGATCCGCGGCCTTGAACAGCGGAAAGACGAGATCGCCCGGCGGTACGCCTCCCTCAGGGTCACCGCCGTGCGGGTGTTCGGGAGGGGTGCCAAGGTCGCGGAGAGGGGCGGCGACCGTGCCGCGGCCAGGCGGTTCCGCCGTGTGCTGGAACTGCTGGACGACCCGGACCTGGGGGAGGGAGCGGATCGGACCGGTTCGGTGGCCGCGGCGATACCGGACGTCATGGCGCTGCTTGGACGGGGAGACCTCGTACTGAAGAACAGAGAGGAACGGCGCCTCTTCTCCGATACGGCGACGCTGCCCGATGCGCTGGGCACGGTCGAACTGCGGTACCGGGAGGTGCTTGACGGAATTCGTGCTGCCAGCGCCGGTCTCGCCGCGTCTGCCGACGTGGTGGAGGAGCAGCGTCTTCGGAAGGCGCTGGCGGACTCGGAGGCTGAACGGGATGAAGCATCCTCCGCACTCACCCGGAACCTGCACCAGCTTGAGGAGATGAAGCGTTCGTATGAAGGGCTGCGCGAGGACCTGCAGCGGCGTATCGGAGAGTTCGCCGGGGATACGACCGTCGTGGCGGTGGAGGAACTGCCCGCCGCCCCGTCCTGAATTGGAAGGGAACCTTGTTTATGCAGTGCCACCATACCTCTCTCTGTGGGGTGCGGTTGATGGCCGATGACATGACCACGTCGAAACCGGTTCCCGGGGGATATCTCTGGCTTGCAGTGTCTGCGGTCTCGTTCGGCGGGATCGGGCTCGAGTTTGTGCTTCTGGTCTCCGGCCTCCCGATCGGAGTACAGGCAGGCATCTGGGGGTGCGTGGCAGCATCGTTTCTCCTCTTCTATCTGGCGTACACGAAGCCGCGGCGTGATATCGTATCGCTCTTCGCGCCGGTCTATGCGGTGCTCATCTTCGTCCTGCCCAGCGAATTCAGTACCGGACCGGTCATGCAGATCCTCTTTGCCGCGAGTATCAGTATCCTGGCGCTCCGCGTGGAAAAAAGGTTTAGTATGCCAAGGTCTCAAAAGAGAACAATGAAACAGGTGCTGAATGATTATATCGAGCGTATCACTCCCCTCATCAGGGGTATCGATGAGGAGACCGGACACCTGATCGCCTCATCTCTTCTCACGTATAAATTCGGGCTGTACGGCAATGCGGTCGAACGCTGCACGGAGGCCCTGGATCGGCTCAGGGCGAAAACGGCCATGCCCGATGCCATCGAAGCGGCTCTCCTGATTCTGAGAGAGCGCGCGGAGGATCTCGCCGCCTCCCGGGTGACGCCCACGCCGCACTATACCTTTGCAGGGACGGACCGTGCCTTCCTCGCCATCAACATCCCCGAGGAGGAGGTGGAAGATCAGGCAGCGCTCGATCTGGACAACGCCCTGATCATGCTCTATGCCGTGGGTATCGAGACCTCGCCGCAGGACGAACAGGCGCTCGAAGAGCACCAGCGATTCGCGATACAGATTCTGGAGTCTTACAGGGACAAAATGGGTGCCTCAACGGGGTGATAGAAGGCAGCATCTTTCGCGGCCTCATCGCGACAGCCGTGCCTATCGCGGCGGGGGGAAGATGCTCCCGGGCGTCATCTCCCGCCGTGAGCCACCCTGGCACGGTGGAGAGGGGTATCGTGCATACCTCTCTCTCTTCTCTCTCTTCTTCGGCTGGTCTTCTCCCGGCGCCTTTCCGGCATCGGCAGCGTCTTCACGGAGGATACGCTTCTTCTGCCGGGCGCCAGAGCGACGGCGGCTGAGCGCGGTTACGCCCTGTCTGACCGAGCGTTCTGCCGGTACCGCCATCATTCTCCCCGCTCCTCCTTTCGCGGTCATCCCGACATGCCGGAACCTCCCATACGGGCGGGGGACATATTGAAGATGCTTTTCGCATCTTCGAGCTGCGACGGTCCGTCCGGAGGGCCGGAGCACGAGCACCGATCAGGTGCGATGTGCGAGCGATAGCGAGCATGAGAAGATGCGACATCATCTTTGGTGGGGGGACAGGGGGGGATCGGCCGCCCCGGGACGGCCGCAGGAGCCGCGGTGGGCAGCGAGCAGGGGGCAAAAAAACCTGTCAGTCGTTCCTGCACGAGGTCTTCTCCAGTGCCCGGTATCGAGGAGTTCAACAGAGCCTGAAAAAGGGATAAACGGGGGATCAGAGCGAATCGAGGCTGATGGTCGAGAACTCGTCGGCCACCTCGCTGATCTCCCTGACGCCGAAGGCGGTCTGCACCGTCGCCGCCTCGAGCTCGCGGGCCGCATCGCACATATAATCGAGAATATCAACGGAGAGTTCCCGCTTCTGTTTGCTCTTCCGGAGCTGATCGACGAGGAACGTCATCTTCTCCGGGGACTCCATGCGGAGCTTGGCGAGGCTCATCACGCACATGTAGATGCGAGTAAGGTTGCGATCCGGTCCGGTGATGGTATCGAAGAAGTTCCGGAGCACCTGTGCCTGGAAGACCTCACCGCCCATAGTAGACGAATATTCTTTCTAACCGTTATAAATAGTTGCCGATTCACGTGCGGGCTGCCTGCCGGTGCGCCCCTCATCTCCGCACGCTGACGATCTTGACGATGTCACCATGCTTCAGTTCGTGGTTCTCCTTGATCCGCATGTTGGTCCGGACATCGATCGCGTACAGGAAGCCCTCGCCGATATCCGTGTGCACCTGGTATGCGAGGTCGTGCGGCGTAGAGCCGCGCTTCATCAGGAGGGCGTCCGGCAGGACCCTGCCCTTGCTGTCTGTGAGCTTATGCTCGTCCTCGACCGGATACACGACGATCATGTCCAGCAGTTCAAAGACCGCCCGATCGAGCGCCTGTTGAACTCCGGTGCCCCCGAACCGCTTCATCATGTTCGCAATCGTCTGCAGCCCTGCGCGCTGTGCCGGCGTCAACTCCGCCGCCCTGACGATTGTGAACGTCTGATCCCCGGGCACGTATGCGATGAAGTTCCCCTCCGCAGCCATCCGGAGTGCCAGCTCGCTTGCCGCACTGGAAAAGACCACGTCATAGTCGGTGAGGCGCTCCATGAGTTCTGATGGAGCCTGATCGGCCTTGTTCGCCACGATCAGCATCGGTTTGCTGATCTCCAGGAGCTCGCGGCAGAACGCGACCAGATCCGCTTCACCCCCCTTGCGGAGGTCGATATGGAGGGCGAGCTCGGCTGCCCGCACATCTTCGAGTGCTACGCCAAGCCCCGCAAAGACGTCCGCGATCGCCAGGGAGAGGGAGAAGTCGCGCTGCTGGGCCTGCCGCTGCAGTTTCGGCCAGTGCCGGGAGAGGATGCCGTACATCCACATGGACATCTCGTGCTGGAGGAACTCGATGTCCTCCCGCGGGTCGTGCGACCCGATCTCCACCGGATTTCCCTCGGCGTCCGTCGCTCCGCTGGCGTCGACGATGTGGAGAATGGCGTCCGCCTGACGCAGATTGTCCAGGAACTGGTTGCCAAGCCCCCTCCCCCTATGGGCATCGGGGACGAGACCTGCCACGTCGATCATCCCGACCGGGACGAACCGGACGCCGTCCCGGCACTGCGTGCAGACCACGTTCATCTCTCTGCACGGGCAGGCGGTGCGGACGTATGCGACGCCGTGGTTCGCATCGATGGTGGTGAAGGGGTAATCGGCGATCTCTGCATGCGCCAGGGTCGCCGCCTTGAAGAACGTCGATTTTCCACAGTTAGGTTTACCCGCAATAGCCAGTGTGATCATGAAACGACTCCTGAAACTCTTTTACATAATGACGCAACATTAAATAGATAGTATGGGCTTTACAACCAAAAACATCTACTATTTCGATGCTCCGGGTGCGCAGAACACACAGGATGCCGCCCGGTTCGCCGTGGAACGTGCACAGGAGCTCGGTATTTCGAAGATCGTGGTGGCGAGCACCAGCGGTGCGACGGCTCTCGCGTTCCAGCAGGCGCTTGCTGGATCCGGCATCGAACTGATCGTCGTCACCCACGTCGTCGGGTTCTCGAAACCGGGTGAGTGGGAGTTTTCGGAAGAGGCGGCAGATCGGCTGCGGGCGACGGGAGCGAAGATCGTCACCGGCACACACGTCCTCTCCGGCCTGGAACGGGCCGTATCCCGTTCGCCGAAACTCGGCGGCGGTTCACGGACCGAGGCGATCGCGGAGGCGCTGCGCCGCACGGTCGCGGTGGGATTGAAGGTGGCGGTGGAGTGCGTCCTCATCGCTGCGGACCAGGGCGTCGTGCGGGTCGACGAGGAGGTCGTCGCCGCAGGCGGGACCGCGAGCGGGGCTGACACCGTCTGCGTCATCCGCCCCTCGCATACCGCCTCGTTCTTTGACCTGCAGGTGCGCGAGATCGTCGCGATGCCGCGAGTGCGCTGACTATGGTGCTGAGATCGCTTTCTGAGGCGCTCGGACTCGTCAGGAGGGAGCCCATCCTCTGGATGATCGGGCTCGTCATGGGGTGTTTCGCCATCCTGAACGTGCTGCTCCCGGTGTACGGCGGGACCTTCTACGCCGAGCCGCTGGCCCTCTTCCAGGTCGT
>DAQY01000045.1:15040-15342 GCA_002503105.1 Methanomicrobiaceae archaeon UBA206
TCCGGCATGGACTACTACTTCAGGATCCTCCTGCCGGCGATCAGCATCTTCTTCGCCGCCCTGGTCACCATACTCCTCCTTGCCGTCCCGCTCGCCGCTCTGGGCATCGTCGGAGCGGGCGGCGACACCATCCCGCTGATCGTCCTCGGCGTACTCGTGCCCTTCGCCTTCCTCACGTTCTTCTACGACACCGTCGCGGTCTTCGAGGACCGTAAGGTCTTCGATTCGATCCGGCGCAGCATCGAGTTCGTCATCAACGATGCTTTCGGTATCATCGGCTTCTATCTGGTGAACATCGCGAT
>DAQY01000045.1:15705-32598 GCA_002503105.1 Methanomicrobiaceae archaeon UBA206
CATCGCGATCCTGGCCGCACTCGGCTTTGCAGGCATCTTCGTCTGGACGATCCTCCTCTCCGGGCGGCTCCAGCCGCTGATCCGGATGAATACCACGGAGATCCAGATGCTGACGCCGCAGAACCTGCTGAACCTGCTCGGGGTGGAGGGGATCCTGGTCACGGCCGTCATCTACGCTGCGCTGGTCGCCGTCTTTACGACTGTCCTGTACGCCTACAAGGCCTGCTTCTTCCGCAACCGCGCGGAGGGGACCCTCTCACCGCAGGGCGAGTATGACGAGAAAGGGCGCTGGTACAGGTATTAAATCATTGGTAATGTACAACCTGCCCCCAATATAACCTACGACAGCATGTAACTCAGGAGAGGAGTATATAAATCCTTCTCTTTGTTGTTGTATCGCCATTCCATCTCCCTTGATGTAATACAGACAGAATAACCCTTCCACTTATCGGTATAGACGGTAGAGCCCCTCCTTACTCTCTTCACCGCCTCCTTCATGAGACTCCCGGTTGAGACATCAGGAACGATGCTCACCGATACCCTGTGATTCCTTTCGAGTATGCCGAATACGATGGTCTTGCTCCTTGCTCCTCTCCCTTCAGCAGCTCATCGCTCTTTGCGAGTTCTTCAACAATCGCATGACGTATGATATCATATGCCTTCAGTGCAGTCTTGCAGCTCAACTCCTGCCTCCTTTGCTGCCTTCCTCGCTGATATGGAGAGATCGAATAATAGCTTGAGTATTATGAGCCGGGTGCTGCAGGAGATCGTCAGGAGGGAGAACCCGGTGCCTGAGAGGGGTTTGATATCCCTCCTGCACTGTTTGCATCGTACCCTCTGTCTCGACACGGGGTAGTGGTCAGAAGAATGACAGAAAGAACAGGAATATGCTGGAAGCTGCTGAAAGAGATACTCGAAGCATCGTCTCTCGTCTGAGACGATCCTTTCGGGTGTCATCCAGATCCACATGACCCATGTGTACTCCCCTTACATTAAGTTAGGGGCAAACTGTACACAATCACCTTTATATAATATGCCCCGGAGGTCTGGCCCGATGCACTATGGCAGAACACGCCCCAACGGTCGTCATCACGGCCGACGAGACGATGATGAGCAGGTACCGGGGAGGGATGTTCCTCGGCTTTGCGACCTGTTCCCCGCGTGGGATTCTACCAGACTGGCTCTTTTTTCAGGCCTTCGCTCCGCCGGTGCCGCGAAAGAACGGCAGAGCGGTGTACGCAGACTGCGGTTTGCGGATGGTGGAGGCGTCGCTCCTCGCTGACGGCTTCACCGAGGACGAGGTGGCGGTGGTCCACCCCCGCGACCTGAAGCGGATGGTGGGGGAGGAGACCCGGATCGTGGCGGTCGGCGGACACGATCCGCTCGGCATCAATCCGCCGACGTCGACGTTCGTCGATCTGGCCAGGACGGGCCCTCCCTACAACCGGGTGAAGTTCCTGGAGCTGGTGCGAAACCCGGCGCTGAAGAACGTGAAGACCGTCGTCGGCGGGAAAGGCGCCTGGCAGGTGGCGAACCCCGGGACGATGGACAGACTGGGGATCGATTATGTCCACCTCGGCGAGGGAGAGGTCTCCATACCGCGGATGTTTCGTGCGATCCTCCGGGGCGACGATCTGCCCCGGATCGTCACCGGCGAAGACACGCCGGTCGAGAAGATCCCTGATCTCCGGCGGCCCACCACGCACGGCCTCACCGAGATCTCACGGGGGTGCGGGCGGGGGTGCAGGTTCTGCACGCCGGGAATGCAGAAGATCCGGCACAAGCCGATCGAGCAGATTACGCGGGATATCGTGACGAACGTGCGTGGAGGGAACTCCATCGCCCTCTTCCATTCTGAGGACGCCCTCCGCTACGGGACGCACCGAATCGAGGCGGAACCCGCGAAGGTCATGCGGCTCTTCTCCAGCGTCGCTGCCACCGAGGGGGTCACCGCCATCGGCCTCTCCCATATCGCGCTGGCCACCGCGTACCACCACCCCGATCTCGTGGAGCAGGTCTCCGATCTCTTCTCCACGCTCCCCGACCAGACCTACCACGGTGCGCAGACCGGCATCGAGACCGGGAGCGCCAGGCTGATGAGACGGTACATGAAGGGAAAATCGGCGCCGTCGCCGCCGGAGATGTGGCCCGAGATCGTCGTGCAGAGTCTCGGGATGCTCTCGGACCACGACTGGGCCCTCGCGTGCACCCTGATCGTCGGCCTCCCGGGGGAGACCGAGGACGACGTCCTCCGGACACTGGAGCTGGTGGACGACCTGACAGGCATGCGGGGTCTCCTGATCGTCCCGATGAACTTCGTCTCCATGGGTGGATCCGGCCTTGCGCTCGAGGAGTCGTTCACCGTTGAGAGGATGACGCCGTCGCACTGGATGCTGCTGGGCAGATGCCTGGAGATCGACGTGGCAACGGCCCGGATGTTGAAGAGTACGCTCATCGAGGGCGGCCCGCTCCTGCGGGCGCTCACGAACTTCGCCATGGAGCGGCTTATCGCCGGCGCGGAGCGGTACATTGCGCCGATGAAGCGAGGGGAACCTCCGGGGGACTACGGGCCGGAGACCGGGAGCTACCTGAACCCGACGCTATAGTCCGGTGCAGAACGCGGCCATCTGCTTCCGGAACCGCTCCATCGTCTCCTCAATCCGCGGTTTCAGCCAGGCCTCGTCGAACTCCGGCCGGTACAGGAGCCTGATCTCCCCCGCAGAGTCCCGGTACAGGCGGGCCTCGACGCCGCCGCTGGCGGCCACATCGCAGATCCGGAACCGGAGGCGGCGGTCGGGGTCGAACAGCGCCAGCGGTGCTGCGCCGTCAGCGATGCGCTCCCAGCCCGCGGGTCAGCATGGGGGAGGGTCGGCCCGCAACGCCCCATGCCATGTGACTCCGGTCTCGCAGTGCCGGGAGAAGACGGTGCACCGGCCGATCCGTGCGGCAGGGCTGCCGATCCCCATCCCCTCCCGCGTGATGTTCCGCCGGTCGACATACACCAGCAGCCCCCGCGCCAGGCCGAGAGACCGCCCCTCGCCCCGGTACGTATCGTTGCCGGAATATAGAGACCGCACCCATGCCGCACCCCTGCCCGGTCCGGGTGATCGCCGCATATTAAACGTTTCCGCCGGGCTTCACCGCCGTCCGCCGTCTCCGTCCGGGGTGTAGAGGAGTGCCGGTCTCTTCTGTTCCGCCGCCCTCCTCAGCCGATACTTGTACAGCTCGTGGCCCGCGAAGAGGATGACGGGGAACGGCACCAGGAGCCAGAGGAACCGGGGCGGCACGCTGGCAGTGTTGAGGGCGAACTGGACGATCCCCACCGTCAGGATGGCGTAGATCCAGACCAGCTCCAGGACGACGGCGAAGGCCAGCAGCCGGTTGGTCAGGGCCCCCCGCCGGATCGCCGAACTCTCCCAGGACCGGAGCGTCCAGACGTTGGCGATCTGGCAGGTGATCGCCCCGAGGAAGGTCATAGTCATCGCCTGAATGTGGAGCGGTGAGCCTGAGATGGTGAGATCTCCGTAGGTCCAGCCCGAAAGGAACAGGAACCCAAGGAATGCGGTCATTGCGGCCGTCGCTTCGATGATGCCGAGGAGGCCGTAGCCCCGCTTGAAGACCTCGCGGTCCAGGATCCGCTCCTCCCTGCCGACCGGCCTCCGGTCCATGATATCCTCTTCCGGCTGCTCCCCGCCGAGCGCGATGCCGGGCAGGATGTCGGTCCCCAGATCGATGGAGAGGATCTGGATGACGGAGAGTGGCAGGGGGATCGCCAGGAAGAACTGGAGGATATAGGGGATGATCTCCGGCATGTTGGATGAGAGGATGTAGGTGACGAACTTCTTGACGTTGAGGTAGACCGTCCGCCCCTCCTCGATCGCCGACACGACCGATGCGAAGTTGTCGTCGAGCAGGATCATGTCGGCGGCCTCCTTGGCGACCTCCGTCCCCCGTTCGCCCATCGCGACCCCGATATCCGCCCTCTTCAGCGCCGGAGCGTCGTTGACGCCGTCCCCCGTCATCGCGACCACCTCGCCGTTCCGCTGCAGGATCTCGGTGATCCGCAGCTTCTGGGCGGAGGGCGTCCTGGCAAAGAGGATGTCTTTTGTCTTCAGCAGGTCTCCCAGTTCCCCGTCCGAGTGCCGCAGGATCTCGTCCCCGGTGATGACCATATCCACGGGGAGGCCGATCCTGTCGGCGACGGCCATGGCGGTGAACGGGGAATCGCCGGTGAGGATCATCACCCGCACCTGTGCCTTGCGGCACTCCTTGATGGCGCCGAACACCTCGGGGCGGGGCAGGTCCATGAAGGCGACCAGCCCCAGCAGCACCAGATCGCTCTCGTCCTCCCCCTCCTTGTACGCGGTGGCCAGCACCCGGTATGCCTTCCGTTCGAACGATTCGGCCCGCTCACGGATCTCCTTCTTCTTGTCCTCGTCCAGATCCCGGATCTCGTTGTTCTCGTCGATGAAATGGCGGGACAGGTCGAGGATCACCTCGGACGCGCCCTTCGAGAAGATGTAGCGCTGGCCGTCTCTGGCGTAGATCGTGGACATCATCCTCCGCTCACTGGAGAACGGAATCTCCGAGACCTTCCGGTAGTCCGTCCCCGCGATCTCGGCTTTATGGGCGGCGGCGATGATGGCGAGCTCCGTCGGATCGCCGAAGACCATGGAGTCCTCGATCCGCGCCCTGCAGTCCAGCATGCCGGAGATCAGGCAGAACCGCAGACGTTCTTCGGAGCCCTTCAGCTCCTGCCTGAACTGGAACCTGCCCCTCTGGAAGTAACCCTCGCCGGTGACCGTGATCTCCTCGCCGCTGGTCAGGTAGATCTCCCGCAGCGTCATCTCGTTCCTGGTGAGCGTTCCGGTCTTGTCGGTGCAGATGACCGTCGTGCTCCCGAGCGTCTGGACCGCATCGAGGTTCTTTATCAGGGCGTTCCGCATCGCCATCCGCTGGCTCGCACGGGAGAGCGAGAGCGTGATGGTCGGGAGCATCCCTTCGGGAATGTTCGCGACGATCAGCGAGAGCGCGAAGATCGCCGCGATCAGAAACCCTCTCCCCGATAAAAACCCCAGGATGAAGAAGATCGCGCCGGCCAGCATGGCGATCGTGGTGAATATCCGGGTGGTCCTGCTGATCTCCCGATGCATGGGGGTCTGCCGTCTCTTGACCTCCTGCGTCAGGGTTGCGATCTGCCCGAGCTCCGTCGCCTTGCCCGTGGCGTAGACGGCGGCGACACCGTTTCCCGAGACGACGGTGGTTCCGGCGAAGACGACGTTCCGCGCGTCCAGCACCCGCTCGGTCTCGCTCGGTTCCGCAGTCCGGCGCACGGGGCGGGACTCCCGGGTGAGGGTGGAAATGTTGATGTAGAGGGAGTACCCTTCGAGCACAACGGCATCTGCGGCAATTCTGTCCCCCTCCCCCAGCAGCAGGATATCTCCCGGAACCTGCAGCTTTGCGTCGATCCGTTCGATCGTGCCGTTGCGCATGACAGTGGCCAGCGACGGTATGAGTTTTTTCAGCGCTTCCATGGTCCGCTCCGCCTTGTACTCCTGCCAGAACGTGAAGGTGGCGTTGATGATCACCGCGCCGATGATGGCGAACCCGAGGATGTCGTACCCCTCGCCGGGAGAGTAGTAGTCGGCAACGAATGAGAGCGCCGCCGCGATCTCCAGGAGAAGCGCAAAGAACTGTGTGTACTGCCTGCCGTACTCCAGAACGTAGTTCTTCCGCCGCCGCTCGCCGACGATGTTGTAGCCGTACTGCTTCAGTCTCTCTGCCGCCTCGTCGGACGAAAGCCCCGTCTCCCTGGTCTCCAGTCGAGCCAGCACCTCGTCCTTTGGCAGGGTGTGGATCTGCATGCTGCTGCACCCCCGACCCGATGCCGTTGTCGGTGTGCATTCGGGTACCCGACAATGATAAGAATATTGTCGCCATCAGGGGTGCACCGCCGCACGTCAGGAGGAAAAACAGGGAACGTACGGTGCGGTACCGGCTGATCCGCCCGCAGTCAGGGAACGGCATCAAAGCGTGCACGCTCGTGCGAGACCGGTATCGTATTATCCGGCTGTGCCGGTCGCGCCTGGGTCTCCTGCACGTCCGGAAAAAGCCTTTAACGTTATGGGGCGAGAAGAGTAGATTTATGAAGAGATCTGTTGGTCCGCAAACGCTGCTCTATCCGCACCCCGACCTGATCGTCGGGACGTACGATCGCGACGGAAGGCCGAACGTCATGGCAGCCGCCTGGGGCGGCATCTGCTGCTCCCGCCCGCCGGCGGTCGCCGTCTCCCTCCAGAAATCGCGCTATACCTATGCCAATCTCATGGAGCAGCGAGCGTTCACCATCAGCATTCCGTCGGCCGACTACGTCAGGGAGGCGGATTTCTTCGGCATCGCCTCCGGGAAGGACGTGGACAAGTTCGCCGCGACGGGGCTGACGCCGGTGAAGAGCAAGCTGGTGAACGCACCGTATGTGGAGGAGTTCCCCGTGGTGCTGGAGTGCCGTCTCCTCCGGACCGTTGAGATCGGCGTCCACACCCAGTTCATCGGCGAGATCCTCGACGTGAAGGTCAACGAGAGCGTGCTGGGCGAGGACGGCAAGCCGGACGTCGCAAAGATCCGCCCATTCGCCTACGACTCGATGCGGATGGAGTACTACGGATTCGGCGAGGTCCTGGCCAAGGCGTTCTCCGCAGGACGGGAATTCCGGAGATAACTTCTTTTTGAGGTCATCCGGAAAGGGAGAGACGAGGTATTGAGCTGGAACTCATCCCAACAGTGCCCGACGTTTGTGGATCGATGGGGATCTGAACAGTATGATCGTCCTGTTCTCCAAGCTGCGCCTGGCGGAATGGCAGGCGCATGAGAAACCGCCAGGTTTCGACGGATCTCCCCCTCCCGTCGGAGAGTTTTGGGATGACCTCCGAATTTCACGGACCCATCACCCCAGGGGGCTCTCCCCCCCTTCCCGTCAAAGACTTCCGGGACGACCTCTCCCATTCACCGTCTGTCCGGGGGGGGGCGCAACAGAGCCTCACGATCGCCGGACTCCTCGTGCCGATCGGGATCTGTCGGTTCGGCGACCGTGGGTCTCCGATCCCTATCGCCGCTGTCGCTTCTTCACCTCGACCCATCGCCTCCGCCTCCCGCACCGCTCACACCGCTGCTCCCACTCGATGACGTTCGAGGCGTACTGATCGAATCCACGCTTCCTGCCCCATCTATGCAGGCCGATTCTGCACAGGATCGGTCCCGGAGACACCACCACGATCACCCGGCTAATAACGCCGGTTTACGGAATGATCTCACAGCTGTTGAACTTTTTGCGTGCTCGAAGTCCAAGAGTGCGATCCGCCCGTCCCTGATCAGCCGCCGGATCTCCGGGAGCGCCCCGGAGAGGGAGCGGTGGAGGTTCTCCGCCGTCCCCAGACGATCCTTCTCCCCTCCTCGGGTCAGGGCCGGGTGATATTCGAGTACACAGGCAGCGCCCGCCGCAGAAGTTCAGCAGCGCACACTCTGTGCAGGGGCTGCCCACGGTCAGCACTCTCAGGTGCCGGGGATCGGTGGTGACGGTGTGCCCGTCGGTCATGATGGTGTGTTGGCATGGCCGCACCCGCACCGCAGCACCCTCCCTTCGGTCCGCATCGCCTCCACCCAGTAGGAGACGAGCAACCGGATGCCGGGGTTGTACTCCGCCTCCACCCGTGCGGCGTACTCCCGCAGGAGAAAGTCGTGCCAGAAGTTCGCGTCCATCTGCCAGTGGACGGACGGGAAGGAGAAGGCATCGTTGTCGGACAGGTAGCGCACCGCCTCTTCTATGTCGGTCTCCTCCGTCACCGCCATCCGCGCGATCAACTCGCCGGCGAAGCCCCCACGGGCGATCGCCGTGATGTTCCTGATGATCCGCGCCCACGTTCCCGCTCCCCTGTGTGCGTCAGTGAGATCCTCGGGCCCGTCGATGGAGACCAGAATGGTGTCGAACCGGTTGGCAATCGCGGGTTCGGGGCGATCGAGGGGGGGTGCCGTTTGTATGGTGGATGAAACCCCTGACCGGCGCGTTCCGCACGATCTCGCGGACGAGATCGAGCTTCAGCAGGGGCTCCCCGCCGTAGAGCGTCAGCACCGCATCGGGGTCTTTTGCCAGGAATTCATACAGCCGGGAGAGACCGATGTCCAGGTCGACGGGGAGGTCGTCGTCGACTGCGATCCCCGGGCGGTCGGGCAGATCGTCGATCTCGAAGACCCGTCCACGGCAGTACGCGCAGCAGAGGTGCAGCTGTCGGTCAGAATCAGATGGCAGTACAAGCAAATCCCTCATACCGTTTGGAGACGGAGCGGATAAAAGATACGGGTCGTCATCCGGTCTGTGCTGCGTGTCTCACCCGGCCAGCCGGTCGACGAGAAGCCGAACGCGAACGCGATCCGTCGAGAGCGCACGCCGGGTGCCGGACTGGGGAGATTGTGGTCGAAGGTATCCCCGGTTCGACGGCGTCCGTGCTCTCCTCCGGCGTCACGAAGCCGGCGCCAGTGTCGGCACCACAGCGGGCATCTTCGGCCGTCTGCATGCAGTATCCACAGGGGCGCTCCCCACAACGGCGGCGATCACGACGATTCCGAGGGCGACGACCGCGCCCTGCATCCATCCCGTCACCCGGTCACCTCCCCTACAGAGCACCTGCCGCGAATCTTCATCCCCTCTTTCTTAAACTGCGAATTAATTCGAACTCTGCGGGATGTTTTCACGAAACGGGGGCCGCTGAGAAGAGCCATGCGATGTACGCGGCATACCCGACGAGCAGCATGCCCGGCCAGGTGCGGACCAGGCGCCGCGAGGCGGCGAGCAGGGAGGTGGCGAGCTCCGGCAGCGAGGTGCCGACGGCGCCCCGGAGCACCAGCTGCGATCCGATGATGACGGCGGCGAGCCCCAGGACGATGAACAGGACGTCCTTCCTGCCGTGCGTCTCGATGCGATCGCCGTTCACCTCCCGCCGCTCCTTCCAGAGGATGACGAGAAAGACCGCAAAGAGGAGGAGGATCAGACCGGCAGGGACGTCCAGCACGCCGCGCAGGGCGAGCAGGGCGAGCAGGGCGAATGCGACCGTCGCCGCGGGCATCAGCGCGGCGTGCCGGATGAGCGCCGTGCGCAGCTGCGGGGTCCGGGCGATCAGATCGGGCTGTATGAGTGTACAGAGGGCGAGGACGAGAGCGATATTCGCGACGTTGCTGCCGAGCACGTTCCCGAGCGCGATTGCCGGATTTCCCGTGGCCGCGGCGTTCACGCTCACCACGAACTCGGGGAGGGAGGTGCCGAACGCGATGATAGTAAAGCCGATCATGGCGGGAGAAACGCTGTGGCGTATGGCAAGCCCGCTCCCCCCCCGCTACGAAGGCGTCGGCGCCCCGGATCAGCAGCGCGAGTCCGACGAGGAAGGCGATGATTGCCGGGATCACGGTACAGCCCCGACGTGGCGTATACGCGGGAACGGCTCTGGTCGATGCACGGTTAAATAAAGATCAACCGCACCGGACGGAAGCGCCCCGTGTACTCCACATCTATGAGGGCTAACTCTTGCTTCCGGAAAAAAAAAGCGTTTTGGATATGTCGAGAAGAGAGGGTTCGGGGGGGCGTGCAGCACAGGTCCAGCGTGCCTGCGTGCCTGCGTGCGCGCGGGGTACATGGAATAGCTTCTCTCTGGTCGAAACCGCAAACCCTTCCGAAGGTCGCGTCTGCCGTTCGTCGACGGTGCTGCCCCCGGAACTGCACTCCGCTCCGAGCAGACCGATCCTGACGGGAAAGAGTGATTCGGAACCTTCCCGCGTTGAGATGCCCCGACATGCCCCGATCGAGATTTTCGATCGGTATTCACGGGACGCCCCGCGCCCATCGGTGCTCATGCTCGCTATCGCTCGCACCCAGAAGACCCTTCTTGTGGTCCACTTCCCGGAGATGTCGCGGTGAACCGCCGATGGAGGATATGTCCGGGGGAGGGCGGCAGGCCGCTGTCGGTATGGACGGTTCCGACAGGGCCCCGGAAACTGGAATGCCGATCACGGTGCGGCCACCGGTTCCTGCCACAGCAATATTTTTATAATAGCGCCCGGATTTTCCCCTGGTGGTACCATGAAGAAGACATGGGGGAACCTGCTGGCTGGCCTGATGGCTGCCGTGCTGCTGACGTCTCTGTTCGTCGCCGGATGCACGGTTCCGGAAGAGGAGTCCGATCAGACCAGGAACGCAACGCCGTCACCCACCCCGGCCGCAAACATATCGGCAGAGGCGGTGAAGGGACGGATCGTCGTTACTGCAACGAGTGCTGCCGCGGATCTGCAGGATATTACCGGTATCGCCGTCACGGTGCAGAACATCTCGATACACAACGCGTCGCAGGGGTGGTCGGACCTCTCCGCACCGGCGGCAACGCTGAACCTGGTGCAGATGCAGAATGAGTCGGCGGAGACCGTGCTCGTCGACGCGTATGCCGATATCGGTTCATACGATCGGATTCGGTTGATACTCGCGAATCCGGTTGTGACCGATGCCGCAGGCGAGCACAACGCCACGTTACCGTCGACGGAGTACGCAGCCGACGCAAACCTGACCGTCGCCATGGAGTCGGCAGCGGTTGCCACCTTCGACTTCATCGCGAACGAGTCGCTGCACGTCACCGACCAGGGCGATTACGTCTTCGCTCCGGTGGCCAATGTGACGGCACGGAACGATGCTATGGTGGTCTCGATGGGCGGCAACCAGGTGATCACCAGCGGCGGAGACGTCGCCACGCAGGCGAAGGTGGGGATGGATGCGGACGGAAATGTCGGACCGGGTATGGGCATCCCTGCAAACGCGACGCTCACTGTCGAGAGCGGGAAGGTCAGGATCGCATCCGGGAGTTGATGTCGAACAGGGGCGAACGGGGGTGAGGGGCTCGCACCGGCTCATTCCTCTTTTTCCAGTTCTGTCGAAAAACCCTCCTGCTGACAGCTACCTGCCACCCCTCTCCAGAGTATCCTCCACGGGGGTTCTACCGGGATATTTTCGAAGAACGGACCGTGCGGGGAGTGCGGCCGGATCTTGAGAAGACCTTCCCGAGGTCCACCTCCCGAAGATGTCGCAACGAACCCCGGACAGGGATATTCCCGGAGACGTTCAGCAGGTCGCTGCCGGCATGCATGGAGAGTGTCTGGAGCAGAGAGCCGGATGATCGATCTTTTCATCGGTCGCGCCTGCGGCCGCCCACGGTCTCATGGTTTTTTATGAGTTCTTCCCCTCGTGTGCGCATACCTCCCGGAGGGTGGGACCGGGATGGGAATCACCGCGGGAGGTGGGGGTGCCGTTCATACCGCATTACGTTCCGCCCTCTACGCCGGGCGAACCGTACCCGGGGAGATCTCCGGCAGACCGCCGCCTCCGATCACGGCATGCGGTCACCGGGACGCCAGGGGGCGACGGAGGTCCGTCCGATCGCTCAACTCGATACCCTTATTACGATCGGGGGGGGGCGCCTCGTGATCCGGTGGTGGACATACATGAATGGATATGCAGATGCGATCCTCCACGCGGATCTGCTGAACGACAGAGTGGAGGCACAGCCGTACCCCGAGCCCCGAGGAGTGGAAGCGCGACTACATCGGCGGCAGGGGCCTTGGGGTGCGGCTGCTCGCGGATATGGCGGATCCGACCACCGATCCCCTGAGCGAGGGAAACGTGTTGGTCTTTGCGACCGGACCCATCGTCGGCAGCGGCCTTCCGATCGGGTCGCGCTACGACGTCGTCACCAGATCGCCCCTGACCAGCACGACCACGAGCGCGAACTCCGGGGGGGGAGTTCGGCGCTGCGATGAAGCGGGGGGGTACGACGCGGTGGTGATCACCGGTCGACCGGAGGAGCCCGTCTACCTCTTCATGGACGGCGGGTATGCAGAGATCCGCGGCGCGTCGGACCTCTGGGGGCAGACGACGAACGAGACGACATCGGCGATCCAGCGGGAGAATGACGATCCGAAGATCAGTGTGGCGTGCATCGGACCGGCAGGCGAGCGGCTGTGCCGGATGGCCAGCGTCATGAACGAGAACTCCCGTGCCGCCGGCCGGGGCGGCGTCGGCGCCGTCATGGGATCGAAGAACCTCAAGGCCGTCGCCGCCGACCGTGACCGGGTCCTCCGGCTGAAAGAGGAGATCGTGAGCAAGATCCGGGAGAACGCCATCTCTGGGGGCGGGCTTCCGCGCTTCGGGACGGCGGTGCTCATCAACGTGATCAACAAGAACCACATCCTCCCGACACGCAACTTCCAGAGCGCCCACTTCCCGCGTGCGGAGCGGGTTTCCGGCGAGGAGATGGCCGGAACCATCCTTGTCGGGAAGATGGGGTGCGAGGTGTGCATCATCGGGTGCGGGCGTGAGATCGAGCTTGCGGGCAAGCGGATGGAGGGGCCCGAGTATGAGACGATCTGGGCGTTCGGACCCGACTGCGGGATCGACGATCTCGCCGTGATCGCGCAGGCGAACGTCCGCTGCAACGAGCTCGGCCTGGATACCATATCGACCGGCGCGACGATCGCCTGCACCATGGAGCTGTCGGAGAAGGGCTACATCGACGAGACGATTCGGTTCGGCGACGCGGAGGCGATGCATGACCTCGTCCGCAGGATCGGGTACCGCGAAGGTATCGGCGACGACCTCACCGAAGGGTCGCTCCGGTTCGCCAGGAAACACGGCCATCCGGAGGCCTCGATGAGCGTCAAGCGGCAGGAGCTGCCCGACTACGACCCGCGGGGGCTGCAGGGGCACGGCCTCGCGTACGCCACTTCCGTGCGCGGCGGCGACCACGTCTACGGCCACATGATCGCCCCGGAAGTCCTCGGATCGCCAGAGAAGCTGGACCCCTACACGAGCGAGGGGAAGGCGGCCTGGACCAAGACCCTCCAGGACCTCACCGCAGTCATCGACTCTTCGGGGAGCTGCCTCTTCACGTCGTTCCCGCTCGGCGCCGACGACTACGCCGCGATGATCGCGGCGGTCACCGGGTTCGATATCAACACGGCCGGGCTGCTCCGGATCGGCGAGCGGATCTGGAACCTGCAGAAGGTCTTCAACATCAGGGCCGGGTGCACCAAGGCGGACGACTCGCTCCCGCCCCGGCTCCTCGAAGAACCGCTCCGGGAGGGGGCGCCGGCGGGTCGGGTATGGGAGCGCCAGCCGCTCCTCGACGAGTACTACCGCGTCAGGGGCTGGGACGGCGAGGGCCGCCCGACCGCAGCGAAGCTCCGGGAGCTCGGGCTTGGGGAGCTGCCGCCGCACCTCGCCGGCGTTCCCGCCCGATGAACGGTCAGGCGGCGTTATCGACCGCACTCGCATCGGGAACGCAGTCGATCGCCGCTGAATACGGCTTGATATCGAGCACCGGCGTCCCGTCGAGGGCGTCCAGTCCCCGGACCGTGAGGACGGGGCCGTCCCGCCGAAGCAGGTCCACAACCGCAAAGCCGATCGGATTCGGGCGGTTCGGCGAGCGGGTGGCAAAGACCCCCCGTTCTCCCGTCTCCCCCGGCGGTGTGGCGAAGAGGGTTCGCCGGTCCGCCCGATCGAGCCAGTAAAGCACGATGAGATGGCTGCACCGCTCCACACCCTGGAGTCCTGGGACGTACCCGTCGAAGAGGTGTATCTCGGAGGTCGCGGCCACCAGTCTCCCCTGGCGGGGTGCCTCCTCCCGCCGCTTATACGGCGATCGGATCACGCCGATCGGCACGCACTCGATCATGCCCCTCCACGCCCGTCGTCCTGCCGGTCCGCATGCCGGTCGATGGTCTCGTTGCAGAGTCCGTCTGCTATGCGGATGAACGGGTGTTCCCGGGGAACGCTGGCAAACGTGACCTCCCGGAAGGATCCAGCCAGGCGGAGCGCCTCCCGGTGAAGCACTGCCAGGTGCTCCTTCCTGACCCGGTACCACCCGGTGAGCTGCCGGACGGCGAGTTCGGAATCGGACCGGACGTCCACCCGTCCCCGGGTATACCGCCGCGCCGCAGCAAGCCCGTTGATGACCGCCTGGTACTCGGCCACATTATTGGTCGTCTCCCCGAGAAACCCCGACCGCATGTCGATGATGATGCCGTCCCGCACGATGACGAACGCCCACGCGGCCGGACCGGGATTCCCGCGCGATGCGCCGTCTGTATACAGTGTGATCGCCTCGCTCTCTGTCATGGGTGATCCCCCCGCCCCGTACATCTCTCCACGTGGTCTCTCCTCTCTCCAGTTATCTGTATCTATATCTGTTCAGGAGATCGGTCCGTCCGCGGATCACCGCAACTTGTTAATACCCCGGTGATGAAGAGCGGGTCTATGCTGGAGATGGGCACGATCATTGAGGATGAGGCGCTTCGGGACAGGCTGGGTGTCTTCGAGGATCGAACCGATGCGGGCAGGAGGCTGGCGTCGACGCTGTCGCCGCTGGGGGAGATAGAGAACCCGGTGGTGTGTGCGATTCCTGCCGGCGGTGTGCCCCTCGGCGTCGAGGTGGCGCGGGCGCTCCGGGCTCCCATGCGGATGGCGGTGGTGAGGAAGGTGCAGGTCCCCTGGAATCCGGAGGTGGGGTTCGGTGCCGTGACCTGGGATGGCCGGGTCTTCCTGAACCGTACCCTCCTCGCCGGGCTCGATCTCTCGGAGGCGGAGGTCGACACCGCTGTCGCCAAGGCGCGGGCGAACGTTCAGGAGCGCCTCAAAAAGTTTGCCGCCGGTCGGCCCGCCCCGCCGCTCGAGGGGGTGTCCGCCCTCCTGATCGATGACGGCCTTGCCACCGGCTACACCATGCTCGCGGCCGTGGAGGCGGCGCGCACGGAATCCCCCCGGCAGGTCGTCGTGGCGGTCCCCACGGGATCGCTGAATGCGGTCAAGTTCATCGCGCAGAAGGCGGATATGGTCGTCTGCCTCAACATCAGGACGGGGTATGCCTTTGCGGTCGCGCAGGCCTACGAGCGGTGGCACGATCTCCCGGACCGGGAGGTGCAGGACATCCTGACGCAGGCGCACGATATGGGGCTGTACTGACGGCGATTCCATCGCCGGTCGAACCCGCGGCGACTCCCGGAGGTCATCCCGAAGTGCCGGGGACCTTGTCGGACGGGAGTACCGGTCGAACCTGGAAGGCCTCTCCGGTCCAGTGATCCGACGCGATCCTTCGGACCGGCGCAACCCTCAGCCGGAAAGGTGGTCTTCGGTGGAACGGTATGGGGGGGTTCACTGCCCTGTATCCCCTTCTCCGGATCCCTGGCCGGGTACGGGGGACCGGACTTTCGCAGAACGTTCGCTGCACCGCCTGTAATTCCCCTCTACGCAGCGTTTGTCAGCATCTATACCTTTTTGTGGCTTTTACCGTTAATATATAATAGCCCGAACTGCCATTGCAGAGCAGCTGAACAAGCCGGAGGATACTCAATATGGCTCAAACAAAAGAAACCGACAGGGAGACCTGTACAGACAACTGCGCCGGCTGCCCCTCGGCCACCGCGTGTGACGACTCGCGGAACGTACAGCCAAAGGGCCTGCCCCCGAAGGCGGACATCAACGTAAAGCACGTCATCCTCGTCCTCTCCGGCAAGGGAGGGGTCGGAAAGAGCACGGTGGCGGCGAACCTGGCCTACGCCCTCTCCAGCCACGGCTACAATACGGGCCTCATCGACCTGGATATCCACGGTCCGAACATCCCGAAGATGCTCGGCGTCGAGGAGGCGCGGCTGGCATCCTACGACGGAAAGCACATCGAACCGGTGCGCATCACCGGCAACCTCGCCGTCGTCTCCATGGCGTTCCTCCTGCCGCAGCGGGCGACGCCGGTCATCTGGCGGGGGCCTATGAAGATGACCGCCATCAGGCAGTTCCTGGAGGACGTCAGCTGGGGCGACCTGGACTTCCTGGTCGTCGACCTGCCGCCCGGCACCGGTGATGAGGCGCTCTCCATCGCGCAGCTCGCGCCCAACATCGCCGGTGCCGTCGTCGTCACCACGCCCCAGGACGTGGCGGTGATGGACTCGAGCAGGGCGGTGGAGTTCGTCAGGAAACTCGAAATCCCGGTGCTCGGGATCGTCGAGAATATGAGCGATTTCGTCTGCCCCCACTGCGGGGAAGAGATCGATATCTTCGGCAGGGGCGGCGGGAAGAGGGAGGCGGAGGATCTCGGGGTCCCGTTCCTGGGCAGTATCCCGCTCGACCCGGAGATGCGGAGGGCGGCGGACGATGGGCGCCCCTTCATCATCCGCCGCTCCAAAGAAAGCCGGACCTGGAAGAGCATCTACAACATCATGGAGGCCCTCATACAAGAGATCGAGGGATGATATGGACCATATGCAGATACTCGTCGGCAGGGGCGAGGCACTCCCGATCTTCGCCACCATCGTCCGGGTGCTCGACGATCCTGACGAGTTCCCCTTTCTGCTGGACGCGATCTACCGCGAGGCCATGGAGATGGGCGATGAGGACCTCGACCGGCTGCGGTTCGGTCTCCTCCGCCTCCAGATCTATGCGGACCTCCACCGCTACGAGAATACGGAGATGATGCACAGGATGCAGTACGTGGCGCAGGTGCTTGAGAAGGTGATCTTCGGCGGGCTGCTCATCGAGGGGAAAGAACCCGCCGAGAAGTGATCCGCCCCATCCTTTCTCTCCAGAAACGCCCATGCGGTCGTGCCGGCCACGGGCTCGACCGGTGAAGATCGATCATCCAGCCCTATGCTCCAGAACCCTCCGTACCGGCAGCGACCTGCTGAACGTTTCCAGAATATCCCTGTCCGGGGTTCACTGCGATATCTTCGGAGAGCGTGGACCGTGGTGAGTGCGAGCTGCGACGATTCGAAGCGTGACTGTCCGAAGGACAGGAGCATGAGAAGACCGAAGGTCTTCGA
>DAQY01000045.1:32923-34684 GCA_002503105.1 Methanomicrobiaceae archaeon UBA206
ACGACGCTCCGCAGGAGCGGAGTCAGAACACCGATAGGTGCGAAGAACCGTCGCTTGAGCACCGATCGGGTGCGAATGTCTCTCTCCCCCGCGCGGCGATCGGCCGCCCCGGCCCCGGGAATGCCTGCGAGATCAAAAATTGCCGGTCACCCGCCAGAGGTCTTCTGCAAAGCCGGCAATCCAGGCTTTCAGTTCCGTCTTCGAACCGATTTTTTTCCGTGCGGACAAAAAACGCTGCGATCCGGTGCCGCCGGCCGGATCGCCGGGAGGGGGATCAGTATGTGGGGAGGTAGCGCTCGATCTCCCACGGATGGACCGCGGTTCGGAACGCGTCCCACTCGACCGCTGCGATAGTGGTGAGGGCATTGACCACGTGGTCGCCGAGCGCCCTGCAGATCACGTCGTCCGCGAGCAGCGCCTGCTGCGCATCGTACAGGTTTGCGGGCAACGTCTCGATGCCCGCCTTCTCCCGCTCCTCTGCGCTCATGTGAAAGATGTTCGTATCGGTGCTGGCCGGCGGGAGAATCCTGTTCCTGACGCCCTCCATACCTGCCGCAAGCATGGCGGCGAACGCGAGATACGGGTTGCAGGTCGGGTCAGGACTCCGGAACTCGATGCGCGTGCTGTTGCCGCGCGGGGCCGGAACGCGGATCAGGGCCGACCGGTTGCCGGCGCTCCAGCTGATGTAACAGGGGGCTTCGTAGCCCGGGACGAGCCGCTTGTACGAGTTGATGGTGGGGTTCGCCACACGGGTGATCGCCTTCACGTGCCTGAGCAGACCGCCGATGAAATACATGCAGACCTTGGAGAGCTGGAGAGGCTCAGCCGGATCGAAGAACGCGTTCCTGCCGTCTCTGGAGAGCGAACAGTTGATATGCATGCCACTTCCGTTGATGCCGAAGATGGGTTTCGCCATGAACGTGGCATGGAGACCGTTCATCAGCGCCATCGTCTTGACGGCATACTTGAATGTGATGACGTTGTCTGCGGTCTGGAGTGCGTCGCTGTATTTGAAGTCGATCTCGTGCTGGCTCTCGGCCACTTCATGGTGGGATGCCTCAATCTCGAACCCCATCTCGGTCAGGGCCAGAATGATGTCACGCCGCACATCCTCGGCCAGATCGGTGGGTGCAAGGTCGAAGTAGCCGCCGACGTCCTGGAACAGCGTGGACGGCTTGCCGTCCGCCATCTTGAAGAGGAAGAACTCGAGCTCGGGGCCGGTGTTGAAGACGTAGCCGTCCTTCGCCGCATCCTCCATCGCCTTTCGGAGCACGTAGCGCGGATCGCCCTCGAATGGTTTGCCGTTGGGCTTGTACACATCGCAGATGAACCGGGCAACCGCATTCGCACGTGGACGCCACGGAAGGATCGAATAGGTCCTGGGATCCGGTTTCAGTATCATATCCGACTCCTCGATACGCACAAATCCTTCGATAGAGGAGCCGTCGAATCCTATCCCTTCGGTCAACGCCTTCTCTGCCTGCTTCACCGGTATCGCCACGTTCTTGGGCATACCGAGAACGTCTGTAAACTGAAGTCGCAGAAATTTCACGTTGTCCTTCTCCAGTCTCTCAAGCATCTCTGCAGTGACGTCTCTGGGCATATGGAAGAAAACTTCTATCCAATGACATAAATACCCACTGATATAAACTTTTACGATGCAGGAGTTCCGCATCGGAACACGATCGAATCTCACCCGAAATTCTATCCATCGGCATAATACTGTGATTACGATGTGCAGGAGGTCATCCCAAAACTCTC
>DAQY01000051.1 GCA_002503105.1 Methanomicrobiaceae archaeon UBA206
TGGTGTTTTTCGAAATTCTCTTAAAATTTTGGTATTACAGAGAGTTATTCCAAAAATTGCCCGAAATTTTCCGCGGTTTCACATATCAGAGAGCCGATCTCCGGCAGATCTTTTTAAAAATCGCGAAAACGGTTCGGATACTGATCCCGCCCGGCGTCCCGGTGCGAGGACCGGGGAGGCGGGTTTACCGCCCGGATTCCTTTGGCAGAACGAACACGGACCACCACCCAGTTCCCGTCAACCGGCGCCCGCACGACGGCATCTGCCGCACACGCGATCCCCGGCTCCCCGGCGGAAGGCTCAGACTGCCGCCTCCGCGACCCGACGACGGCGAACGGATAGAACTCATCCCGGAAGGTTTCGACGGGTGTCCCCCTCCTGCCAGAGAGTTTTGGGGATGACCTCTAGACAATAGGAACGACGATCCCTTCAGATCGTCTACGAATACGGACCGAAAAAAACCTCAATCAGGACATGTCGGGGCTATCCTCGGGCGGAGAGGGTGCGACGGTCCGCTCCCCGAACACGTCGCAGCGAACCCGGGCGGCACGTGTGAGAGTCTCAGCAGGTCGGTGTCGGTAAGGAGGGCTCAAGGGCCGAGCCGGATGAACGATCCGGCTCGGAGCAATCCCATCCGGTGTGTCAGCGGAAAAAAGAAAGCCGAGATACATGCCGGATCGCGGGCACGCCCCCTACGGGCATTCGCACCTGGCCGCCGGCAGGGAAACACTTTATGTGTGCCGTGAAGCCCGAACCGGTGCGACTGGCAGCGACCGGAACTTCGCGGGTCTCGGGCACGGCCGATGGGGGGCGAGATTGTGCAGTTCAGGAGGAGGGCGGCACGCGGGGCGGATACGGTACGCCCGGACCGGCGGCATCGGTATACCGGAACGGCTCCACGCACCTTCTGCCAGGGGAATGACGGCGAAAGCGACGGATACGGACGTGCGCATCCTCCCTACGATCAGGGGGCGACCGCGGTCGGAGCAGGAGAGAAGATCCAGCCCGGAGACCTCCCGGAGACCTCCGGGACCACGAACTGGGCGATCTCACAGCCCGGAAGCGCGGATCGCCGATGCGGACGCCGCCGTCACGTTCTAGGGCCGGACCATGGAGCGAATCTACCTCGATCACGCGGCGGCAATACCCGTCCACCCGAGGGTCGCCGAGTTCGGCCAGCGGTTCCTGACCGACGTGGTCGGCAAACCCCTCCGCGCTCTACCGGGAGGGGTTTGCCGCACGGGGTGTCGTCGAAGAGGCGAGAGAGAAGGTGGCGGACCTGATCAGCGCGGAGGACCCTCGTTCGATCGTCTTTACGAGCGGGGCGACGGAGTCCGACACCCTCGCCGTCGGGGGATGCACACTCGAAATATCAGACAGGGAAAACGGGTCGCGGCCAGCGCCATCGAGCACGTCTCGGTCCTGAACCTGAACCCGATGAAGGACCTGCAGAGGAGTGGTTTTCGGTTTGCCAGCATCCCCGTCGACCGGTCCGGCATCGTCGATCTCGCTGCACTCGACGCGGCGGTGACGCCCGAGACGACCTTGGCGTCGGTCGGCTGCACATGGACGCGACCGACGCGGCGGGGAGGGGGGAGTCGGGACCGGCTCACCGGCCGTAGATCAGCGAAAGCACGTCTCTTGCCAGATCAACGCTCTTTCCCCGGTTCACCATCAGCGTATCCAGCCGCAGCGCCCCCTCGATCTCCACCGGATCGCGGACGTCCTGCACAAAGATGTCCAGGATGTCCCGGTACATCTGGTAGGTTCCGAGCGACGTGGGCTCGCGGCCGAACGCCCGCATCAGCGCCGCTGCCGGACCGCTCACCGGCGCGTCGCCGATGAAGGGGCTGATCGCGATCACGCACTGCCTGCGGAGCGCGTCCCGAACCCCCGCACACTCAAGGATCGGCGAGATGCTCGTGACCGGATTGCTCGGACCGATCACCACCGCATCGCTCCCCTCGATCGCGGCGAGCACCTCCTCCGTGGCGGCCGGCGGCTCCCGGCACTCCCGGGTCACGCCGGTGATCGCCACAGCCCCGCGGTGCCGCACCCAGTACTCCTGGAAGTGCATCGGCCCCATCCCGGTCTGCACGAAGGTCGTCACGGCCGTATCGGTCATGGGGAGCACGGTCGCCGAGACATCGAGCCGTCGGCAGAGGACCTTCGTCGCCTCCGTCAGCGTCATGCCGCCGCGCAGCATCTCCCCCCGGGCGACGTGCACCGCCCGGTCGCGGTCCCCCACCGTGATGAATTCATCGACACCGAGCGTCTGCAGGAAGTCGTGGGTGATGCAGGTGTCGTCCCGGATCCCCCACCACCTGCTGGTGTCCAGCAGCTCCGCAAAGAGGTACATCACGGTGTCGACGTCGGGCGAGAGATGATTGCCTGATAGCCACATATCATCGGCCGTGTTCACGACGACGCCGATCTCCCGTTCGTCCAGCAGCTCCTGCACTCCGCGCAGCAGTTTCGGCGTCCCCGTCCCGCCCGAAAGGAACGTGATCATTCAAAGTAAGGTATCCCGGCGCTCTCTATATGAAGGTTGTTATACAGAGGCGGCGCGGAACCGGCAGGATACGCGATATCGGCACGGAAACGCATCGGCCGCACCCTCCGGACGCCGTAAGGGGGCGGCACGCCTGACGACCGGGATGAGAGACGGCGACCACGAACCGTTCACGCAGCAGATCTCTGACGCCCCCGCACTCGAGGATCGGCAGGATGCTCCGTGCAGGGTTGACCGGCCCGATCACCACGGCATCGCTCCCCTCGATCGCGGCGGGCGCCTCCCCCGTGGCGGCCGGCGGCTCCCGAACGATCCTGACCACCTCCCGGACCTCACGCTCTCCGCTATCTCCTCCCATATATGTACCCCAGGAGCGGCATCCGCCCGGTGCCGGTATCGACCAGTGTTCCGACCTCGGCATCGGTCACCGGCAGGATCGTCGCCGCAATACCGAGCGCACGGCACTGCACCCGCGTCGCTTCCGAGAGCGTCCTGCCCTCCCGGAGCAGCGCCGTCCGTGCGATATGCACGGCCTCGCCGCCGGCGACCTTCGGCAGGTACCGGTGCGTCGAGAACATGTCCCCCCGCAACTCCCCACCAGGTACGCGTATTCAGGATACCGGCAAAGAGAAACATGGTCGTGTCGATCTCCGGCGAGCAGCGGTTCCCGGAGATAGGGAGATCCTCGGCGGTACCCGCAACAACGGCGATCTCACGATCGTAGAGGATCTGCCGGACGCCCCGGAGGAGCCGGGCCGTCCCCGTCCCGCCCGAAAGGAAGGTAATCATCACTCAATACTTTTATCAGTCATATACAAAGAACCTTAATTGAAATCGATGAAGATCATCAAGGATCCGGTGCACGGGTACGTGGAGGTGGACGGGCTGGTACTCCGTCTGCTGGACTCGATGCCGGTCCAGCGGCTTCGCCACATCAACCAGCTCGGGTTCGCAAACCTCGTCTATCCCGGGGCGAACCATACGCGTTTCGAGCATTCGCTCGGGACGATGCACCTCGCCGGCGCCATGTGCCGGCAGCTGGCGCTGGATCCGGAGGAGACGCTGCTGGTCGCCGCGGCCGCTCTCCTCCACGACGTCGGGCACGGTCCCTTCTCGCACGTCAGCGAACCGATCATGGAGGAGTTCACGGGCCGCAGCCACTACGACATCGACCAGATCGTCCGGGAAGGACCGATCGCCGAAACCCTCGAGGCGGGCGGCGTCGATCCTGTGGAGGTCTGTGCCGTCGTTGCCGGACGTCACCGCCTGTCGAGCATCATCCACGGGAGCCTCGATGTCGACCGCATGGACTACCTGCTGCGGGATGCACACTACACCGGCGTACCCTACGGGACGGTCGATGCCGCCCGCCTCATCAGGAGCACCATCCTCACCGATTCCGGAATCGCACTGCACGAGGGCGGGATCAACGCAGCGGAGTCGCTCCTGATCGCCCGGACGCTCATGCGGCCTGCCGTCTACTTCCACCACGTCAGCAGGATCGCGACCAGCATGTTCGTCCGCGCCGCCGCGGAACACCTTCGGCACGTGCCGGGCGCGGATGCCGGGGAGATGATGCGGATCGACGACGCCGCCTGCATGCAGATCCTGAAAAACTCACCTCACGAGGACACCTGCAGTCTGGCGCAGCGCGTGTACGGCCGGAACCTCTACAAGCGGGCGCTCTATGTCGGGGTGGACCGGGTGAACGCGGCGGCGCTCCAGACCGATCGCTGCCTCGCGAAAGAGCGGGAGCTGTCGCGGGCGATCGCGGAGAGCGCCGGCGTCGAGACGTGGCAGGTGCTCGTCGACATCCCGCCGCTGCCGGCTCCTCTCTCCATAGGGGTGCAGGTCAGGAACAGCCACGCGATGGTGGATATCGAGGAGGTCTCGCCGCTGATCGGCACGCTGAACGACACCCGGCGACAGCAGTGGCGCCTGGGCGTCTACACCCTGCCGGAGTTCCGGTCGCAGGTGGAGCAGGCGGCGGTCGAGGTGCTGCGGGTGAGACGGACGACGAAACAGGACAAACTGATGATCGCGTAGCCGGACGGAGACATGAAGAAAGAGTTCGTCATCGGGGTTACGGGGGCGAGCGGCGTCATCTACGCCAGACGCCTCCTGGAGGTGCTCTGCAGTGCGGCCACGGTGCATATCGTCGTCTCGGACGTCGCCCGGCAGATCTGCGAGATCGAGGGCGTCCGGCTGGATGGATTCGATGCGATCTATGCCGAGAACAGCGACCTCGGCGCCGATATCGCCAGCGGATCGTTCCGGTACGACGGGATGGCGATCGTCCCCTGCAGCATGAAGACGCTCGCCGCCGTGAGCAACGGGCTTGCGAACAACCTGATCACCAGGGCAGCGGACGTCTGCCTGAAAGAGAAGCGGACGTGTATCCTGCTCCTGCGGGAGGTGCCGCTCTCGCGGGTTCACCTGCGGAACATGCTGCAGGCGGACGAGGCGGGCGCCACCGTCATGGTCGCCAGTCCTCCCTTCTACGGGCGCCCGAAGACGATCGATGATCTGGTGGACATGGTCGTGGCGCGGGTGCTGGATCACCTGGGTGTCGAGCACCGGCTCGGCGTGCGATGGAGCGGTTACGATGCGTGAGTTCATTGCGATGATGCGAGAGAGAGGTCTCGTCGACGATATCGAGCGGCCGTGCTCGACGATCTTCGAGGCCCCGCAGATGGCGAGCAGGACGGACAGGGTCCTCTTCTTCCACGACCTGGACGGGCATCGTGCGGTGATGAACCTGATGGCGAATCGGCGGGCGATCGCAGCGGCGCTCGGTATCGACGAACGGCACCTGGTCCCTCACCTGGCGGGCGCGAACTACGACGGCGCCGTGATCGACGGGGGGCCGCTCACCGATCCCGGACCCGCCAACCTCTCCCACCTGCCCGTCATGAAGCACTTCCCGGGCGACGCCGGCCGCTACATCACCGCAGGGATCGTCTTCGCCTCCCTCGACGGCATGGAGAACGCCTCCATCCATCGCATGATGGTGCTCGGCGCGGACCGCGTGGCCGCCCGCCTGGTGGAGGGGCGGCACACCCACACGATGTATACGACAGCGCTTGCACGGGGCGAGCCGCTCCCGGTGGCGGTGGCGATCGGCGCTCACCCCCTGGTGACGTTCGCCAGCTGCACACGCGTCCCGTACGGGAAGGAGCTCTCCTATGCGGCGGAGCTGCTGGGCGGCGAGCTCACGGTGTGGGAGTGCGCAAACGGCGTGCTGGTGCCCGACGCCGAGATCGTGCTCGAGGGCTACGTCACCGCCGACCGGGTGCCCGAGGGGCCGTTCGTGGATATCACCGGCACCTACGACCCGGTGCGGCAGGAACCGGTGATCGAGTTCACGCGGATGTACCTCAAGGACGATCCCATCTACCACGGCATCCTCCCCGCAGGGAGCGAGCATCAGGTCCTGATGGGGGCGCCGTACGAACCGAGGATCTACCGGGCGGTCAGCGAGGTGACGACCGTGAACGATGTGCTCCTGACGAAAGGCGGAGCGGGATACCTCCACGCAGTCATCCAGATCAGGAAGAACACGCAGGGGGACGCGAAGAACGCCATCATGGCGGCGTTCGCCGCACACACGTCGCTGAAGCACGTCGTGGTCGTGGACGAAGATATCGATATCCGCGACCCGAACGACGTCGAATACGCGATTGCAACACGGGTCCGGGGCGATACGGATATCGTGGTGATCACCGGCGTGCGGGGCTCGTCGCTCGATCCGACGCGGTGTGCGGACGGGACGAACGTGAAGGTCGGCGTGGACGCCACCATGGTGATGGGCGAGGAGGAGAAGTTCATCAGGGCAGGATGGTCATAACCATGTATCTCGATGCAGAAGACGAACGGATACTGAACGGTGAGTTCGGCGAGACCCGGCAGAAGATGATGGAGATCCTGGTCGCGCTGGGCAGGGTGTACGATGCGGAGCGTCTGATCCCGATCACCAGCGCGCAGGTGAGCGGAGCGTCCTACAAGACGATCGGTGCGTGGGGGCTCTCGTGGCTCCAGAGCCTCGACGCCCGGGTGGCGGTCCCGACGGTCCTCAACCCGATCGGGATGCCCCGGGAGCAGTGGCAGGAGTTCGGGGTCGGGGAGAAGTTTGCCCGGCGGCAGCAGGAGGTGCTGGAGGCGTACCGGCGGCTTGGCATCACGGTCGAGTGCACCTGCACCCCGTACTACCTGCGGATCACCGAATTCGGCGAGCATATGGCATGGTCGGAGTCGTCGGCGGTGGCGTACGCCAACTCCGTCGTCGGGGCGCGGACGAACAGGGAAGGGGGGCCGGGAGCGCTCGCGGCGGCGATCATCGGAAAGACTCCATACTACGGGCTGCATATCGTCGCCAACCGGCGTCCCGGGGTTGTCGTCGATGTGGAAGGGAGCGAGCGCGGAGCGCTCCCCGCCGACCATTACGGGGCGATCGGCTACCTGGCGGGCAGGGAGGTGGGCAACCGGATACCGATCTTCACGAACATCCGGCCGACCCGCGACCAGTTGAAGGCGCTCGGGGCGGCGATGGCGGCGACCGGCGCCGTCGCCCTCTTTCACGTCGACAAAATTACGCCCGAGACCCGCATCTTTTCGTTCGAGACCGGCGGGCTGGAGCGGATCACCATCGAACAGAAGGATATCGAGGGGCTTTTTGAAGAGATCGAGGTGGACGCGGTGGCGGTCGGCTGCCCGCACTGCTCGGCGGACGAGCTCGCAGAGCTTGCCGGACTCCTCAAGGGCAGGCAGACCACGAAGCCCTTCTACATCTTCGCCGCCCGCGGGGTGATCCGGGACAACCGCGCTATCGTGGCCGCCATCGAACGGAGCGGCGCCCGGGTGATCGCCGACACCTGCATGGTGGTCTCGCCCGCGATGGATCGGTTCCGCGCCATCATGGTGGACTCGGGAAAAGCGCTCGCCTACGTTCCGAATATGTGCGGGGCGCTCGCCCGTCTCGGAACGCGGGCCGAGTGCGTCGAGGTCGCGACCTCGTGAGGGGGGACCGGAATACCAGACCCGGATTTTTCACCGTTCACGAAAAAAGCCTGCTGGAACCGCACCAGCCAGACCTCTGGCGACGCGAACGTGCCGGTATCGCTGTTCCCGATCGGGGTTCGGGTTGATCCTGGCTGTTGCACTGTCAAGCTCTCCAGGCTCACGCCGGCATGGTCCTGCCGGTGCCGTTCGGTTCGGCCGGCCAGCCAACCATGGTGGAATACACGTGCTCTCGCAATGCTTCTGGCATCCCGTCAGGCATTTCGGGGCATGCTTTCCCCATAGAATTCACCAAGCGTGATCTCCCCCCCCAGATCGCGTTTAACGCTTTAACCCCCGACCCGTTGCAGCTATAGTGCCGCTCTCATTCCCGATATCTGTGGGCTGGGGGTATACGCAGCGAGAATGACCGGTAATGCGAGAATAACTGCAATAGAACTCATCCTAAAACTATTCTGGAATCGATGATGCATTCGAATCAGAGCACATTCGTTCAAGTTCTCCTCGCGGTGCACCAGAAGATCGGCCCGATCCATATATCCAGGCATATCCGGGCTATCATATCGCGGGGGTGGGACAGGGGGGGGTGTCCCCCTCCCGTCGGGAATTTCGGGATGACCTCATAATTCGGCTCTGTAGAAATCTTTCTTTGGGACCACTCGCCCCTTGGGGACTCCGCGAGTATCGTCCCGGGGAGAGGTGAGGGGGTGTGCGAGTATTGGCGAGCGTGAGAAGACCGCCAGGTCTTCGAATGCCCCCCTCCCGTCAAGAGCGTTTCGTGACAACCTCCGTTTTACATGGGTTCAGGCCACTCCATGCCCTTTGCGTAGAGATATTCTTTCATGTCCTCAGGCATAAGCTCCAGGTATTCAGGACAGACTTTCTCGTAGAATTCTCCAACAGTGATACTTGATCCCCATAACCTGTTCGCAATTTCGAGTTGTGACGCATTCAATTCGCAATACCATTCGCCTTTTTGCTCATGAGGATTGCTATTAACTCGC
>DAQY01000098.1 GCA_002503105.1 Methanomicrobiaceae archaeon UBA206
GCATGAGAAGACCGAAGGTCTTCGAAGGTGCCCCCTCCCGTCAGAGAGTTTTGGGATGACCTCCACCACCGATGCCAGCTTCTCCACATCGTACCCCTACACGGTGACCTACGATGTGCTGTTCCCGAGTTCCGAAGTTGTCCGCCTGGGCAACGTCGATATTCTCGCGATTCCCCAGGAGGACAAGGTGACGCTCTCCATCAACAAGCAGCCCCGGGAGATGGCGATCGGCGAGGTCGAGGAGATATCGGCCCGTCATGCCACCATCCCCACACTGGGAGCGCGGATCCTGGATTTCGACTTCAGGATCGTTGCCACCTATCGCGGGAAGGTCGGCGATCGGGCGGACTTCTACCTGCAGTTCCAGACATCGCAGCAGGTTCCGACGTTCATGATCGACCAGCTTCTGCCCCGCAACGTCGAGGCGCGGCCGGTATAGGACGGCCGCTCCCACCTTCTTTTCACGCCCCTCCCCCGGCCATGCAGGGATACTGCCGAACGATACCCTTATTGTGCGGGAGATCCATCCCCGACCGATGGCGCTCAAAGTGAAACATGTACTGATCTATGCCGTCGCCGGCACGCTGCTCTCTCTCGCCCTCCCGGGAATGCTTGTGGAGTATCCCGAACTCGAACTCGCCTTTGAGATCGGACTGATCGGCCTGTTCGTCGGTGTGGAACTGATCGACAGCACGTCTCTGTGGAACCGGCGGTTCGTCTCATACCTCAGGCTCGCCGGGGTCGCCGGTGTAGTGGTGTTCAGCCTCATCGTGCTCGACAGATTCATGATCGTGCTCGGCACGTAGCGGGCGGGGGCCCGTGTCCGGTGTGCAGAGCGCTACAGCCCGAGAGACCGCACGTCGATACCGACCGGTTTCCCGAAATCGATCGACTCCGCCGCCCGGAACGTCGCCAGGGTCGCAGAGACGCTGTCGATAAAATCGGGCTGGTCCCCCCTGACGAATGCCGTCAGCTCCTCCAGAAAGCCTTTATCCTGACTCAGCCACCGCCGCTCCCGGGTCGCCGTCCCGTCCCGCCTGATCTCCAGTTCACGGAAGTCCGTGATCCTGCCTGCGGCGCCGCCGCAGAAGATCTCCACCAGCTCTTTCGAGTATGAACGATCGCCGAGCGTGGTATAGGCGAGCGTGCCGAGCGACCCGTCATCGAACGCCAGGATCGCCTGAAGGTTGTCGTATCTGTTCAGCGCCCCCTGCGGTCCGACCGCTCGTGCATAGACCTGCACCGGTCGCGCGTCCGTCACGTACTGCATGAAGTCGATGAAATGGCAGCATTCGGATACCAGCATCCCCCCGCCCTGCTCCTCGTCGTGAACCCAGTGCTCCGGCGGGATCTGCCCGGCGTTCACGCGGTACTGGATGATCGCCGGGGAACTCCGGTGCTCGAAGGACGCCCTCATCCTCCGGGAGAGAGAGGAGTGACGCCGGTTGAACCCGACCATCAGCCGGCCGTCGTGCTCCTTCCATGCCTCCACGACCCGGCGGAGCTCGTCGATCTCCGTTGCCAGCGGTTTCTCGACGAATACGTCCTTTCCGGCTTCCAGCGCTTCGATCGCCATGGACGCATGCAGATCGTTCCGCGTCGCGATCAGGACCGCGTCGATCTCCGGATCGTCCAGAATGGCGCGGTAGTCGGTCGTGCAGTAGGCAAACCCGTACCTCCTCGCGACCGAATGCGCCGAGAGACCGGTGGCCGTCGCCAGCCCCCGCAGGTTGACCTGCAGCATCGGCAGGTTCGGGTAGAGGGCGCTTAGGGCGTGGACGCCGGCACCGATGCAGCCGAGGTTCCGCCCGCTGCGGCGGTGTGCACGCTTCCCTGCCGGTGCGGGCATGACGGCGACCCTGCCCAGCGCCTCCCGCCCCTCCGGGCTGTACCGCAGCATGACGCCGATGTGCCTCTCCGTCCCGTTCATGATGAGGTCGTACGCCCGCGGCGCCTCATCGACGGGGAACTCGTGCGTGATCAACGGGGAGAGGGCGATCCGCTTCTGGCGCACCAGGTCCAGAAACGCCTCCATATTCCTCCGCTCCGTCCACCGCACGTAGATCGGATAATCGATCCCCCGTTCCTCGTAGTTCCGATCGTACCTGCCGGGCCCGTACGATCGGGAGACGATCAGCTCGGCCTCTTTCGCATAGAACGTATCGCGGGGCACGTCCATCCCGACGCTGCCCACCACGACGACCCTGCCCCTGTCCCGGACCAGCCGCCCCGCGCAGGCTATCGGGGCGTTCGACGCCGTGGCGGCGGTGATGATGACCGCATCGGCGCCGAACGCAGAGACGCGCCGCATCTTCTCCTGGACACCGTCGTAGGTGGAGACGGCGTCGGCGCCGAACCCTTCGGCGAGCGCGAGCTTCTCACGGTCGATATCGACCCCGAAGACCCTGCATCCTGCCGCCTTGAGAATCTGCACCGTCAGGAGGCCGATCAGACCGAGCCCGATCACAGCGACGCTCTCCCCGACGCTGACCTGTGCATTCCTCACGCCGTGGAGCGCGATCGCTCCCACAGTGGCGAACGACGCCGCCCGGAGGCCGACCCCGTCGGGGACCGGGACGCAGAGGTTCTTCGGCACGGAGACGTACTCTGCGTGGACCGCGTAGCCCGCTCCGCCGCATGCGACGCGATCCCCGACCCTGAACCCGTCCACCCCGGTCTCCGCCACGATCCCGGCACAGCTGTAGCCGAGCGGCTCGGGCCTGGACAGACGGCTCGCCGCCTGCCGGTAGGCCGAAAGGACGCCGTCGGTCGCGGCCCGCTGGAGCACCTTCTTCACGTCGTCCGGCCTTGCGCGCGCCTTTCCGATGAGCGATGCGTTTGCGAGGCGGATCAGCGATATCTCGGTGCCGGCGCTGATCAGGGAATAGCGGTTCTCGACGACCAGGCCCCGTTTCAGGGCAGGAACGGGCACGTCCTCCACCCGGATCTTCCCCGACTGCAGATCAAGCACCACCTGTTTCATGCACGCCCCCTCCACACGCAGGACTGGCTCAAGCAGTCCAGAACTTCCGATGTCATAAACAGATCCGGATAGTTGTTCGACGGCTCCACCGTGGAGGCCTGGATCCCAAGCAGTCCGCACACCAGGTCGAACGTCCGGGTACCGGCGGTGTCTGCGCATCGTCTGCGTGCAAACTGCCGGTACATGCCGTATCCGAACCGAAACGCCCGGTGTGTCAGCGGATATGTCCCGATCGACGCCGCCCGTGCGGCCGTGTACACCGAGGGGACGATATCCGTCCAGGAGGCACGCTCCCACCGGAGAACCAGACCCCGTACGTTTCGTTTCAGCTGCTGCAGACAGAGCTCCTCATGCCGCCGGTAGCCCGCGTCCCACCGGGAGACGTAGCCGAACGAGGCGAGCGCAAAGGCGTACGCACCGCTCAGATGGGAGGCGAACGGCAGTCCGCTCCCCGACCAGTCGAACCGTCCGTCGCTCCGCTGGGCGGCACTCAGCCACCGGGCCGCCTCCAGGAGGCTCCCCCTGATCCGGTCATCGCCGAGGACCTCGTCGATCGCTGCCAGGTGGTACATGGTGACGCCCTGATAGTGGATGCAGGGCAGATCGAAGAGATGCGGGTAGTTCCCCCTGTCCACGGCATAGGGGTAGACTCCCTCCCGCTGGTGCTCGATGACGTGCCGCGCCGCCCGTGCCGCGGCGTCCAGACTCGCTTCGTCGTCGAACGCCGCTCCGTAGTGCGCCAGAAATGCTCCGCACGTGGCGTCCACGTTCAGGTGGTCTGCAGTGTAACGTGACGATTTGAGGAAGAATCCAGGCCTTTTTTCCTGTGAGAGCACGAAATTTCGCGCCATTCGCACCTGCTGATCGTGCGGATGCCGCCCGTTCGCCTCCAGGAGCGCATCGCCGACGAACGACGTGATCAGTGCGGACGGCTGGTCGTAGTCGGGGTGGATCTCGTTCCAGGAACCGTCCCTGTTCTGGCGCTGCACGACATGACTCAGGATCGGGCCGACCGGCGAACCGTCACCTGTGCGGAGCAGCGCCTTGCAGATCTCGGCGTGCACCCTGTTTCTGACGATGCCGAAGACCGGATCCCGGATGTACGCCGTATCCCCCTCGACGACGATGTGCCGCCCGACCTCATCCAGCATCGTCCGAATGAAAGACGTTACATATTCTTCCATCTCATCATCTCGATCTGCCGCTTCAGCTTCAGGGCGACCGCTCTCCGATCGCAGTTCTTCCGTGCGTACTCCCTCCCACACCGCCCCATCCGCTCCATCTCCCGAGGATCGTCTAGGAGACGCGCCAGTACCTCTGCGATCGCCTCCGACGTGTTGTCGGCGATGATGCCGGCACCCGACTCCCGTGCCAGTCTGGCGATCTCGCCGTTCCCGCAGCCGACGAAGGGGATGCCGCACGCCATATACTCATACACCTTGGTCGGAACGGCGTACTCCAGGTTTTCGATATTCTTGAGCGGCGCAACCCCCACGAGCGATTCAGATATCATGCCCGGGATCTGCTCCCGCGGAACCACGCCCGTAAAAATGACCCGATCCGTCAGATTCTCAGACTCCACCAGCCGTTCGAGGTCTCTTCTGACGTCGCCGTCGCCGACAATGAGAAACTTCAGGTCGTACGGGCCATTCAGCGATTTTACGGCACGGACGACGTTTTCGAGATCCTGGGCGTGCCCCACGTTGCCAGCATAGATGATCTGCCGCTTCTTTCCTTTGCACGTGGGAGAGAAGAGATCGGTATCGACCCCGTTGGGCATCAGCTCCATGGCGGTGGAGACGCGGTACCGGGACGTGATCCGCCTTCCGAGTTCGGCGGTCGTCACGCCGATCAGGTCCGCGTGCGCAAGGCAGAGCTGCTCAAATCTCCGGCTCATTCGTTCAGAGAGGCTTTCCTCCCTGATAAAACCGAGGCTGATCGACGCGTCGATCCAGAGGTCCCGGACGTCCAGGATCCACCACTTCTTCAGCACCCGTTTCGCCACGTAGCCGGGGACGCCGGTGAACAGCGGCGGCGAGGAGGTGATGATCACGTCGTATCGCCGCGAGACCGGGAGGAACCACAGGAGGGCGTGCACGGGAAAGATGAGATAGTACAGCATCCTGCTGACGAACCCGGAATCCCTCGAGGCCGGCTGCCACGTCCAGAGCCGTATCACCTCCACGCCGTCGACGCATCCGGCTTCGGCAGGACGCCAGCGGCGGGGGAAGGATCCGGTCGGGAATGTCGGGGGGGGCGCGACGACCGTCACGCCGATACCCATCCCGACCAGGTGCACGGCGATGTCATAGATCCTGGATGCGTTGCCGGATCGTTCCGGCGGAAAGTGCTGCGATATGATGCATACCCGTTTCATCGCGATCGCCCCTGCTGCCGGCGTGGCGCACTGATCTCCGTCCTGACGGAAAGGAACGCCGCGCTCACGGAATGTCCCCCCGCTCGTGCTTGGAGAGCAGGGGAGCCGACGGCAGAGGGGCGAACGACCCGACGGATCGGTCGTGAGAGAGACCGATCTCCCGGAGATCCGCACCGACGCCCAACGGCAGCGGATGTGCCGCGGCTCCCGGGATGCTGACGGTGAACCCTTCGTCGATCCAGCGCTGGGTGTCCAGGATGCGGCGGGTATCCACGACGTTCTTTGTCCGCATCCTGACGGCCGCGGGATCGATCTCCCTGAAGCACGCGTGGTCCGCAAGCACCACGATGCAGTCGCTGTTCGCGACGGCCTCGTCCAGGGGCTGCAGCGGATACGGGAACCGTTTCACGTGCGGGTCGTAGCACTGAACGGTGTATCCGTCGTTCTCCGCCAGCTGGATGAATTTGATTGCGGGGGATTCTCTCGTATCGTCGACGTTCCCTTTATAGGCGACGCCGAAGACGGCGATGACCGGATCCCTGATGCCCTGCACCATCCCGCGGACGATCTGCAGGACGTAGTTCGGCATGGAGTCGTTGATCTCCCGTGCCGTCGAGATCATCCTGCACCGGGTCGAGGTCTCGGTCAAAAACCAGGGATCGATGGCGATACAGTGCCCCCCGACGCCGGGTCCGGGGTTCAGCAGCGAGACTCGAGGATGCCTGTTCGCGATCTCGATCGCTTCCCAGATGTTGACGCCGCACTCGTCGGCCAGCTGCGCAAGCTCGTTCGCCAGCGCGATGTTGACGTCGCGATAGGTGTTCTCCATGAGTTTGACGAACTCTGCGGTCTTCATATTGGTCCGATAGATCTCCCCCTTTACAAATGTCCGGTACAGGTCCGTCGCATGCTCCGTGGACGCCTGATCGTATCCACCGATGACCCTGCTGTTGTTCACCATCTCGTGGAGGGTCCGTCCCGGAAGCGCCCGCTCGGGGCAGTGGGCATAGAAGAAGTCCCCTGCAAGGACTCCGCTCTTCTCGAACAGGGGGATCACGATCCGTTCGCTCGTTCCCGGCGGCACCGTCGATTCGAGGACGACCAGCGTGTACTCCTGCAGGTAGGGGGTGATCATCGCTGCAGCCCTCTTCACAAAGGTGAGGTCCGAGACCTTCGTCGCCGGATCCAGCGGGGTCGGTACGGCGATCAGGAATGCGTCCGCATGCTCCGGCTCCGTCGCTGCGGTGAAGCGATCCTGCGCCTGCCTGAAGAGGTCGTCCATCCCCGGCTCATGGAACGGGATGACGCCCGTATTGAGGCTCTCCACCACACTCCGTTTCACATCGACCCCCACGACATCGGAGCCGTGAGCCGCAAACAGCAGCGCCGTCGGGAGGCCGATATACCCGAGGCCCAGTACACATACTTTCATTCTGATCCTCCCTGCCGCGGTCAGTTCGACCGGGCGGCGGCACACACCATCACGATCATCTTTCCGGCGATACCGTCTCCGTACGGATTCCTCCATCGGGCGGTCCATGAAGCGGCGGATCTGGCGCCCTCCAGGATCCGCTGCGCTTCCGCCCCCACCAGGATGTTCGACCCGACATCCAGGGTCTCCGGCCGTTCCGTATCATACCGCATGGTTGCGCAGGGAACACCGAGGATGCAGGCCTCCTCCTGGACGCCGCCCGAATCCGTCAGCACCATCTTCGCCTGCGACTCCAGCTGCAGAAACTCGAGGAAGCCGAGGGGTTTCGTCATACCGATACCGTTCGTCTCGACTCCCAGCTCACGGATCCGCTTCTCCGTTCTGGGATGGACGGGGAAGACCACCGGCAGCGAGAACTCCTTCTGGATCGAATCCAGACCCCTGACGATCTCCCGCAGCCGGGCAGTGCTGTCGATGTTCTCCTGCCGGTGAGCGGTGGCGAGGAAGTAACTCTTCGGCTGCAGATCCAGTTCCTTCAGGATATTGACCTTTTTCATCGAGATGTCGAGGTTCTGGTAGACCGCGTCCACGACGGTGTTCCCCGTGACGCAGATCTTCCACTCGTCGATCCCCTCCCGCAGCAGGTTCTCCCGGGCTTTCTCGGTCGGTGCGAAGAGGTAGTCCGACATATGGTCGGCCAGGATCCGGTTGATCTCCTCCGGCATCCACCGATTGAAGCTTCTGAGACCCGCTTCGACGTGCCCGACCCGTACATGCAGTTTGGACGCTGCGAGGGCCCCGGCCACGGCCGTGTTGGTGTCCCCCTGAACCAGAACGATATCCGACGCCTCCTCGACGAGGACGCGCTCGACGCCAGTCATGATCCTGGCCGTCTGCTCGGCATGGGTGCCGGAGCCGACGTCCAGGTTATAGCGAGGCTCCGGCAGTTCCAGCTCCTCAAAGAACACCCGATCCATCTCATAGGTGTAGTGCTGTCCGGTGTGCAGAATGAAATAATCGAGATCTCTCCGCTCGCATTCGCGAATGACAGGCGACATTTTGATAATTTCAAGTCGCGTACCGAGAATGATTCCAATCATGGCGTGTCAACTCCTCTCCTCGCCGCTTTCAGAATACGCCCGCTCGTTCATCATCTCATCCTCGAGGTGACATCCAGGATCATCCCCATCAGGAGGGCGATCACGCCGGGAATGAAAAAGACGGATGCGAGAAGGCCATATCCGACCGAAAAGTAGCCCTCCTTGTTGTACAGCTGGAAGAACTGCACTCCCAGGAATACGCCCGCGAGCATGGCGATCATCCCCGGGCCACCCATGTAGAGGAGGGGGCGCTTATCCACCATGAGCCAGAAGAGCGCGCCGAGCACCTCGAAACCGTGCGAGAAGGGGTTTTTCGTGGATGTTTCGATATCGCCGTATCTGCAGAGGACGGGTGTTTCACCGATGCGCAGATGTTTCTCTCGCGCTACCCGGATCATCTCAGATTCCGTTGAAAAATCGTCTTTCTTCAGCGACTGAAACATGTGTTCGATCGATCTCCTGTTCAGCGCCCGGAATCCGCACTGGGAGTCGGTGATCGTGCCGCCTGCACCGGTCGCGATATCCAGCACCGCACGGCCGAACCTCCTGTAGAGCGGCATCTGGTCCATGCTCCGAAACCCGATCACGATATCGGCGGTGTCGGCCATGATCGGCTCGAGCAGGAGCGGGATCTCTTCAGGGTTATGCTGGCCGTCCCCGTCCATGAAGACGAGTACATCGAACGAATGTTCGAACGCGTAGTGAAGAGCAGTCTTTACCGCCCGTCCTTTCCCCTGCTGCGACCCGTGCGAGACGACGGTGGCGCCCGCTTCCCCGGCGACCCTGGCCGTATCGTCGGTGCACCCGTCGTCGACCACCAGAACCTCGTCGACGTACCGTCGTGCCATCAGGACGAGCGAGCCGATCGCAACCGCTTCGTTGTAGCAGGGGATCGCCACGAGCGTTCGCCGTGCCCGCACCCTCGCGGACGACGCCGGTACGCCCGCGCCATCGCTCACGGCTCGACGATAGCCGGGAACCACCGGCATCGGTGCGGGGCTGATCGACTCCTGCAGCTGGTAGTGAGGCGAGGGCATGTCCACGGTCTTCTTCAACGCAACTCCCCTGCGTGACATCAGGTCGAACCATGCAGATCTTCCTGCATCAACGAACTGCGGTGCTGGCGCCGGCCCTGCGATCGTGTGGGTGAAACGCCCACCAGACGGAGCATATGCAGGCGCCAGACCAGGATCCTCGTCGTACATCCCTTTCCCCCCCTGACGTACTAGAACGAGACTGATCAATCCTGTATTAATACGTTGCTATTAACCATATTTAATGAACATATAGGTGTCAGTTGAAATAATCTGGTGAACACATGCGTGATGATCGCGCGGAGGTGACATTTAATAGTTGGCTTAGCCGCGGAAGGGCGATATATCACGTAGAACGCATGCACGCGGTTGACCGTCGGTCCGATCTCCATGCAGGAGTTTCAGCGGGAGATAGCAGTTCACCAACCTTCATATGTAGAAAGCGAAAAAACGATTCCGGGCGACGAATTCTGCCTGCCGCACCCCCGCTGCGGAATGCACCGCCGGAGACGCATCCCTCCCCCCTTCGCGAACCGCAGAGTGACCAGCGATAGGGATCCGTCAGCACCATACTCACGTTCATCGGGCATGATAATCGAGGGCGCTTCGAAACGCCCACGGGGCCGTGCCGGCCGCAGGCCCGGCCGATGATGATCGATGATCCGGCTCCGCTCTTAAACCCTCCATACCGGCAACGACCTGCTGAACGTTTCCGAGAAAACGCTCTTTTTTTTTTTTTTACAGGCCGCCCTGATTCGCTGCGACATCTTCGGGCAGCGGACCGGGCATGATAAGCCCGGAGGGTTCCAGTATGCCCCCTCCCGCATAAGGAGTTCCCGGAGTTCGGGGCGACCTTCAGCAACCGCCCCGGAGAGTGGACCGGGATGGGAATCGCCATGGGAGCTGCGCCTGGCGGAACAGCAGGCGCATGAGAGAATGCGAAACATTTTCGAGCGACGACGGACGGAACGTCCGGAATTCGAGAAGCCGTCGGGCTTCGAGCTGCTCCAGTCCTGTAGACAGTCGCCTTCCCCCGCAAGACGATAGCCAGAATATGCCCTAACTGGAGATTCGGTCGGTACTCAGGGACACCTCGCACCTGTCGGTGCTCATGCTCCCGTCTTCCAGACGGTCGCATTTCAAAGAAATAGTCGACCACACCGCCTCGGATCCTGATCGAACCTCGAACCTCCGACGCTCCCGGGACGTGCTATCGTGAATCGCCGCCGCGCGATCACCCGAGCTCGCCGAGGAGCGTCGATACCCGCTCCATCAGGGCGTGGTGCCGGCGCAGCGAGGCGAGGTACTTCCGGCTTTTTTCGTCCATCGGGAGCGGATCGAACTCGATCCCGCACTCCACATGCCAGAGGATCAGCCCATCGGGCGGCGCTGCCGGGAGACGGTGCCCCGCCGGTTCCTCGAGCAGCCGCACGATATCCTCTCCATCGACAGCACCCCTGCCGACCCGATCGAGGGCGGTTGCCATGCACCGGACCATATTCCAGAGGAAGCTCTCTGCAGTGACCTCAAAGACGGCGAACCTCCCCTCCTCGAAGACACGCGCGTCGAGTACCGTGCGTCTGGGACAGCGGTCGCCGGTGCGGGCGAACGAGGAGAAATCGTGGGACCCCTGGAACGAGCGGGCGACCTCCTGCATTGCGGTGATATCCGGGGGCGGTTCTGGAAAATAGTACCGGTATGTCCTGGCTACGGCATCGTGACGCGGATGGAACGCGTCAGGCACCGCCGCCCATCCGGTGCACCAGATATCGGGCGGAAGCATCAGGTTCAGCACCCGACGGGCACGGTCCGGCTGCACCGTGCGAAAGGCGCAGACCTGACCCCGGGCGTGCACGCCCCGGTCCGTACGCCCGGCGGTCGCGAAACCCGCCGCACGCCAGTCCTCAAAGAGATCCAGCCGTCTGCAGGCCTCGATGAACTCACCCTCCACGGTCCGGAGACCGGGCTGCATCTGCGAGCCGAAGAACCGATCGCCGAGGTACGAGAAGCGGAGCGCCAGCTTCATCGGTGCACCCGCGTCCTGATCCTCCACAGCGCTCCTTTCAGCGACTGGCGGGTGTAGGTCTGCAGCGGCGTCATCCGGCCCCTGACGGTGGTCCTCCCCTCCCTGACGGCGTTCAGGATGGATCCGGCAGTCGGTTCCGCCGCCACGAGCGAGAGACCGAATCCGACGTATCGGGCGTTATGGGCGTCACTTCCGCCAACGCATGGCTTTCCGAGCGTGCGCGCGATCATCGCCGCTTTCCGGTTTGCCGATCCGGTAATGTACCGGCTGTTGAACGTCTCCACCGCATCCACCGCCTCGATGCTGTCCTTCAACTTCCTCCCCACGCCGTGCCGCCAGCGGTGGTAGGGATGGGGGAGGACCAGCAGCGCCCCCCGTGAACGTGCCAGTGAAACGGTTTCGAGAAAATCGAGACCCGAAGGGACCGGGGCCGTGATGCCGAGTGCGATGAGGTGCCCCTCTCTCGTCGAGATCTCGATGCCGGGGATCACGACGAGCGGCGTTGCGAGCTGCAGGGCATACCGCGCCCCCTCAACGGTATCGTGGTCCGTGATCGCGATCGCATCGAGACCGACCGCCTCCGCCCTGCGGAGAACCTCCTCGACGCTGCTCTCGCCGTCCCTGGAGAAGTTCGTGTGGATGTGCAGGTCACACCTCAGCATGAGATCAGGTTTATTTTTCATCTCCAGAATAATAACTCAAACGTATGCGCATTCTACTCCCGACCGGCACGGCGACCGCCCCGGTGGTCAGACGGGCTGCGGAGCGGTTCAGAGACCGGTACGATGCGGACGTGGTCGTAACCGGCGAGATCGCGGCGTTCGTCACCCCCGATCAGCTGCGCCGCCTGATCGACGGCGGCACCTACGATCTGGCGATCGTCTCCGGGATGTGCACCGCCTCGTTCGAGGACGTGGAGCGCAGCACCGGTGTCCCCATCTATCGGGGCCCCCGCCACGCCGCCGACCTCGCGATGGTGCTCTCTGTGCTGGATACCGTGCAGCTCTCCCGTTCAATCCCCGCAGACGAACTCCTCGCCGCAGAGAGGCGGGAGGAGGCGTACCGGCGGGTTCTCGCGCGCGAGAAGGAGGCTCCCTTCGAGTTCATGATATGCGGCGTCAGGATCGGGGGGCGATCGCGGATGAAAGTGCTCGCCGAGATCATGGATGCGCACAAACAGGACAACCTCGCGGATGAGGTGGCGCGATTCTTTGCATCCGGTGCGGATATCGTGGATCTCGGGTTCGGTTTCGATGCGACGCCCGACGACGTCAGGCGCTGCTTCTCCGAACTCGATGATGTCGCCGGTCCGCTCGCAGTCGACACCCAAGACCCGCGCCTGATCGAGGCCGCCCTCGTGCGGGCGGAGATCGTGCTGAGCTTGCACGAGAGGAACATCCCGCTGGTGGGATCGGCGATCGCCGACGCCGGCGCTGCGGCGGTGGTGGTGCCCCGGGAGCGGTCGCTCCTGGAGAACATCCGGGCGGCGGAGGGTGCGGGCATCTGCTGCCTGATCGCCGACCCGCTCCTCCAGCCCGTCGGCTCCGGGCTCGTCCGATCGCTCGCGGCGTTCAGAGAGATCCCCTACCCCCTCTTCTTCGGCGCAGGCAACGTGGTGGAGCTGCTGGATGCGGATTCGCCGGGTGCGAACGCGCTCCTCTGCGGCATGGCGCACGAGCTCGGCGCATCGGTCATCTTCACCAGCGAACACTCCGACAAGACGACGGGATCGATCGCCGAGATGCGCACGGCGACCGAGATGATGGCGCTGATGGACGGCCGGCCGTACCCCAAGGACCTCGGCATCGACCTGCTGATCCTGAAGGAGAAACGGCGCAGGCGCGAACCCCCGCTGAGGTACGAGAGGGAGATGACGGCATACCCCAGGCCTGAAGAGATCGTCTACGACCCCCTCGGATGCATCAGGATCGGAATTGAGGATGACTGGATCGTCGCGGTGCACCGGGATCGTGCCGTGCGGGGGAGGAGGTGGGAGGATGTGATGTACACGCTCCTCGAGAACGGGAGCGTCTCCCGGCTCGATCATGCCGCCTACCTGGGAAAGGAACTGTATAAGGCGGAGCTCGCAATCCGGTTCAACCGGAGCTTCGAACAGGACGGGCCGTTTTAAGCGGGGAGTTTGAGGTCCGCAGGCTCGTGCCGGGAGATGCCGATCAGATACGAGGACTTATGTCCCTCCCGCCCCCAGTACTCTGCAGAATGACGATTCAGGGGATCAGCGAAGAGCTGCTGAACGTCCTCCTGCACCTCGGAAAGGAGCACCACCCAAACGAATTCGTTGCGGTTCTGCGGGAGCGGGACGGAATCATACGCGACTTCGATCTGGTGCCGGGAACGATCAGCGGCGAGTGCAGCGCATCGTTCCTGATCGATATGCTCCCGCTTGACATCCACCAGGCGGGCAGTGCGCACAGCCATCCCAACGGTGTTCTCTCCCCCTCGCCCGCCGATCTCCGGTTCTTCCCCAAGGTCGGGCGATACCACGTCATCGCCGGCTACCCCTACGGCAGGAACGACTGGGCCTGCTATACGGCGGACGGCACGCCCGTCCGCCTGGAGGTGCTCGGATGAAGCGCGTGGTGGCGACGGGGACCTTCGACATCCTCCACCCCGGGCACCTCTACTACCTCGAGGAGTCCCGAAAGCTCGGCGACGAGCTGCACGTGATCGTGGCAAGGGACGCCAACGTCAGACACAAACCCAGACCCGTCATCCCGGAAGACCAGCGCCTGGAGATGGTCCGCGCCTTAAAGCCGGTCGATCATGCGCGGCTCGGAGACCCGCGCGATATGTTCAGACCGATCGAGGCGATCAGGCCGGATATCATCACGCTCGGGTTCAACCAGCACTTCGACGAGGAGGATCTGAAGCGGAAACTGAGGGCGCGGGGGCTTGAGGTGGATGTGGTGAGGATCTCGGGCTACTACAACACCCTTGCGAGCTCCTCAAAGATCATCGAGCAGGTTCTCCGTACACGCGGGGTTGCGCGGGATGCCGAATCCGACGGAGCGTAAACCCGCACCCTCCTGCCAGCATCCGGAATCCGGGGGATGCCCCCCGGCGTGATGCCCATGGTGCCGCAGACGGTCTGTCCCCCACCTGAAGACGGCGCCGAGGGGAGCGCCGCACTCTGCCCGGCGCTCAGGGTCGGCATTCCCCTCGCGATCTGCGGCATCTACCTCCTGCTCCTCTCCCTGGTCCTCCCCCTCCCTGAATTTCTGCTGATCTTCGGGATGATGGTCGCCTACGTCGTGCCGCCGGCGGGCAGGGAGACTGTCATCCCGGTGAGCATCCTGCTGGGCATCCCCTGGTGGCTGATCGCCTCCACCCTCGCATTTCTGGACTTCGCCGGCGGGCTGTTTATGGCCTGGAACTTCTCTCTGGTGCAGAAGATCCCGTTCGTCGGGGAGTGGATCACCCGCTTCATGACCGCTGGCAGAGTGTACCTGGACCGCCGCCCGTGGCTCGAGCGGTTCTATCTCCTGGGGCTCATCCTCTTCGTGAGCATGCCCCTGGAAGGTTCGGGCAGCATCGTCGGTTCGATCATCGGCCGCATGCTCGGGATGGGGAGGACCGAGGTGCTGGCCTGCATCACCATCGGAGGGATCATCGGCAGTTTCGGCATCGCCCTCGGCGCTGACTACGTACGAACGCTCCTCCAGCAGGACGTCGCGCTCGGCCTCACCGCGCTCGCGTTCGTCCTGATCGGGATCGCGCTCCTGATGATGTACAGGAGTCACACCAGAAGGAGGTGGATGCAGCGGCAGACGTAACCACCGGCGGCGCAAACGCTATCCGGCATGGACCGGTACGCTGTACCGCAGGCGCTCACCCCCGCCGTCGCGGAGCTGATGTTCATGGAGACGGACCCAAAGATCAGAAGACTCGAAAAAACGCTCGGTTATACGTTCGCCGACCCTGCGCTCCTGCAGCGGGCGCTGACACGCCCGGCCTATGCCCGTGAACAGGGGCTGCCTGAAGACCGCCACCAGGAGGCGCTTGCCACGCTGGGCGATGCGGTGATCGACCTGATCGTCATCCAGTCCATCATGGAGAGGGGCGTCAGTAAAAAGGGGGAGATCACTGCCGAAAAGATGATGGTCGTCAGCCTTCTGCCCCTGAACGAGATCGGGAAGGCCCTCCGCCTGCAGGAGTATACGCAATTCGGCAAAGGCGAGGCGAAGCAGGAGATCTGGAAGTACAGCGATGCGCTCACGGAGACGCTGGAGGCGGTCATCGGGGCGATATATCTGGACAGCGGGATGATCTCCACCGCTGAGCGGGTCATGCGGTCCCTGCGATGCATACCGTAGGCGATGTCGCCTGCGTCCGCCCCGCCTGGACGCCCGTATCGTTCGCTGTTCGGCGGGATTCTGGTTCTGTCACGGCCACGGACGCGTCGGCGCCCGGGACGACGGAAGTCCAAATAGAAAGGGTAATGTAAACCTCAACGCATTCTTTACATCTTATCCGGTTCCGACCGTTGCGATCGGGCGAGGTCACGTCGGGACTCGATCATCGATAGCAGGAATAGCAGGAGAGACCGTCTGATCTTCCGGTGCCGCATGGGATTCCTCGCGGTTCCGTTCCCACCTTATACTGCATCCGCAGACGATTCCGCCCAATGGGTGACTCCTATGGATCTGGAGATGAGCTGCACGCCGGCAAATCTGCCTGGCAGAACCTGAAGAGTCCCGACGCCCGGGATCGGCGCGTCTGCAACCCCGCTCCCGTCGAACACCGGTACCGTCGGTGTGTGCAGACCGAAGATATACTGAGACGCGCCCTTGCCGCCTCCGTCAGCGGAACCTGTTTCGTCGATCCGGAGGGGAGGATACTCTCTGCAAACAGGGCGATGCTCACGATGTGAGGGTATGAGGAGCATGAGATGCTCGGAAAGCCCGCGTATATGCTGTGGCGGTTCCGGGAGCACGGAACCAGCGTCCTCGAGGCGGCGCGCAGCAGCGGATCCTGGAACGGCACCGCCGCTGCGCGGCGAAAGAACGGCTCAATTTTTGATATCCGTCTCTCTGCCTGCGCTGTTCTGGATCAGGAGAACGCCCATGTCTGCACGGTGCTCTCCTGTATCGACATCAGCGACAGGATACGGCAGAGAATGCCGTCAGGCACCGATACAAGCCAGAGAGAACGGTTGCTGCCGTTGCGTCCCGCTTCCTCGATGCTGCAGAGATCGACGCCGCCATCGACGCCTCGCTCGCCGATCTGGGTATGGTATGCGGTGCGTGCAGGGTTTACATCTCTTTCTTCAACGATCAGCGGACGCTCATCGGCACCACGCACGAATGGCGCACGGCGGACATGGCGCCCCAGCGCGGCGAGTTCCAGGAATTTCTGACCGGGGAACTGCCCCGGTGGGCGGAGAGGATCGTCGACGGCGAGACGGTGCGGATCGATGGCCGCGTCCCGGAAGATCGCATCACCAGGCGGGAGCGGGAATTCCTGAAGAGGCGGGGGATCATCTCGACCCTGCTGGTGCCACTCCACCTGCACGGGAAGGTTGTCGGGTTTGTCGGGTTTGACAGGAATTCGGACGATGCGGGGTTTGCGGACGAGGATGCCTCCCTCCTCTGTATGTCGGTGAATATCATCGGAAACGCCCTGGAGCGGAAGCAGTCGGAATACTCCCTGCAGGAGTCCGAAGACCTGTACCGGACGACGCTGGACTCGATCACCGACGCGGTGAGCGTCGTCGATACGGACCTGCGGCTGATCCTGGCGAACGACGCCTTCAGGGACTGGTGCAGCGACCTCGGGCTGGATACGGACGTGACAGACAGGCCCCTCTTCGACGTGCTGCCGTTCCTCACCGATGCCGGAAAGCAGCAGTACCACCGGGTTGCCAGGACAGGACAGCCGCTCACGACAGAGCGGTCGTACCGCGTGGGGAGACGCTCCATCGTCCTGAGGGAGACGAAGATACCCATCGTCGAGCGAGGGGAGGTCGATAAGATCATCACCGTGATCCGCGACATCACCCGGCAGAAGCAGCTGGAGAATACGAAGTTACAGGCGTACACCCAGATAGAGCGGAATATGGAGCAGTTTGCGCTTCTTGCCGACCATATCAGGAACCCCCTGCAGGTGATCCAGGGTATGGCGGACCTGATCGAGAGCAAGGAGAGCGAGACGATCGCAAAGCAGGTGCGGAGAATCAACCACATCATCGACCAGCTCGACGAGCGCTGGGGCGAGTCGAGGAGACTGAGCACGTTCTGGAGACGATACTCCTGACACCGCTCCCGCAGCAGGCCCGGCGGGAGGGGCGGGTGCCGGCTTTTCCGACCCGCGGGTTTTTCGACCTGCGGGGCGGATCGTACGATACTTTAACAGGTTGGGGCAAGAACTACGTACGGGACGTCCTCTCCCCTGCCGGAGCGCACGTTCGAATGGTGGACGGTATGAAGGAGAAAGAGCTGAAGATCGACGACATCGCGCAGATCACCGGGATACCCGCAGAGGAGGTCAGACGGATCATCGGGGCGTACGACGGGCTCTTCACGTACCGGACGATCGGCAGGGTCAAACTCTTCCCCCACACGGCGGTCCGGACCGTTCAGGATCTGGCGGCCCTGACGGCACGCGGGCTCGCACAGGACGAGGTCCTGGAGGAGTACCGTTCGGAGGGAACGCCCCGCGCCGCACCCACCGGGGCCGAAGAACCGGGCGTCCGGCTGCCGCCCGAGGTGGTCGTCGACCTCCAGGTGATGCGGGATGCCCTGGCACAGCAGCAGCGGCAGATGACGCGGCTGTTCGACGAGCTGGAGCGGGAGCGGGAGCGGTCGGCAGAGGCGATCGATCGGTTGAACGAACGCCTGGAGCACCAGCAGCGGCAGCTGGACGTCGTCTCCGACTGGGTAGAGTACTTCGATGCGCAGGTGGACGAAATGAACCGCCCGCTGCTTGAAAAGATCCGGCAGGCGCTCAGGCGCGATTAGGATGCAGGCGCTCTCCCGGGATCGCCGACGTCTGGATCGCCCCGGACCGGTTCATTCACCTCTCCACCTGTTTAAGCCAGGCCCCCTCCAGTAGTAGAAGCACGAACGGCCGCACCCCCCGAACGCCTCGCCGTCGCAGACGGCGCCTTCCAGGAAGAGACGGTCGGGCTCACCAGCTTCCTGATCTCTCCCCCTGGTCTCCAGCATGATCCGTTCGACCCGTTTGTACACCCCGAACTGCTTTTCGCAACAGCGCTCCATCCCCGGCATGAAGTAGAGCCCGCAGTGTTTGCCGGTTCATACCCGGCGTCCTGGCGATCTCGTCGTAGGGACGCACCTGCACCCATTCCCCGGGCTGCAGATCCAGGCCCCCGTCGTCTCCATCCGCCGTGCCGGTTCTCATCGGGCCGTACAATGTAAAAGAGCGTCCCTGAATAGAGGTACGGCAGTCTTCGCACGAACGGGATCGCGGATAGGAGCCGGCGGGCGACCGACAGCACGGGGTGGTTCAGGATCAACTGCCACTTCTTCCGGTTCTTCGCCTCCGTATCCGGCACCGTTATCGGGTGCAGACTCCAGTACAAAAAAATGGCAATCACTCACCTTCGCTGCCATCGTCCTCACCTTATCCTGGAAACACCCATGAGATGGCGGAGATGACCCTCCGGCCACACGGTGGGATGGGGCAGTGGTAAATCCTTGCGGCGATCCGATCGCCGCGCCACCGGGCATGACGAGGCCGTCCAGGCATGCAAGACACCGGACGCTCCCTTCTCCTCCGTGCAGTGTCCCGTTTCACTCTGTCGCTTCCGGGTGCCACCGCTCCATGTGCCGTGCATGCGTCCTCCAGGTACGCCCCCAGCTCGAAGTGGCGGTCGTAGAACTCCAGATCCAGATGGTGCGCCTGCAGGTAGGGTGAGGATGAAGATGCCGGGGACCGTGCCCGGGAACTTCCCGAAGCGGTCGTCGATCTGCTGCGCCTGGAGCGCGACGCATTCCCTGAAATCCTCATCGTATACCTGTGCGCACCCCCCCGCATCCTCCCGTCCCGGTAGGAGGGGCCCGGAGTTCCGGGGTTGAGGGGGCCGCCGCGCCCGAACTTTCGTTCCGCTGGAGCGTCGACAGCACTGCGCATGACCCTGTAGTGCGGCGGGGTGTAGCCCTCAAAGAGGCCGGGAAGGCCGGTGGAATTGGAGGGGGCCACCGCCCATCGGTATCGTAGCGAAAGCCCAGCCCAGGCACCTCCGGGTTGCCGCTGGCGCCCAGCACGCTGCAGGGATCGATGCTGTCGTACATCCAGCCGCCGAGCCCCATCGCCTGGAGTATGAGCATGCCCGCGTAGCAGGAGCTCACCGGGAGCGGATGATCGATATCGCAGAGGCGCCGGAACCGCTCAATCCCCTCGATCTGCTCGCCATGGATGTCGCCGTAGAAGCACTGCCCGTTCTGGAGATAGTAGCAGATGGCGGCAAGGGCGGGCGCATCGCGGGTTTCCATGAGATACACGCTGTCGTTGTCGGTCTAGAAGATCTCGCCGGTATGGAACCGGGCCGCCGAGGGGAACGTCCTTGCAGCCGGGCGGTACCGTCCGGCTCATCGGGATACGTTCTGCATACGGTCGGGCCGGAGGGTTCCAGGATATACGATAAACATTGTGCGACATTGTGCGCGTCGGCGACACACGCCGACAGTGCCGGCTACCTCATCACGATCTGCACCGCGGTCGGGTATTTCTGCGCGATCGCGTATGCGATCGGCCGTGCGACCCAGAGTCTGCCGTTCTGGAGTCTGCGCATGTGGCTGATCTCTCCCAGGCACTGGAGCGCCTGTACCGCGGCTTCGTCAGCAAGAAAACAGCTGCCCGGCACCGTAGCGTCGAAGTAGAAGAATATCGGCAGCCTGAGCCGACGGTGCAGGTCATCCGGAAGGCTCTCTCCCAGCACCCGGAGTACGCCTCTGTCGAACGCGTACGCGCCTCCTGCATTCGTCGTCGAGGACGGGGTCTCTTCATGCAGCAGACGGGCGAGAGCCTTCCGCTCGGCGACGATCCCGTCGTTCATCCTGCCGATCTCCAGCCGCATCCACTTCATGAAGACCGATTCGTCGTGCATTGATGGACGGTCTGGCATTGCTCACCTGCGTCTGCGGTTTTGTGGCACCCCTGTCCCTCCGCGCCTGCCGTGCGGCGTCCGAATACGGGTGCATTCTCACGTGTGTTTCTCGCTCGATATATAGGTGATCCCGGTGCCCGCCCCTGCGAGACGACGGGGGATGAGAACGAGACGATCTTCCGTTTTTTTTTGCTCCCTCACCTGCGGGGGACTGCAGGGTCGCTCTGCCGCCGATCTGCTCTGCTGCGGTGCGACGGCATGTCGGGATCCGCCGTGCATCCCGCGATCGCATCCCCCGCGGGCCGGGCCAAGACTATCATGTTCCGCAGCTGCTCGTGCTGCGGGTGCGATCGCCGATGGCGCACAGAGGGGTCTCGAACGACCGGGAACCGAACCGAAGATACCGGGCCCGGCTGGCCTTCATGCTGATCCGCATCGGCGTTTCGCCGCCCCGCACCATCGCCGCGATGGTCGCGGAGATCAACGAGTCCGAACTGTACGCCACGACGTTACGACCTGCAGCCCTTCCCAACCCGGGCATACGGGACGGATGGAAACGCAGGGGCGGCGACCTGAAGAACGTCATTGCGACGCTTCCGGGCAACGACCTCGCGTCCGGTGCCGTCGTCATCGTGGGGGCGCACTACGACAGTACGTCGTCCGACCCGCAGGATGCGCCCGGAGCCACCGATAACGGGTGCGGTGTATCGATCGTCCTGGAACTCGTCCGAGTCATGAGCCGGTACTCGTTCAACCACACGGTACAGTTCGCTTTCTGGAATGCCGAAGAGATCGGCAGGCGCGGCAGCCGCAGTTACGCGCAGTTCGCAGCCGATAACGTGCTGGATATTCCGCTCTACCTCAACTACGACTCGGCCTGTTTCGACCCGAACGATCGTTCGGTTCTGAACGTCCTGTACAGCGTCCGGTCGAAGGGGATCGCAGAGCTGATGATTCGCCATACCGCCCTGTACGGCATCGACCTCACCCTGACAGGGGAGACCGACACCTACCTGCCCGACCATCTCTCCTTCTGGTCCCGGGGGTATCCGGCGATCATGACGCACGCGCCGTCGCGCGGGCCCGCCCATACTCCTGAAGACACCGTAGATCGGGTATCCTTCCGCTACGCAGAGAAGAACGCCCAGCCGGGTCTCTCGGTGCTGGCAAGGGTTGCAGGGCTGCAGGGGACGGCATCACAGGGACGGTATCGTCTCCCGGATGAGAGGGGGTCTTGCCGGGTTCCGGGCTGGGCCGGCCACGAGAGGGGATGCGGGCGAACCGGACGTTCCGATGCATGACGGGCCCGCTGAGGCGCAGACCGCCGGATCTCTGCTGCGTTGCGGCGGAAGTTATCCCGGAACTCCCGTGCCGGGAGAGGGATATATCGAAGATGCTTTCGCATTTTCTCGTGCGCCCGCCGTTCCGCCACTCGCAGCTCCAACCTGGCGGTGCTCAAGCCCCTGCCGTCCCGCCAGTCGCAGCGCGAAGACGCTCCCCACGGTCCACTTCCCGAAGATGCCGCAGTGAATCCGAGGCAACATGTGGAGGGGTCATCCCAAAATACCTGTGTCGGGAGAGGGGCGTCTTCTCAAGCGCCGGTCCTCCGGCCAAGCGCAGCAAGTCCGGGCAACATGTGAAAGAGAGAATCTTCCCGGAAAGTTTTGGACCCGGGTCGGATCATCGATCATCACCGGCCGAACCTGCGGCCGCCGCAGCCTCATGGGCGTTTCGGGACGAGCTCGTTTGGAAGGGGGAAAAGGTTTACACGGGCTCGCTGAGATTCGAACCCGGGACCTCTGTCGTGAAAGGGCGCCCCAGGATGATTCGTCACGGGGAGACGGGGAATACATGGTCGTTTCTGGTGATCTCGCTCATGATAGGCGCCTGAACCGACCCACCGGCCTCACCCACGGGGAGCACGTACCCGATCTTCGGCAGGTACGAACCTCACGCCGCCTCGTCGATCGACCCGTTATCCGGCGCCGGATACAGATACGCGATGAGCCCCCTCCCTGCGACGCCGTCCACACCCCGATCCGGATCACCGGCAGACCACGGAGATCGGTCCAGTCCATCCGGTTCGCCCCGGCCGTATCCGCTCCGCAGGGATCTGCGAGGGGCATCCCGTTGAAGTCGTACGCATGCACATAGACGTCACCGGGCGAGAACCGCCCGGCCTTCTTCCCGAACCCCGCAAGAGCCGCCTCCTCTCCGGCAGCATCCGTATATGCGGCGGCATCCTGCACAAAACCCGCGAGATCGCGAGGCCGCCCTCTCCAGAACGACCTCCTGATAACCACTGTAGCCGCAGGTATCAGACCATCTCTGCATACCGGTTTCACATCGACGGAAAGCCAGAAAAACACCGGAATGCGGATGAAAAACCGCCACCCGCCCGGCCGCTATCGCTCCATGCGCCTGGCCGCATACTTGGCAAGCGCCACGATCGTCAGAATGGGCGGTGCGCCCGGCGCGGCCGGGAGCACCGAGGCGTCCGCGACGTACAGTCCGCCAACCTCCGTTTCCAGATTTGTATCCACCGAGACGCCGATCCTCGCCGTCCCGCCAGGATGCGAGCCCCGCAACGGGGCGGTCACAAACGTACTGGAGTCGGCCCCCGCCTCCTCGAGTATCGCACCCGCGACGGAGGCCCCGCCGGTGAGGAGGTGTGCATCCCTGACGGTCACACCTTTCGTTACAGTCTCTCCCACCAGGCCGCCGTCGTCGTCGCGGATCTTCACCATCATGCCAAGGATGTCTCCCGGCCCGACCCGCCGGCCACGCTCCCGCAGCAGGGTCAGCAGCTGCCGCGCATAGTGAGGCAGGAGGAGCCCCTCGCAGCAGGGTACGTACGCGCCCATCGGGATATCCAGGTTGAACCCGATCCCGGGGCATACGCCGCCGATGGTCGCGAACGTATCGACAAAGAGCGGCGAGGTGGGGAGACCCAGCCCGGCGAGCAGTCTCGGCGTCTCCAGGGCCCCCGCGGCAAGCACCACGAGATCGTCAGCGATCTCCTGCCCTTCGCACCGGACGCCGCATACCTCCCCGTGCCGGGTGAGGAGCGCCTCCACCTCCCTCTCCGTGACCACCGTCGCGCCGTTCTTCACCGCCTCCTCGACGAAGCGGACCGCGCTCCACCTCGCCGCGGCAGGGCAGCCGAACCCGCAGAGCCCGTCGCGCCAGCATCTCCGGGGATCGATGAACTTCGGCATCTTGAAGACCGGAAAGCCGAGCCGCCGGGCGGCGTCCATGAGGCGCCGCGTACCCTCGCCGAGAACCTCGTCGGGGAGCTCCCGCACCCCGAGCTCCTCCTCGGCCTCCGCGAACTCCCGGGTCAGGTCTATGCCGAGATCCCGCAGTTCCGCCTCCAGGCACCGCATGCCATTCCCCGCAGAAACCATCGTGGTGCCGCCGAGACAGCACGCCCTCATCAGCTTCACCCCGGCATCCACGTTCGCGTAGAACCGGTGGGCATCCTTCTCCTCAATCGCAGGACCCTTCTCTATCAGCAGCACGTCATGCCCCCGTGCCGCGAGCTCCTTTGCGATTGTTCCCCCGCCGGCCCCGGAACCGACCACGATCGCCATATATAGAGAAGAGGGTCTTCGATGATAAAAAGGGATTTCGGAGAGGGGTGGAGGCATGGTCCGGGGCGGTGTGCCCCGGCAGCACGTCGAAGAGGTCTCCGTGCTGTACGGGGTTCTAAAAAGGTATGGAAGAGGTTTGATCCTGGCAGCCGTCCCTGCGCAACCCTCTTCCGGGTGTCCGGAGGTTCCCTGTCAGGCCAAGAAGGGTGTGACGGATTTTTCTGCAGAGGGCTGATCCCGGACGACACGCCGGGATCAATCCGTCTTCTTCCACCTGCCCGTCCCTTCGTCCTTCTCATACTCCTGCTTCACAGCAGCCCGGGCAACCCGGTGCGCCGTCTCTTCACGCGAGGCACCGCCACGCCGTTCTTCAGGGCGGCTGTAATCGTCCCATGCGTTGTTGAATGCCGCCATATATCTCCGGGGCATACTCCCGGCAGGTTCTCTCTCACACTACCGGGCAGGTCTTCAATACTTTCGTACGGCATCGTCAACTCCTCTGCCGGTCGATCACACCCTCACAGAATTACATATAATACATACTCTCCGCCTCATCCCGGTCCCGGGAACGGGACGTGCATAAAAGACATAAAAGAGTGGAGGGAAGGGTTTACTCTCCCGCATCATACCTTGCTGACGTCGATCGGTGAGTTGAACATCTGGTCCGGCAGCAGGTCGAGCGTGTCGATCACGACACTCGGTGCATTCTTGCTCTTCGCGTGCGAGATGAGATCCTGTTTGCTCGCCGGATTAATCCATACCCTCAAGAGACTTCTCGACTTCAGCCGGGCTCACCTTCATACCGGTTACCCTTGCCATGTCTCCCCCTCTGGAAGGAGGATTCCCCGCCCGCATCCTATAAAAAGATAGCGGCAACCGACAGGTCTTGTGGTATCCCGAAATCAT
>DAQY01000024.1:0-11649 GCA_002503105.1 Methanomicrobiaceae archaeon UBA206
CAGGAGAATCGAGCGATATACTGCGCCGGACTCCTGACACGGCTTCCTACCGGGCATCGCCGCGCGGGGGAGGGGCCGGGGAGGTGCATTCCGGCGGGACGGCGGGTGCATGAGCACCGGAGGTGCGAGCGGGTGTCCCCCTCCCGGCGGAGGCGTTTTGGGAGATCTCCGTACAGACACGGTCATGTAAAAACGGGCGGTGATCCGGTGGAAGCCGGATACCGTCATATCACGAACCGGAAGGCGACCCAGGCGATGATGACCATGAGGGCCGAGTACTTCAGCCCCGCAATCGCCCGGCCTTCACCCATGATGCCCGCAACGAGGCCCGAGAAGAAGCCCTGCATCAGTGCCGCATGGGAGAAGAGCCGGTTGTAGAGGAAGAGGTTGACATTCCCCATGAACTGCCCGGCGGCACCCGAGGCGAGGACCGCCTGGCCCGCCTCGGCCATCGTGGAGAGGAAGGTGCTCGAGAGGACGGCAATGACGAAGAGAAAGACGAAGAACGAGAGCAGGATGATGATCATGTAGATCAGCATGCTGTTCTTCCGTTCGGTCTTCAGATTGAAGAACTCGTAGGCGTCGTGGGCGGCGGCCCGCAGCACCTCGGAGACGTCCCCGCCGGCGGCGCCCGCATGGGCGATCAGGTCGACGCTCCGTCTCGCCAGCGGCGTGTTCACCCGATCGCCGAACCGCACGATCGCATCCACGAACGGCACGCTCCAGGACATCTCGATGTCCAGTTTCCGGATATGAGGGGTCAGTGCGCCGTACTCGCCCTGCGAAACGATGTGGATGGCGTGGGGCAGCGTCATGCCGGAATCGTTCATGCCGGCAACGTCGCGGAAGAAGTTCGGGAGCGACTCCTCGATGCTGTTCGTCCGTAAAGACTCCCTGAAGTCCAGTACGGCGAGCGGGACGATGGCGATGAGGAGGGCGAGGATTGCGACATCGTCGATCATGGTGGTTGAGAACAGCACCCCTGTTCCGTAGGATGCGACCATATTGATGAAGCCTCCGATGAACACGAGCAGCGCGATCGGGACGGAGACGTACAGGGCGTTTGTCGGCTGTTCGGTGATCACCTGCACGGGATGCTTGAGGAACCTGCGGAGACCCACGCGGTACTTCCGCTGGTGCTCGATCTTCGCGTAGATGTCGCGCTCCTGGCGTTCGAGCGTATCGAGCTCGGCAGGCGACGCCCCCTTGCCGCGTGCCGCGCCGCGGTTCAGGAAATCGTCAACGATATCTCTGAATTTCATCCCTCCTCACACCTCCGGCGTCATGGAGCTGACCAGGATGACGAACATCACGCTCCCGAATGGAATGATCATGTAGATGATCACGGAGAGGAGGAACGTATCGTTGTTTCCCGAGAGGATCGTCACGATCGACTGCAGGATGATCAGGAACAGCATGCCCGCGACCATCGCCGTCACGTAGCTCTCCGCGATCAGCCCCAGGGTCTCCAGGAACGTCTTCTGCTGCTGGTGGTTCTCCAGGGTGTACTGCCGCGCCTTGGTGCGGAAGTACTCCGTGAGGTTGCTCCCGCTCGAGATGCTCGCCACCGCCCCCTGAAGGAACTCCTTCATCCGTTCGCTCGGCGTCGCCTGCGAGACCGTCCGGAGGGCTTCGAGCAGGTCTTTTCCGAAGAAGTCGACCTCCCGGGAGATGTACCGGGCCTCCACCGCGCTCTCCCCGTAAATCTCGCTCTTTCCGAGGAGGCGGAAGACCTCGTCAGGGGTGATGCCGGCCGTTGACATGGCGGTGATGTAGTTGATCGCGTAGGGGAGGGTGGCGTCGATGTTCCGCCGCCGTTCGCCGGCGACGATGCCCGGGTAGATCAGGAAGACCAGATACGTCAGTCCGCCGAAGACCGGGAGCGAAAAGATCGTGACGACGATCGTGCCGATGAGGAGCCGGTGTTCGGAGAGCGCCAGGAAGATCGGAGGAAGTGCACCCCGGTACGTGACCATGTTGGGCAGCTGCAGCAGGTAGGTCAGCATACCGAGCAGCAGTGCCGCTATCAGGCCGACGGCGACCGAGCTGACGTAGGCGGTGGCGAGATACGCCTCAAACGGCCTGTTCATCCGCGCCCCCATCAGATCGTTGCGGAGCTGGACGTAGTCGCCCCGTTTGGCCCTCATCCTTCGGCCGATCAGGTTGAAACAGAACCGTTCGAAACTGTTCATGGCGATCCACCCTCACCGTAGAGATCCGCCCTCACACGCTGAATGACCGGTTCCGGATCGCGGTAGTACGAGATCAGTATCTTGCTCACATCCTTGTAGTACCGGATCTTCTTGATCCGCATCCACTCCAGCACTTCCTGCCGCCGTTTCAGCTCCTCCCGCATCCGCTCCTCGCTCCATCCACGGTCCTCCATGATCTGTTCGAGGATGTAGGACTTGCCGGAGTAGCGGATCTCGTCGGTCGCCGGATGCCACCGGAAGACCTCGTTCGTGATCAGCTCGTTCGTCCTCGGGTCGATGTCCAGCACCTCGATGAGCTGCTTGTTCCGCCTGATGCGCTGACCGCCGACACGCGCCTGCACCTGGATGGAGATGAGGTTCAGCGCGGAGAGCATGTTCCGCGGCACGTTGATGGGAGGGTTCTCCAGACGGTGGACGGCGCTCGCCACGGAGTCGGCGTGCATCGTCGCATAGGTGACGTGGCCCGTGCTCATCGCCTGGAAGAGGGTCAGCGCCTCACGGCCCCGGACCTCACCGACCAGGATGTACTCGGGGCGCTGACGCAGCGCCGCCCGCAGCAGTTCGTACATGTCGATCTCGCCCCGCCCGTCACTGGAGAACGAGTCCCGGGTGATGCTCGGGATCCAGTTTGGATGGGGGAGCTTCAGCTCACGGGTATCCTCCAGCGTCACGATCTTGGCGAGCGGCGGGATGAAGAGCGAGATGGCGTTCAGGGTGGTGGTCTTGCCCGATGCCGTTCCGCCGGCGAAGATGCAGGACTTCCCGTTCTCGACCGCCAGCCAGAGGAAGGCGATGCCGAGGGGAGAGAAGGTGTGCCACTCGATGAGATCGGTGGGCGTGATCGGCTCATCACGGAACTTTCTGATGGTGAAGGTGGAGCCATGAGCGGTCACCTCGGACCCGAGCGTCATCTGGATACGCGAACCGTCGCCCATGGTGGCGTCCAGCATCGGTTCGGCGATGGATATGTACTTCCCTGCTCGCTGGGCGAGCTTGGTAACGAACGAGTCGAGCTCCGCTGCATCCCGGTACTTCAGGTTCGTCTTCATCGACTCGTACGTCGTGTGGTAGACGAAAATGATGCTGTTCACGCCGTCGCACGATATATCCTCGATGTACTTGTCGTGCATGATCGGGTCAATAAGCCCGTCGCCCAGGAACTCCTTCTCCACGTGGTACAGGATCTTCTCCCGCTCCCGGGGTGGGAGGTCGATGCCGTAATCAGCAATGATCATGTTGACCGAGTCGCGAAGCGCCTTGCGCGCCGTGGCGCGGGTGATATCCCGCGCCGTGATGTCGAGCGTCTCGAAGAGCCGTTCCTTGATCTCCCCGAAGAGCTCCTGCTCGGCAGGCGAGAGCTCCGGCTCGATGACGTTGTAGGTGTATTCGTGAGTGGCGCTGTCGTACGTCACACGGATGTACGCATACGGTTCGTGGACGGGGTAGAGTTCGATCTCCTCAACGCCCTGCGTCGCCCTGAACGCAAGGTCGACGAGGGGGCCGTGAACTGCAGGGTTGTACTCCTCAACCACCTGCCTGACCTTGGGCAGCCGCAGCTTCCTGAAGCGCGATACGCGCTGCGGCTCCACTTCCGGGGGAGGCGTCACCACCTCTGCCGCCCGGGAGAGCGTTGCCGTGGAGAGGGTCCGGGAGAGGATATCATCGAATTTCGACACGATCCGGGCGTTGTCGGCGAAGTCGAAGTCGCAGGCGTGTCGGTTGACATGCAGCTCGTCGATCCTGAAGGTCGCGTTCTTGGGAAGGATCAGGTCCGCAAGGTTGCCGAGCTCCTCGACCGAGATCACCCCCGCTTCAGCCTCGTCCTCCTCCGTCTGTACAGCGTCCGAACCCGGGCGACTCTTTGCCCGGCTCAGCAGGCCCCCGATCGCGCTGGTTTCAGCGGCACGGGCCGCACCCCCGCTTCCGCTCCCCCCGCCGCTCACGGCGGTCGCATCGACGATCGATCGATTCCCTATCCGGCGTGCCGGGACGGCATGGTCGACATCCTCTTCGTCCGGCACCGCCTCCTGGACGGCGTCTGCCGCAACACCCGGATCCCCCTCCTCCGATATCCCGTCAGGCAGATCGTCGGGGGGGATCGGAAGACGTTCGGATAGGGGTGCGGTTTCTTCCTCTCCGTCCCTCGCCGCCGCATCGAGCGGGTCCTCCGGTCCAGCCCCGATCCCGACGGCGGCGGAAGACCGCTCCAGCGCCTTCTGAACACCCTCTCCCGCATGCGGTGATGCAAGAATTGAGTTGACGAGCGATCGGAGCCCCGCCTTCCCCGTCGTGACGGGTTGTCCGGCGCTCTGCTCGCCCTCCGGCACGGTGTCGTCCGCATCCCCTCCGTCCGCCCTACCCTCTCCATTCTGGTCAAGAAGTCCCTTGACAACCGCGATCAGTTTACGTTCTTCATCTTCACCGGTCTTCATCCCGCTTACCCCCAATATCCACTACCGACTCTGCCTGGGGTTCGTAGAAGTCGATCGCGAATCTGGTCAGTTCACCGGTCCGATCAGTGACCACGCTCACGTACCGCCCGTTGAGCAGGCGGAAACAGACCCTTCCGTCGCGATCCGTGACTTCTGTGGAGAGGACGCGTTTTCCCTTCCTGATCGAAACGTGAACCCCCGCGAGGGGAACCTGCTGCTTTCTGATTGTCAGACAGAGCACCCCCACCCGCTGCTTCGTACCCCCACCGATGGTGGGGATATCAAACCGTGCGCTGTTCTTCAGATGGCTCTTATTGTACACCCGGCACCGCGACACCAGCGTATCGACGATCTGAGGTGCAACCTGGTACAGATGGAACTGCTCGGTGCCCTGAAGGAGATACACAGCCTTATCCCCGAAGAGGGTGCCTTTCTCGTCGACAAGTATGGCACCTGCTGGTTCACCCCCTGACATCGCCAGCAGGAACGTCTGAGCGCCGTCCTTCGATATCCCCACGCCGTTCGGAGAATGGACCGCACTGTAGTGCAGCAACTCATCAAATGAGAAGCACCCCAGGTAGATCGACTGCTTGAGTATCTCATCGATAAGGTTGTTTATGTCCATTCACATCTTCAGAGCTGGTATTCCGCGAATTCTGTGCCTGACAGGGAGATCCGATCCCCGAGCACAATATACCACGTCGGTCTACCGTTATTAAAATCTTGCTATGAAATTCCGGGAACACCATAAAAGATAATAATAAAAATATAATTTTAATCGTCCTATTTCGCCGTATCGCTGCCAGGAGCGCCCCGGCGGCATGCGGAAAGTCCATGGCCGTCGGGGGGACACGGCAGGTATTATAAAATCGCCAGACATAAGAGAGAGCACGTCCACACACTAACGACCCATGATGCTCCCGCCAGTGATCGCGGTGCCGCTCATCGTTGCGGCTGCTGCGATAGGCACCACCCTGATCTACGCATCGTACCGGGATATCAAGGAGCGTCGGGTGCCGCACAGGACGTGGCGACCGGCGCTGGCGATCGCCGTGCCGGTGGCGCTCTGGATCTACGGGCTGACCATCCTCGCGGACTGGAGGGTCGCGGCAGGGTACCTCGTCCTCGTCGTCCTGTTCTGCGGTTTTTTTTACGCGTTCCAGGCCTTCAATCTCTTCGGTGGGGCGGATGCGTACGCCCTCATCATCATCACGGCATGCGTTCCGTTCTTCCCGCTCGAACCCGCTCTCGGTGCGCCGCCGCTGGGGTTCTTTCCTTTCACTGTGCTTGCAAACGCCGTTATCCTCAATATGGCCGCTCCAGCGGCGATATTCATAAGAAACGTCGTCCGGGGCAACCGTGCCCCCCTCCCCTACCTCTTCCTCGGGTTTCCGGTCGATGGTGAAGATATCCAGAACAAATTCGGGTTTGTGATGGAGGAGATCGAGGAGAAGGACGGTCAGCTGGTCCGACGGTTCATCGGAGTCGGGGAGTCGCTGCGACGTCTGGTGAAGGGCGACGACCGGCGGTATACGAAGGACCTCAGGCTGCACCCCGAACGGTACAGGCACGAGCTGGCGCTGTACCGGAGGGCGGGGAAGGTCTGGATATCGTACGGTATCCCCTTCATCATCCCGATCACGGCGGGGTTCGCCACCGCACTCTTCGTGGGAGATATTCTCTACTGGGTTATGCAGACGATAGCAGGGATGTGATACGATATGGAGCTTACATTCACGAACGGCCTCGTACCCGTGATCGTGCAGGACTGCCGCACCCGCGAGGTTCTCATGCTCGCGTATGCGAACGGAGAGGCGCTGGAGCTCACCAGAAAAACCGGATACGCCCATTACTACAGCAGGAGCAGGGATAGACTCTGGAAGAAAGGGGAAGAGAGCGGACACGTCCAGCGCGTCGTGCAGATCCTCACCGACTGCGACGCGGATGCGGTCCTCTACCTGGTGGAACAGCACGGCGCCGCCTGCCATACGGGCCATATGAGCTGCTTCCACCGTACAATCGACGGAGAGGAGATTTCGGGGAGGGTATTTGATCCAGAGAAGGTATATGCTAATAAGGGGGAATGACCCCTACTATATGGTGATTTTTTATGAAAATTGTTCCAGATACCAGCGTCGTCATCGACGGGCGCATCACCTCAATGATAAAAACCGGGGAATATAAAGGCGCGACAATAATTATACCCGAGGCGGTCGTTGCCGAGCTTGAGGCGCAGGCAAACCAGGGGCGCGAAATAGGGTTTTCCGGCCTGACGGAGCTGCAGGAACTCTACAGGATGTCCGGCGAAGAGATCATCGAACTGAGGTTTGCAGGGGAGCGCCCGAGCCTCGACCAGGTGAAGCTCTCCAGCGGCGGGGAGATCGACGCCCTGATCCGCAACGTCGCCCTCCAGAACAGCGCGAAGTTCATCACGAGCGATCTCGTGCAGGCGGAGGTGGCGAAGGCGAAGGGGCTTGACGTCCTCTATCTGCGGCCGCAGATCGGAGATTTCTCCCCGCTCTCCATTGACCAGTTCTTCGACGAGAAGACGATCGCGATAATGCTCAAGGAGCGCGCTCCCCCCGTTGCGAAGAAGGGGACACTGAAGGACGTCAGGCTGGTTGTCCTCCGCGATGCACCGATGACCGAACACGAGCTCCGTTCCATGGCACAGGAGATCCTCGAACGCGCCAAGCGCGATCCCGACGGGTTCATCGAGCTCGAGAAGCGCGGGATCACCGTGGTGCAGATCGGGTCGCTGCGGATCTCCATCGCACGGAGACCGTTTTCGGACGGTATGGAGATCACAGCGGTCCGCCCGTTCGTGGGCGTCTCGCTGGACGACTACAACATGGCCCCCGAGATCAAGCGGCGCATACTCGGCAGCAGACGGGGCGTACTCATTGCGGGCCCCCCTGGGGCGGGAAAGACCACGCTTGCACAGAGCATTGCGACGTTCCTCGCCGATCACGACTTCATCGTCAAGACGATGGAGGCACCGCGCGACCTGCAGGTGCCGGACCACATCACCCAGTACACGGCGCTCGAAGGGAGCATGGTGAACACAGCGGAGGCCCTCCTTCTGGTCCGCCCGGACTACGTTATCTTCGACGAGCTCCGCAAGAGCGAGGACTTCACCGTCTTCGCCGATATGCGGCTTGCAGGCATGGGCATGGTCGGCGTGGTGCATGCGATGGGCGTGCATGATGCGCTGCAGCGGTTCTGCGACCGGGTGGACTACAGCGTCCTGCCGCAGGTGATCAATACCGTGATCTTCGTCTCCAGGGGCGAGATCGCGAAGGTCTACGACGTCGATCTGACCATCAAGGTGCCCGAAGGTATGTCGAGCGAGGCGCACCTGCGGCCGGTGATCGTCGTCCGGGAGCACAGCCGAAAGGAGATCGAGATCGAGGTCTTCCGCTACGAGGGCGAGACCCTGGTGATGCCGGTGCGGAGAGGCGCCGAAGAGCCTGCCGGCCCGGCGCCCGCCGCCGCGGCGGCCGAGGAGAATGTCGCCTGGCGGGTGGCGGAGAAGGAGATCCAGCGGGAGATCGGGCGCTACACCACCGGGCCGGTCGACGTCAGGATCGTGAACGACAACAAGGCGGTCGTCTACATCGAGGACAAGGATGTCCCGGCGGCGATCGGCAAGGGTGGCAAGAACGTCGCGGCCATCGTGAACAAGATCGGCATCGGGATCGATATCCGGCCGCGCAGCGAACTCAAACCGAGGAAGGCGGTGGAAGAGGAGGTGCAGCTCGGCGACGGCATCAGGATCCGCATAGACAGGAAGCAGCTGACCATCCTCTCGCCCGAGCACAGAGGAAAGATCGTCGACGTCTTCGCCGGGAAGGAGTATCTCTTTACGGCGACGGTGAACGAGGAAGGGAACATTTTCCTTGCCAAGAACAGCACCACCGCCCAGGAGATGATCAAGCGGTACAGCGAAGGGGAGACGATCCGGCTGCGCCCGGTCTGATCGGAGCGACCGGATAGAACCGCATTCGGAGGTGTTGTGTTGAGCGCGTTCGACGTGGAGCATATCGAGAAAGAGTGCGTCAAAAGGTGGGAACATGCATTTGAGGCCGATCCTGCCGATAAAGAGAAATTCTACCTGACGGTGGCCTACCCCTACCCGAGCGGAGCGATGCACGTGGGGCACGGGCGAACGTACATCGTTCCCGACGTGATCGCGCGCTACCAGCGGATGCGGGGGAAACAGGTGCTCTTCCCCATGGCCTTCCACGTGACCGGGACACCGGTCATCGGGATCTCGAAACGGATAGCGAACGGCGATAAAAAGACGATCAGGCTGTACCGGGATCTGTACAAGGTCCCTCAGGACGTCCTCGACCGGTTCGTCGATCCGATGGAGATCGTCCGGTACTTCTCCGAGGAGTACCGGCGGGTGATGCAGCAGTTGGGGCTCTCCATCGACTGGCGCCGGCGGTTCATCACCGTCGACCCCCAGTACAGCAGATTCATCGAGTGGCAGTACCGGCACCTGCACGAGAAAGGCCATGTCGTCAAGGGCGCCCACCCGGTCAAGTACTGCCCCCAGTGCGAGAACTCGGTCGGCGACCACGACCTGCTGGAGGGCGACAAGGCAGAGATCCTCAGGTTCACCCTGGTGATGTTCCGGTGGGGCGATGTCCTGATTCCGACCGCAACGCTGCGGCCCGAGACCACCTACGGCGTGACGAACCTCTGGGTGAACCCCGGCACGACGTACGTTCGGGCAGCGATCGACGGGCAGGAGTGGATCATCAGCCCGGAGGCCGCGGAGAAGGTCCGGCTTCAGGACCACGACGTCTGCGTGATCGAGGAGATTCCGGGCACCGCGCTCGTCGATCAGAGCGTCTCTCACCCCCTCTGCGGAGAGGTCCCCATCCTCCCCGCGTGCTTCGTGGATCCCGATATGGGAACCGGGATCGTGATGAGCGTCCCCGCCCACGCACCCTTCGACTACATCGCGCTGCGCGACCTGCAGGAGCAGGGCAGGTATACCGCCATCAGGCCGATCCCGCTCATCCGTGTCGAGGGGTACGGAGAGTTCCCGGCCATGGAAGCGGTCGAGCGCGCCGGCATCCGGGACCAGACCGATCCCGCCATGGAGACGCTCACCCAGGAGATCTACAGCGCTGAGTTCTCCCGCGGCAGGCTCCTCGAACGGTACGGCGGAAAGCCGGTCAGCGAGGCGCGGGACGACGTGGCAGCGCTGTTGACGGAGAAGTACGGCTCCACCGTCATGTACGAGTTCGACATCAGACAGGTGATCTGCCGCTGCGGCGGCAGGGTGTTTGTGAAGATCCTCCATGACCAGTGGTTCCTCCGGTACAGCGATCCCGTCTGGAAGGACGAGGTACGCCTGCAGCTCGGGCGGATGGCGCTCGTGCCGCCGGAGGTCCGGACAGAGTTCGAGCGGACGGTCGACTGGCTGAAGGATTGGGCGTGCACGCGGCGCGTGGGGCTCGGCACCGGACTCCCCTGGGATCCCGACTGGATCGTCGAGCCCCTCTCGGACTCGACCATCTACATGGCCTACTACACGATCGCCCATCACCTCCAGGAGATCTCCCCGGAGAAGCTGACGCCCGAGGTCTTCGACTACATCTTCCTGGGCGAGGGGTCGCCGGAGACCGTCGACCGAGAAACGCTCGACCGCATCAGGGACGAGTTCCTGTACTGGTACCCCTACGACTTCCGGTTCTCCGCCAAAGACCTCATATCCAACCACCTCACCTTCCAGCTCTTCCACCACTGCGCCATCTTCCCGACGGCGCTCCAGCCGAAGGGTATGGTGGTCTTCGGTATGGGCCTCCTGGATGGGGCGAAGATGTCGTCCAGCAAGGGCAACGTCTTCCTGCTCGAGGACGCGCTCCGGGAGTTCGGCGCCGATACAGTCCGCATGTTCCTGGTGGGAAGCGCAGAGCCCTGGCAGGACTTCGACTGGCGGAAAGAGCTTGTATCGTCGACAAAAAAGCAGATCGAACGGTTCTGGAACACGGTGCAGGAGGCGAGGCAGGCGGAGGGGTCGTACGATATCGATGCGTGGCTCGCAAGCAGGCTCCAGCACCGCATCGCCAGCACCACCGCGGCGCTCGATCTCTTCCAGACCAGGCAGGCGCTGCAGGAGGCGTTCTTCGGCATCGAGTCCGATCTGAAGTGGTACCGCCGCCGCCTGCCGCAGGGAGCGACCGGCGGTGCAGTGCTGCAGGATCTCTGCCGTGTCTGGATACGCCTCCTCGCGCCCTTCATCCCCTTCACCTGCGAAGCGCTGTGGGACGCCGTCGGTGAGCCGGGCTTGGTCTCCTTCGCCCGGTGGCCGGTGGCCGACATGCGCCTCGTCGATCCGGCGATCGAGCTCGCCGAGGAGTTCCTCTCCCGGACCGTGGACGACATCGAGTCCATCGTGAAGCTGATTCCGATGGAGCCGTCGTCGATCGACCTCTTTGTTGCCCCGCACTGGAAGCGCAGGGTGTTCGAGATCGTGGCGTCCAGCAGCGAGAGGATGCAGGCCGTCAGGGAGGTCATGAAGAGCGAGGAGATGCGAAAGCGGGGCCGCGAGGCGGTGGAGGCGGCGAAGCAGATCACCAGACTCGTACTCAGGCTTCCGCCCCGGCTGGTGGAGCAGCTGCTGGCGTCGCCCATCGACGAGCTGGCCGTCCTCGAAAGCGCCCGCACGTTCCTTGAGAGGGAGTTCGGCGTCCCGGTCACGATTCACCGTGCGGAGGAGAGCCCGCATCCGAAGGCGTCCGGCGCCCTGCCCTTCAAGCCGGCGATCGTGATCGAATAGTACGTCCCATAGGGGGTCGTCCCGGAACTCCTGTGCCGGGAGGGGGATACCCCCTCCCGGCAGAGGCGTTTTGGGATGACCTCACTGGTATGCCTGTGCCGGCCGATCGGCATATCGCCGTCCACATGGAGATCGATGTGAAAGTGGAGATGGAAGTCGGATTACCGGCTTTGCAGAAGACTTCGTGCGGTGACCGGCGGTTTTTTTT
>DAQY01000024.1:11975-16262 GCA_002503105.1 Methanomicrobiaceae archaeon UBA206
AATCCTGCAGGCATTCCCGGGCCCCGGGGAACGAGGCGGCCGATCGCCACGGTGGGGGGGGGAGACCTATCGCACCTGATCGGTGCTCGAGCGGTGTTCCTGCGAAACACCGCACTTCGAAGATGCTTGCGCATCTTCTCATGCTCCTGCCCTCCGGCCCGGAGCATCCTCCACAGTCCACTTCCCGAACATATCGCAGCGAACCCCGATGGGGTATTCCGGAACAGCTCATCAGGTCGTTGCCGGTATGTCAGATCACCGATCTTCATCGGTCGGGCCTGCGGCCGCCCACGGCCTCATGGAGGTTTTGGGGGTGTCCTCATAGTTCCTGTTTTCTGTGACCGGGATACGGATCGGCCCGGCCGGTGGCGACCATCGCGCCGGGAGGAGCGAGATCGGACCGCGGCGGTGCGATGATCCTCAGGCTCAGGCGCGAGGGGGGGTCGCGGCTCATCTCTATCCCGGACTGGGCTACTCCACCTCTTTCTTCGCTTTCTTCGCCCGATCCCTTGTCGTGTACCCGGTCACCTGCGTGAGGTACCTCCGGAACCGCCGATTCGTCTCGATGATGGTTTCGTCGTCAGTGTTCATGTCCGACTCCGTATCGACGATCAGGGTCTTGCCCCCCGCGCCGATCCAGACCTCAAGCTTCTTCAGGGCGCCGTAGCTGACGATATAGTGCCCGCCGGACTCCTCCGGCTCTGCGCCGAACTGATCCAGGAGACCCTGAACCATATTTTCTGCGAGTTTTTTTTCGTAACCGCGTTTAATGTGATATTCCTGCATAATATTTTTAAAGGATCTTCGTTCATGATAAACTGATCCGAGGGAGCGTGGTATGATCCAATGGACGATATAAAGATCACCGCCAGGGCGCTGAGCGGCGCTGAAAAGTCTGTGTTCATCGGGTTCCCCGGCAGCGGACTCGTCGGGAGCATCGCCCTTCAATATCTCGTCGAACAGATGGACTTTGAGCAGATAGGGTCGATAACGAGCAAATATTTCCCGCCGGTCGCCCTCATGGCAAAAGGTGTCATCAACGTTCCGGTGCGGCTCTACGAGATGGATAACCTCGTGGCGATTGTCTCCGATGTCCCGATCCACCCCATGATCTGCTATGAGGTGGCAAACGGCATCATGGACTGGCTTACGCAGTTCGACCTGCGGGAGGTGGTGACGATCGCGGGGATCATCACCAATGAGCCGGAAAAACGCGTCTTCGGGGTTGCAACGACCAGCAGTGCCCTCCGGCGAATCGAGGGTAGAACGATCATTCTGCCCATGGGCAGCATCTCCGGTATCGCAGCGAGCGTCCTTACGGAGTGCAAGATGAGGGATATCCCGGGGATGGGGCTCCTCGGGGAGACAGTGAACACGCCGGACCCGCGGGCGTCGGCCGCGACCATCGAGGTTCTGAACAAGGTATACGGCCTGAACCTGGACACGAAGCCGCTGATCGAGCAGGCGGTCGAGATTGAGGCGGCAATGGCGCAGATCGCCGAACAGATGCAGAAGGCCGAGGCGCAACCCAAGAGAGAACAGCTCCCGATGTACGGGTGATGATGATGTGGTGTACAGCATTAACCGGCATATCACCGTCCGTTATCGAAGAACTCAAACAGGGGAAGGCCCGCACCCTCGAACTCAGCAGCGCCCACAACATCATATCCCTGACCGATGCCGCCCAGGGAGAGTGCCTGTTCATGACGTCGATCGACCTTGAAGACCTCACATCGGGCGACTCCGGCATCCTCGTCGATCTGCTTTCGCTCAATATCAGCATGAAGCGTATCATCGAATTCGTGAACCCCGCCTACTTCGAAGAGCGGGAACGGATGGCAGCACGGATCAAGGTGCGGTACGCAGGTTCGACCATGGCACGAGCCGTCGAAGGTCGGGAATGGGGAAAACCGACGAAGGTGGATATCATTCGGGCGCCCACCTACCGCGCGGGCTGATTCCTTCTCTTTTTCGCACCGCATGCCCGGCCGTCCGCCCGCACTCAAAGCGTTAATAATTACAGAAGACCAATTAACATGGATCTCAGGGTCTGTGGCTTAGCCAGGATAGAGCGCCGGGCTTCTAACCCGGATGTCGGGGGTTCGAATCCCTCCAGGCCCGTTAATTTACGGGGCTCTTTTGAAGATACGAGGAGATAAACGGGGTTAATTGTGGTTATCAACGAGGCTATTGCTCTATCAATTAATTGAGAAGCATTCTGACCGGTTTTTTGATGTAATCATACCCTTCCGGATCGAGTGTGACATGCAGCCTTTTTCTAACTCGGCGTATCGGGCTTTTTCCCCCATGTTTCTCTCTCCTCACTTGTCTTCCAGTGTCTGGACACTCATAGCACCCATAGGAGAGAATCGCGCGCGGGATAAATGGGGATAGCAGCAGAGAGATCGGACAATCTCCCCGCATTGCTGTGTGTGCATCGTGACCATGATGCCGGGTATCCTCTCCGGCGCATTCCAAGACCCGTCACACATCCGTGCTACACCCGGAGTGGAGCGTCTGCATATGAGGTTTCCGCCATCAGGGCCATGAGCACGGGGGGTCAGAGCGTGAACACAGCCTCTCCCCGGCTATCGCCTTCCCCGCATGAAGATAGCCCCAACATGTCTGATTGAGGTTTTCGGTCGGTGTTCGCGGGCCACATCGCATCTGTCGGTGTCCAGGCTCCGGTCCCGGCGATTCGATCGGCCTTCTGCGTCGGAAAAGGCTCCCGAGGGGCAGGAAACCGCCGGTCATCTGCAGGAGGTCTTCTGCAGAGCCAGTACCATAGTTCCCATCTCCGGTTTCCACACCGATCTTCCTGCGAAAAAGGCCCGGCGCGCCTCTTCATCCTCCCCCACGGCGCCATATGCGGCCGGCCGGTGCAGGCCGGCTCACGATCCGGCTCCGTCCGGAGAACGTCTCACGGACGTCTCGAATTCAGGTGCTCTGATCCAGATTCGCCTTCAGCCCTGGATAATTATTCCAGGGATGCGATACGCTATAGGTACCTCCTCCCTCACCAGCCCGGCACGCCTCCAATCGGTACACCACCCGGCAGCAGCAGGACCTTCGCCGCCAGCACTTCGGTATGCCGGGCCGATCATTCAATCAGACGTTCAGCCGCATCTGCATGCCCTCACGTCCTCCGAGGGTGATGTACCGCTCCGCCAGCTGCGAGCGGATCCCGGCGCGTTTCAGGTCGCGGAAACTCAAAAACGGTCGTTCCGCCCGCATCCGCAGGATACGATCGGCGCCTCTAGGTCCGATGCCCGGCACCCGGAGCAGGTCGTGCCGGGGGGCGGTGTTGACGTTCACCCGTTCACGCCCCGCTGCCAGAACCTCTTTTGGGTCCCGGTTGGGGAGGAGTCCGCCGTCGTCGAACACCACCCGGACCTCATCCCCGGGAATGCGGTACTCCCGCAGGAGGTGGTCCAGCTGGTACCACCGCCGTGCCCGCCAGGCGGGCGTGTCCGGGTGCCCCGCAAGCGGGGTGCCGGCGAGCGCCCGGAACGCCGAGTAGTAGATGCGGGCAGGACGGACCGTCCGGTACTGCTCGAGGACGCACCGGAGGATCTCTGCATCGGTCTCGTCCGCCGCGCCGATCACCAGCTGGGTGGTGTGGCGGTCCGGCTTCTCCTCCGCCACCCACGACTGGCGCTTGACGATGTCGTTTCTGTAGTCTTTCACGCCCGCGATCCCGCCCATCCGCTCTGCAGACGGCGCCTCCAGGTTGATGCTGATCCGGTCCGCCACGCGGGCGGCGTCCCGGATGTCCGCCCTGCTCGCGCCGGGAAGGACTTTGAGGTGCAGGTAGCCTGTGTACCCCCGCCGCCGGAGGATCTCTCCCGTCTCCACGATATCGTGCATGATCGTGTCCACATCGCCCGCAATGCCCGAGCTCACGAAAAGTCCCCCGGCGCTCCCGTCCCGGACGAGGCGGAGGAAGGTGTCCGCCAGCTCCTCCGGCGTGAACGCCAGCCGCTCCCGCTGCAGGCGGACAGCACAGTAGGCGCAGTCGTAGGTGCAGCTGCCGTGGAGCAGGACCCTGAACAGCCGTCCGCAGCCGCCCGCCCGGGGGTTGTACGTGATGCAGGGCGCCGCTGTGAGGAGCCTGATGCACTCTCCCGGAGTGCAGAGATCAAACCGGCTCGCCGCGGTGAGATGCTCCAGCTTCCGCTCCCGCTGAGACATCGATACCTCCTTCGTGCCGGGGCTGATAACAGTACGATCTGCGGGATGAAAGTGAACGGTGCCCGGGGTGGTGCCGGACTGTGGTATCCCGAATTG
>DAQY01000072.1 GCA_002503105.1 Methanomicrobiaceae archaeon UBA206
CTGCAGGATTTTAAAAAAAAAAACCGCCGGTCACCCGCAGGAGGTCTTCTGCAAAAGCCGGTGATCCAGATTCATCTCCGTTTTCAGATCGATCTTCTCATGCGACACTGGCCGAAGTTTGGGGATCGATCTGGATCCAGGCGGCAGAATCGACCATTTCTTCGATTGATCCATGAATACTGACAGAAAACCTCGATCAGAGCATGTCGGGGCTACTTCATGCAGGGAGAGGGCGGAGCGTGAGCACGGATCAGGTGCGAATACCCGATACAGGCCGTGCTCGCGATCCGGCATGTACCCCAGCTCTTCTTCCGCTGATACACCGGATGAGAATGCTTCGATCCGAACCGATCTTCGATCTGGGACTCTTCTGAGACGTACTCGTGACGAATTGCAGTTCTGCACCTCTATATTCGGGGCGCGGGGAAGGCAAACGCCGCCTGACCCCGGGGACCTCGCAGCATCGCCCCGGGATCTGCATGCCCCCAAAGAAAGATCTCTGCAGAGCCGGACCAGAACGGATCTTTACGCGAACATCGCACCGTACGACGTGTTGATGTGGTGCTTGTCGAAGTCCGCTGCCAGTTTGTCGATCGCTTTCATGAAGTCGTCCTGCGTTACCGTATCGTGCTCCATCCGGATGGCGAACATCCCCGCCTCCATACATATGGCCCGCAGGTCCGCGCCGTTCTTCCCCTCGGTGAGCCGCGCCACTTCGGCCAGGCTGACGTCCTCTCCCAGATGCATCCCCTTGGTATGGATCTTCAAGATGGCCAGCCGCCCCTCGTAATCGGGCATCGGTATCTCGATGATCCGGTCGAACCGCCCGGGGCGGAGGAGCGCACGGTCAAGGATGTCGATCCGGTTGGTCGCACCGATGATCTTGACATCACCCCGATTGTCGAACCCGTCCATCTCTGCCAGGAGCTGCATCAGCGTCCGCTGGACCTCACGGTCTCCCGATGTGGTGGACTCGCTCCGATGCGCGCCGATGGCGTCGATCTCGTCGATGAAGATGATTGAAGGGGCCTTCTGCTTTGCCAGTTCGAAGAGCTCACGCACGAGGCGCGCACCTTCGCCGATGTACTTCTGAACCAGCTCCGAACCCACGACGCGGAGGAAGTGCGCTCTGGTGTGGTGAGCGACGGCCTTTGCGAGCAGCGTCTTGCCCGTCCCTGGGGGTCCGTAGAGCAGGACGCCTTTCGGAGGGGCGATGCCGATCTTCTCAAACAGGTGCGGTTTGGTGAGCGGGAGCTCGACCGCCTCCTGAATCTCCACGATCTGCCGCTCGAGACCGCCGATGCTCTCGTACATTTCCTGGGGAGACTCCACCAGTTCCATGCCGTAGATCTGTGCATCGTAGCTGGTGGGAAGCACATCCACGATGGCAAGGGACTGCTGATTGAGCGTGCACCTCACACCCGGCTTGAGGAGATCGGGATCGATCAGCTGCGAGGTGCGCACCAGGAACCGGGGTCCTGCACTGCTCCGCACAATAACCCGGCCGCTGTCTATCACATCGGTGACCGTTCCGATCACGAGAGGTGGACTTCTCAGCTGCTCAATCTCACTCTTCAGCTTGCGCAGCTCGCGTTCGTAGCGGATCTTCTGGGTTTCAATATAGCGTTTTTCGGACTCCATATGACGGAACTGTTCGCGCAGCTCCAGATTCCGGTTTTCAAGGTGGGTTATCCGTTCCAGCAGGTACTGGTAAATGTCTTCACCGGTATCCTTGTCTGGTGGCTGCCGAGCGATGTCTCCCATAGGGCTCCTCGGATAATTATATAGGATAAAATGAATATAAAGTTGTTTGCGAGAGTCATGCAATGTGAATTATGTGGAGCCCCGATTCGCGGACCGTCGAGGACAGTCCAGATCGAGGGTGCAGAACTCCGCGTCTGTATCAGATGTGCAAAATACGGCACGGAAGTCCAGCAACCTCGACGGGGGGGTACCGGACAGGCACGGAGGACAGCGGTTCCGGCACCGCCGGGTCGAAGGAGACCGCGTGACGTCTTTGACATGATAGAGGGCGAGATCGTCGACGACTGGAGCGAACGGATACGTGTTGCCCGGGAACGGAAAGGCTGGTCGACCCGGGACCTTGCGCACGGGATCAAGGAGCGGGAGGTTCTGATCAGAAAGATCGAGAGGGGCGATCTCATTCCTGAAGACGACGTCCGCAGAAAACTTGAAAATGCGCTCGGCATCCGGCTGATCGATACGCCGGAAGACGAAACCGTATCCCGGGGTGGCGGCAGGATGACCACGACCATCGGGGACGTCATCTCCTTTAAAAAGATCAGGAGATGACACCACCCCCGCCGCATACATTTTCCTGCGTTCTGCAGGATATTCAGCGATGATCGGGCTGATCGGTCCGTAAACTGTCTGCCGCCGCGTTATCAGCGCCGTCGGAGGGAATGTTTTTATACCAGGATGCCGTACGTACTACTCAATGCAGGGTGAATGTTTTTTCGCCGGTGAAGGCTTTTATCATTAGGAGCGGAGAAACCGTCGCCCGTGCAGGAACGACAGGACTTCTTCTTGCGCACGTTCTTCCAGGCACCGTTACTGGAGGAGCGGCAGCATTCTATCGCTATTTTGTCTGGTTTTAAGGAGTCCCGAGGAACGGTCTCACCGATCCCGGGAGGGAATCGATTATGAGAGGAAAAGAGATTCGCATGGAACGTATTATGGATCGGAACACCGGAAAGACGATCATCGTACCGATGGATCACGGTGTTACCCTGGGGCCCATCCCGGGGCTGATCGATCTCGGAAAGACCATCGACCTCGTCGCCGACGGCGGAGCAAACGTGGTGATCGGGCACATGGGGCTGGCCCTCCACGGGCATAGGCGGCACGGCAGGGACATCGGACTCATCCTGCACCTCTCCGCCAGCACCAGCGTCGGCCCCGACCCGAACGAGAAGGTGCTGGTGAACACCGTGACAAACGCGCTCAAGATGGGAGCCGACGGCGTCTCGGTGCACATCAACGTCGGTGCCGACTCCGAGGCGCGGATGCTCGAGGATCTCGGCCGGGTGGCGGTCGACTGCATGGAATGGGGGGTTCCGCTCCTGGCCATGATGTACCCCCGCGGCAGGAAGATCGCGGATGAACACCATGTGGAGCACGTCAGGCTCGCCGCGCGGGTGGCAGCGGAGCTCGGGGCCGACATCGTGAAGACGGTCTACACCGGCGATCCCGACACCTTCAGAGAGGTCACGAAAGGGTGCCCGGTGCCGGTCGTCGTCGCAGGCGGATCGAAGACCGACGACAGGGCGATCCTCAACCTGGTCGAGGGCGCGATGGAAGGGGGTGCGGCCGGTATCTCGATCGGGCGGAACGCATTCCAGCACCCGGCGCCTGACCGGTTGATCCGGGCGGCAGCGCTGATCGTCCACGAAGGGAGATCGGCAGACGAGGCGATGGAGGTACTGGAGCGGTGATGGCGATGATCGGCAAAGAGATCCGGCTGGAACGCATCATGGACAGGAACACGGGACGGACCGTGATCATCCCCATGGACCACGGGTTCACCCTCGGCCAGATCGAGGGGCTCCGGAACATGACCTGGATCATCTCGGAGGTCAGCGAGGGGGGCGCGAATGCCATCGTCCTGCACAAAGGGCTGGTGAAGAGCGGGCATCGAAAGCACGGGCGTGATATCGGCCTTATCGTCCATCTCTCCGCAGGCACATCCCTGAATCCCGATCCGAACGATAAGGTGCTGGTCTGCAGCGTCGAGGAGGCCGTTGCGCTGGGCGCCGATGCGGTCTCCATCCACATCAACCTGGGCGCACTCAACGAGTCGCGGATGATCGAATCGGCAGGCCAGGTGGTGAAGGACTGCAACCGGTGGGGGATGCCGCTGCTCGTCATGATCTACCCGCGCGGGAAGGGGATCGACGCCACATCGCCGCAGGCGGTCGGCCACTGTGTCCGCGTCGCCGAAGAACTCGGCGCAGACCTGATCAAGACGAACTACACCGGCGATACGGAGTCGTTCCGGCGGATCACCCGGGCGTGCTCCGTCCCGGTGCTGATCGCGGGCGGAGAGAAGGGCGGCGATCGTGAGACGCTGATCACCATCGAGGATGCCGTCCGGGCCGGCGCTGCCGGTGTCTGCATGGGCAGGAACGCATTCCAGCGGGATAATCCTCGCCAGTTCATCCAGGCGATCTGCCGGGTGGTGCACGAGAACGTGGCTGCCGGCGAGGCACTGGAGCTGCAGGTATGAAGGAATTCTGGGTGGACATCCGTCCATGGAATAAAGACCTCGCGACGACCGCCATCGAGAGCGGCGCTGACGCGCTCGTGGTCGAGGACGCCGATGCGGTACGCGAGCTCTGCAGGGCACGGACGGTCGCACCGAACGGCGATCTCGTTCCGGGGCAGGACGTCTTCGAGGTGGAGATAACGGATAAGGAGACCGAAGAGGAGGCGATCGCCCTCTCACGGCGGGGGTACGTCATCGTGCGAACGCACGACTGGACGGTCATCCCGCTCGAGAACCTGGTCGCGCAGTCCGACCGGATCGTCGCCGCCGTGCACGACGCCGATGAGGCTGCTGTCGCGCTGAACGTCCTTGAGCGCGGCGTTGCGGGAGTCCTCCTGCAGACGGGGGAACCCGGCGATGTCAGGAAGGTTGCCCGACAGATCGCAGCTGCGGGCGCACGCGTGGCGCTGACCCCCTTTGAGATCACGCGGATCGTGCCGGTCGGCATGGGCGACCGGGTCTGCGTGGACACGTGCTCCATGCTCGCCGACGGGCAGGGGATGCTGGTGGGCAATACCTCGTCTGCGTTCCTGCTCGTTCATCCCGAAACTCTGGAGAACCCGTACGTGGCGCCGCGGCCGTTCCGCGTCAACGCCGGCGCGGTCCACGCCTACATCATGCTGCCGGACGGAAAGACCGCCTACCTCTCGGAGCTCGCGGTCGGGGACCACGTGCTGGTCGCGGAGAGCACCGGTTCGACGAGCGAAGCGGTCGTCGGGCGGGTGAAGATCGAGCGCAGGCCGCTCCTGCTGGTCGAGGCCGCTGCAGGCGATGTAACGGCGACCCTGGTCCTGCAGAATGCAGAGACGATCAGGCTGGTCGGCGAGGACGGGGGCCCCGTCTCGGTGGTCGATCTGAAAGAGGGGGACCGGGTGCTCGGATGCGCAGCCGAAGGTGGGCGCCACTTCGGCGTGGCGGTCAGAGAAACGATCCTCGAGAAGTGATCCCATGCTTGCAGGCATCATCGGCGGAACGGGGAGGATGGGAAGGTTCTTCCGGTCGGTCTTCGAATCTGCCGGGTGGGACGTGATCGTCTCGGGCACCAGAACGCCCCTCACCAACCGTGACGTGGCGGAGCGGGGCGACCTGATCATGGTCTCCGTTCCGATCAGATCCACAGTCGCGGTCATTCACGAGATCGCCCCCCTCATCACCGGGGAGCAGATCCTCTGCGATCTGACATCGCTGAAGGTCGAACCGGTTCGCGCCATGCTCGCCTCGCGGGCGCAGGTGATCGGCCTGCACCCGATGTTCGGCCCCGGTGTCCGATCGCTGAAGAACCAGACGATCATCGCCACACCTGCACGCTGCAGCGATGAGGCGCTCGCATCCGTCCTCGGCATCTTTCGGGGCCAGGGAGCCAGGATCACGGTGACGACGCCCGACGACCACGACCGGATGATGGCGGTCGTCCAGGGGCTCATCCATGCATCAACGCTCTGCATGGCCGATACCGTCCGCCGCCTGCACGTGGATGTGGAGCGGACGCTCGAGTTCACGAGCCCCATCTACCGGATCCAGATGGGGCTGATCGGACGCCTGCTGGCGCAGGACCCCGACCTGTACGGCGATATGCTCCAGATGAATCCCTACGTTCCCGAGGTGCTTGCGGTGTTTGAGCGTACCGTTCAGGATCTCCGTTCGATCGTGGAGACGGGGGATCGCGATCGGTTCCGCCGGAATTTCGAGAACAACTCGCTCCACTATGCCGATTACCGCGGGATCGCTACCGAAGAGACCGACGACCTGATCGACTATATGGTGAACCGATGACCCTCGTCACACTCGGGCCTGCCGGCACGTTCAGCCATGAACTGGCAGCACGGCTCTACGGCGACGATGTGCTGCTGCTGCCCACAATCCGGAAGATCATGAAGCGCGTGGCCGAAGGAGGCGCGGACGGCCTCGTGCCGATCGAGAACAGCGAGGCGGGCGGTGTCGGCGAGACCCTGCAGGGGCTCCAGCAGTTCGACGTGTACATCACGGCGGAGGCCTACCTGCCGGTACGGCACCACCTCGCGGCGCGGGGCGATCCGGCGCGACTGCGCGTGATCTACACGCACCCGCAGACGCATGAGCAGTGCAGCGATTTCCTCGAGCGGCTCGGCGTGGAGGTGGTGCATACCAGCAGCAACGCCGCCAGTGCGCTCTCCATGCAGAAGCACGAGCATGCGGGGGCGATCGTCTCGCAGATGGCGGCGGACCTGTACGGGCTACCGATCGTCTGCCGGGACGTGCAGAACAGCGCGCAGAACGTAACAAGGTTCATCCGGATATCGTCGACACCGCGGAACGATGCGGGATGCAGCAAGTGCAGCATCCTCATCGACCCGGCAGTCGATCGGGTCGGTCTGCTGTACGACCTGCTCTCGGTCTTTGCCCGCCGCAGGATCAACCTGACAAGGATAGAGTCCCGCCCCTCACGCCGGGGCATCGGCAGCTACGTCTTCTTCCTGGACTTCGAGCTCGTCGAAGACTGGAAGGACGCGCACGAGGAGCTGTCGCGCATGACGTCGATGAAGGAGCTCGGGTGCTACGGACGCCTGGAGGTGCCGGAGTGATCGTTTCGATCCCCCGCAGGGCCCGCAGGGGCGGGGAGGACCTCCACGTCCGGGCGCCTCCGTCCAAGAGCTACACCCATCGCGCCCTGATCGCCGCCGCGCTCGCAGCCGGAGCGTCCCGTATCGTCCAGCCGCTCCGGGCGATCGACACGGAGCTGACCGCCCGCGCACTGCGGGAGCTCGGCGTACCGATCGACTGGGGTGCGGATGAAATCTGTATCGCCGGGTGCGACGGCGATCTCCCCGCGGGCGGGGAGGTGGTGCTCGACTGCGGAAACTCAGGAACGAGCCTTCGCCTGCTCACCTCGGTCGCGCTGCTCGCCCCGCGCCCGGTGGTGCTCACCGGCAGCAGCCGGATGCTTGAGCGGCCGCTCGGACCCCTTGTGGAGGCGCTCAACGCGCTCGGCGGCGAGGTCGAGTTCCTGGACAGGGCCGGATTTCCGCCCGTCCGGGTGCGGGGGCGCCTTTCGGGCGGACGGACCGTCGTCGACGGGAGCATGAGCAGCCAGTTCATCTCCTCGATCATGATGGCCGCGCCGTACGCGGCGGAGGATGTGGACCTGGTCCTCCCAGCGGCCCCTTCGTCGCGTTCGTACCTCGACGTGACGGTCGATGTGATGCACCGGTTCGGTGCGACCGTCGAACGGGCGGGGTACGAGCGTTTTCGTGTGCGGAGCGGCAACGGCTACCTGGGACGGGAGTACCGGATCGAGGGGGACTACTCCTCTGCGTCGTACTTCTTTGCGATCGCCGCGATCTCCGGCGGCCGGGTCGTCGTTGAGAACCTGGAACCCGAATCCCCACAGGGGGACCGGGAGTTCCTTGCGGCGCTGGAGCGGATGGGGTGCCGGGTGACAGCCGAGGGCGATGCGGTCGTGCTGGAGCGCACCGGCGCCCTCTCAGGGGTTGCGATCGATATGTCGTCGTCACCCGATACGGTGCAGACGCTCTGTACGGTGGCGGCGGTTGCGGACTCGCCGACCACCATCACCGGCATCTCGCACCTGCGGTACAAGGAGAGCGACCGCGTCCGGGTCACGGCCGAGACGCTCAGACGGATGGGGGCGGGCGTGATGGTCGGAGACGATGCGGTCACGATCGTTCCGGCCCCCCTGCACGGCGTGACGGTGGATCCGGTCGGGGACCATCGGACGGCGATGAGCTTCGCCGTGCTCGGTCTGGCGGTCGGCGGGGTGACGATCCGGGATGCGGAGTGCGTGAACAAGTCGTTCCCGGGGTTCTGGGACGTGCTGAAAGGAGCGGGACTGCTGTGAAGATCGTGCTCGTCGGCTATCGGGGGACGGGTAAGACGTCCGTCGGACGCGCGCTGGCGCATCGCTTCAACCTCCCGTTCCGCGATACGGATGCGCTGATCGAGCAGCGCGCAGGGATGCCGATCCCGGAGATCTTCGCACGGTTCGGTGAGGAGCACTTCAGGGAGCTCGAGCGGGAGGTGATCGCGTCGCTCCGCGATGCGGACGGCGTGATCAGCACCGGGGGCGGCGCCGTCTGCGATCCGGCGAACGTGGAGCATCTCCGCTGGAGAGGCGCGACCGTGCTCCTCACCGCGGATCCCCGCATCATCGAGGGGCGGATCGCCGGGAGTGATCGACCGGGGCTGACGCACCTCTCGCCCGGCGACGAGATCCAGGAGCTGCTCCGGCGGCGGAAGCGGGCGTACCTGGGCGCCGCCGATGTCTGCATAGATACCGGCAGTCGATCGGTCGAGGATATCGCCGATGAGATCTGCAGGTACCTTACGGACGGCCCGGTGCCGCTGGAGCAGAGGAGAGAGGCGGGCAGGCATCCTGCGGCGCTCGACCGCGCGCAGCTTGCACGGGTGGTCGAACGGGACCCTCTCACCCGCATCTGCGGTATTGCGGGCAATCCCTGCGCCCACAGCAGGAGCCCCACCCTCTACAACCGGCTCTTTGCGCACTTCGGCATGAACTACCACTACACCCGCCTCCAGTGGCACGATGTGGGTGAGATCATCAGGTTCGCGCGATCGATGCAGATCCGCGGCCTCTCCGTGACGATCCCCTTCAAGGTGGATGTCATGCGCCACCTGGACGAGGTGGACGCGCATGCGGCGGCCATCGGGGCGGTCAACACGGTCGTCCACTGCGGTGGTCGCATGTACGGCCACAACACCGACTGGCTGGGGGTGATGAACCCGCTCGGGCACCGGCGCGGGGCGCGGGCTGCGGTCTTCGGCGCCGGCGGCGCGGCGTCAGCGGCGGTCTACGCGCTCCTGCACCTGGATATGGATGTGACGATCCTGAACCGGACGCCGGATAAGGCGCGGAGGCTCGCTGAGCGGTTCGGGTGCGAATGGGCGCCGCTGGGCGCATTTGTCGGCAGCGATGCGGACGTGGTCGTGAACGCCACCCCCGTCGGCATGGAGCCCGACACCCGGAGCCTGCTTGCCGCCGATCAGCTCGCGGCAGGGACGACCGTCTTCGATCTGGTATATACGCCGCCAGAGACACCCCTTATTATGGAGGCGAAGCGGGCCGGGTGCGAGACCATACCCGGCACCGAGATGTTCGTCCACCAGGCGGTGGAGCAGTTCCGGCTCATCACCGGTATCGCCGCGCCGCCGTCGCTGGTCAGGGAGATGATGATGTGAACACCTTCGGAAGGAACTTCAGGGTCACCACTTTCGGCGAGAGCCACGGAACGGCGCTTGGTGCGGTCATCGACGGCTGCCCTCCCGGCATCGATCTGACAGAAGCCGACGTCCAGCCGTTCCTCGACCGGCGACGGCCGGGCAAGAGTCCTCTGGAATCGGCGCGGCGCGAGACGGACCGGGTCGAGATTCTCTCCGGAGTCTTCGAGGGGAAGACCACCGGCGCCCCGATCGCGCTCGTCGTCTACAACAGGGATGTCCGGTCGGCGGACTACGGCCCCCTCTGGAACGTCTTCCGGCCCGGACACGCCGACTTCACCTACCAGGCGAAGTACGGCATCCGCGATCACCGGGGCGGCGGGCGGAGTTCCGGCAGGGAGACCCTCTCCCGGGTCGCGGCCGGGGCGGTGGCGATGAAGTGCCTTGCCCGCACCGGGATCAGGATTCGGGGAAGGGTCATCGAGATACATGGAAAGGCTGCACCTGACGAGATGGAGCAGGAGATCCGGGCAGCGATGGAGGCGGGCGATTCTGTCGGCGGAATCGTGGAGGTCGTTGCGGAAGGGTGCCCGCCGGGGCTCGGAGATCCGGTCTTCGGGAAGCTGGACGCAGCCATCGCCGCCGCGCTGATGGGCATCGGCGCGGTGAAGGGCGTCGAGGTTGGGGAGGGGTTCCGCGCCGCCCGCATGCGCGGGAGTGAGATGAACGACCCAATCCTCGCGGAGGGGTTCGCAAGCAATCATGCGGGCGGGATTCTCGGCGGCATCAGCACCGGCCAGGAGATCGTCGTCCGGATCGCTGTGAAACCGACGCCGTCGATCAGGAAGACGCAGAGAACGGTGAACGCAGACGGTGAGGAGCAGGAGATATCGATTTCAGGCCGTCACGATCCCTGCATCGCCCCGAGGATCGTTCCTGTTGCGGAGTGCATGCTGGCGCTCGTCCTCCTCGACTGTCTGCTCGAACAGGAGAAATACCGCGGTTTCTCGGAAAAAGGAACGGGGAGCTACTGAAGCAGCGCCTCCAGCTGCTTGAGTTCGCTCACGTGGTACTGCCCCTCCGCTGTTGGCGTCCCGACATGCCCGAACGTGAACTCGGAGCCGAAGAGGGGGAGGAGTGCCCTGGCAAACCGGAACTCGCTCCCGAGAATGCTGATGCAGATCGGCTTCTGGGCTAGATGGGTGTATGAGAGGAGCGTGATCACATCCTCCACCGTCCGGGGTTTCACCGCGATCTTCGGGATGTCGCCGTACGAGCGTAGTGTGTGCTCGATCTCCGCCAGTTCCGGCGGCGACGGCATCTCTGCGGTGTGGAGCGAGGCGATGATCTGAACGCCGTGTGCCTTGATATCAGGCGCATGATCCTGGAACCTGACCTCCATATCGACCATATCCACATTCCTGACGATCGGGTCGACGATCCGTAACCACTCCTCTGCCCCCCCTCTGAACCCTCCTCCCTCCGTCGCGCTTCTGAGCGTTGCGATCAGCGGTATGTCCGTATGCTTTCGCACGAACTCTACCTGGCCTGCAACATCGCCCTCCATCAGGTCCAGACGGAGCTCGATGAAAGTCGCTCCTGCCGATACTGCCGCATCGAGATGCACGGGATCAACAACGGATGCGACGATCTTCATACCGCCACGAGATATATCGCTCCAGCACTAAAAACCTGCCTATGGATCGTAGAGCCGCAGCGATGGAGTGGCATGTTGCGCATCACGGCTACCTCTATCGACCTTCCCGGGACAGTTTCAGGATGAACTCCTCCCAAAATGCCTATGAGGCCGTGTCGGCCACAGACTCGACCGATGAAGATCGATCATCCGGCTCCGCTCCGAAACCCTCCATACCGGCAACGACCTGCTGAAACTTTCCGAGAAAACTCTCTCCACATGTTGCCCGGATGCGTTGCGACATGTTCGCGAAGTGAACCGTGGGGGAGTGTGGCTGGCCGGAGGGCAGTCACATGAGAAGATGCGATAGCATCTTCGAGTTGCGAGCGGTAGCGAGCTCGAGAAAACGCGAAGGCATTCTTCAAGCTGCGACGGTTCGAAGAACCGTCGCATGAGAAACCCGAAGGGTTTCGAGGGAGCCTCCCCCTCCCCCGCGCGGCGATTGGCCACCTCGGTCCCCCGGGATTCGATCGGCTATCCACGTCGGAAAAGGCTCATGAGGGATCAAGAAACTACCAGTCACCCGCAGGAGGTCCTCTGCAAAGCCGGTACCATAGCTTCCATTTCAGTTTTCACATCGATCTTCATGTGAAATTGCCTGAAGTTCGGGGATCAGTCTGGATCCAGGCGGCAGAATCGGCTATTCCTTCGAAATGCGACGGTTACCCGAAGGGTAACCGGAGCACGAGCACCGACTAGGTGCGAGCTGCGACGGTCCTCCGGACCGGAGTCAAAAGCACCGATAGGTGCGAAGAACCGGAGCATGAGCACCGGTAGGTGCGAGGCATCCCATGAGTACCGACCGAAAACCTCAATCAGGGCATAGACCGGTCGGGCTATCTTCACCTGGGGGTGCGAGGGACCGGGAGTGCAACTGGCCGGAGGGCAGGAGCATGAGAAGACGCGAAAGCGTCTTCGACGGGTGTCCCTCTCCCGCCACAGGAGTTCTGGGACGGCCTCGTGTACAATCCGACTCTTCGCGAACCGGGAGGCTCCGGGATGGGTGAGCAGGCCTCGACGGACGGTCGATGGTTTATATGAGGAGGGGCAACCTATCAGGCAGACGTGATCGCTATGGTGTCACCGTTGATTCTGGTAAATCTGAAGACCTATCAGGAAGGGATCGGCAGCAGCGCCCACCGGATTGCGGCAGCTGCGGAGGCCGTGGGCAGGGAGAGCGGGGTTACCATCGGCATCGCTCCCTCGTTCACCGAGATCCATCCCGTGAGCCATCACTACGGCATCCCGGTCTACGCGCAGCACATCGACGGGATCACGCCGGGCGCCCATACCGGCTACATCCTCCCCGAAGCGGTAAAGCTCGCCGGTGCACACGGGACGCTGATCAACCACTCCGAGCGCCGGCTCACCCTCGCCGACATCGATGCGGCCGTCCAGTCGGCACGGCGGCTCAGGCTCGAGTCGGTCGTCTGCACGAACAACGTCGCGACCAGCGCCGCCGCTGCTGCACTGAACCCTGTATACGTGGCGGTGGAACCTCCCGAGCTGATCGGGAGCGGTGTGTCGGTGTCGAAAGCAGACCCTCAGATCATCGAGGGGACCGTGAATGCTGTACTCGATGTGAACCCGGACGTCAAGGTCCTGACGGGAGCGGGTATCCAGTCGGGGGAGTGCGTCAGGATCGCCGTCGATCTCGGGACGCACGGCGTGCTCCTGGCATCGAGCGTCGTGAAGGCGGAGAATCCCGAAGCGGTGCTCCGCGACCTGGTGTCTCTGCTCTAAACGACCAGCGATATCAGATCATGCTTGGTGATCACGCCCTGCACCCGCCCATTCTCGAGCACGATCACCGCATGGTTGTGGTGCAGGATGTGAACGACGGTCGTGATCGGCATGGTGGGCGGAACGGTTGGGAATCCGGGGCCCATGTAGTCCCGCACCTGGTGAAGATGCGTCATCTGCAGCCCCCCTCCCTCCATCGCGTTGATGATCACGGACTCCGATATGCACCCGACGGGCACCCCGCCCTCGACGACCGGCAGCTGCGAAATCCCGTTCCTGCCCATGATCTCGACTGCCCGGCTGACAGGATCGCTCGGGGAGACGCTCAGCACCGGGGCGTGCATGACGTCGGCGGCAGTGATCACCGAGTGTTCTGCCGCCTTCAGGACATCTACGATCTTTGTGAGCGTGCTGACCCGCGGGTCCACGCTCCCCGCCTCGATGCGGGCGACCATGGACTGGCTGATGCCGGCCATCCGTGCAACATCCGCCTGCTTCAGGCCGAGCCGAGTCCGCGTCGCCCGCAGTTCCGCCGGTGTGGGTATCTCCATCATATTACCAATGGTAATTTTACTATCTATAGCTTTTCTCTGGACATGCAGGTGCGTTCGATGTATGCCGAAGAGTACTCCAAAATGCGGGGGTCCCGTTCTGCAGGTGCCTGAATCTTCCTACGGGAAGGGGGTCGCCCATTGAAACTGCTCAAAAAGCAGTCTCTCAAGATCCGGTCCTCTGGACAGCCTGATACTTTCGCATCTTCCCAGCTCCGCCTCCCTTCCGGGCAAGGGTCGAAACCCTTCGGACACCCGTCGCTCATCGCTCGTCGCCCATCGCGCTTCAGACCGTCGCATTTCGAAGAAATAGTCTACTTTACCACTCAGATCCAAATTGGTCCTTGAGCTTCAAGCAATTTTTAGGATGAGCTCAAATTAATTCGGAAACTCATCCCAAAATTGCCCGACATTCGAGGATCTATGTGGATCTGCGCAGTATGATCGTTCAGTCCTTCGAATGGACCATAAATACTGACTGAAACCTCGATGCGGGCATATTGGGGCTATCGCCTCGCGGGTGGGGGTTTCGACGGGTG
>DAQY01000014.1 GCA_002503105.1 Methanomicrobiaceae archaeon UBA206
GGGGGGGCGGCGTAAGGATTACGGCGTAAGGTATACAAACTCATTGCGTCAGATCCCAAGTGCGAGCGTTACCGAGAGGCCAAAGGTGATCGACTCAAGATCGATTCTCGTAGGAGTTCGCAGGTTCGAATCCTGCCGCTCGCATCCCATTTATGCCTTCAGGTGCGGCGGAGTGATGGGAAAGCGGATTCAAGACCTCCTCGAAGAGGCCGAAGGGATGAGATTCAGAATATACGAGCCGGATCTCGTCGAGCGGGCTTCAACCTCGAAGACGAAGAGGTTTCCGCCGTCATCGAGCTGGACCGCATGCTCGTTATCGGTCCCCCGGGCGACATCGCCGTGCGGATCTTCAAGGATGGATCGATCGGAATACCGGGTGGAGATCCCCCGACAGCGTCATCGAGCGGATCCGGTTCGAGGCCGCGAAGGAGAGGATCGGCCTCATCTTCCCCTGACTTCACGGTATGACCCGCTCCGCCGTCGCCAACCCCACACCCCCTTCACGGCTTCACGGGCGGCACAGATCATCCCATCTGCCCGGTCACCCTCCGCCCGCCGGCGGAAAGAGCGCGACGAGGTCGCCGTCGTGAAGGGCGGTGTCGAGCCCCCGGAGGAACTGGATGCTTCTTCCGTTCACAAGGACGTTGACGTACTTCTTCGGTACGCCCGGAGCGGCGAAGATCTTCTCCGCAAGGCCGGGATACCGCCGGCAGAGGGTCTCCAGGAGATCGCCAACCGCAGCACCTTCCTCAACGTGGATCTCGGTCTGCCGCTCCGCCACTTCCCGGAGCGAGGCAAACGCCTTCACCATTACCTGCATGCTTTTTCACCTCTTTTTCACCTTTCACCCGCACTCCGCCTCTCTTCGCCGCAGACCGGGCAGGCCGCGTTGCCTACGACCTCCAGCACCTCGGCCTCACCCTGCAGCCCGTCCCAGAGCAGGAGGCGGCCCGCGAGGAGCGCACCGATCCCGAGCAGCCACTTGATCGCCTCGGTCGCCTGGATACACCCGATAACCCCGGTGGTGACGCCGAGGATCGGCACCGGTCCGTCCGGCGGCGGGTTCGGCACGATGCAGCCGAGACAGGGCGTCCCATCCGGGAGGATGGTGGCGGCCTGCCCGTGGAACCCGTGCACCGCCCCGTGGATGAAGGGGATCCCCCTCTCCCGGGCGGCGTCGGCGAGGAGATAGCGGGCGGGGTAGTTGTCCATCCCGTCGAGGATGAGATCGACGCCCCGTGCCAGATCATGAACGGTCTCCGCATCGATCACCGCGACGGCCAGCTCCACCGTCAGGTGCGGACTGATCCCCCGAAGCCGTTCTGCCGCCACTTCCGCCTTCGGACGTCCGATGTCGGCGTCCCGGTAGAGGACCTGGCGGTTGAGGTTGCTCCGTTCGATCCGGTCCCCATCCACGATCCGGATCCGGCCCACCCCTGCATACGCGCAGTGCAGGGCAATGGCCGTACCGAGCCCTCCGGCGCCCGCGACGAGCACGGACGCCCCGGCGAGCCGTTCCTGACCCGCCTCACCGATGATCGGCAGCTGCCGCCGATACCGCTCGCGCTCCTCCGGTGTGAGCACGCATCTCCCCCGGCTACGCAAGCCCGAGTTCCGCGAGTTTTTTCTGTGTCGGAACGCCCTCCGCGTCCCATCCCCGGATCGCGTAGTACTCGTCGAGCTGGGGCTCGCGCTCCCATACCCTGCCCTTCGGCGCGAGGTCCTGCAGAGGTTCGGTGAGGAGGCGGGTGGGCAGGGTGTCGTCCGCTTTCGTGTAGCCTGCTTTGAGGTTGAAGAGTCTCTGGAGGTTCCAGATCCGCTCGCCGATCCGGAGCAGGGTGGCCGCATCGATCGGCATCCCGGTCGTCGCCGTGAGCAGGTCGGCGTAGTCCTCCACCTCGAGCGCGAACGAGGTGAAGAGGCACATCCCGGAGGCGTCGATGGCGGCCGTGAGGTCCTGGAAGGTCCTGACCCACGCCGCCTTCCCCTCACTCACGTAGGGGTCGAGCTTCTCCGGGGACCCAAGGACCTCCGGGGCGACCAGGTAGCCGTAGACGTGGTCCCCGCCCCGGACCGAGGTGGCGTAGGCCAGACCGTGGCCCTGCAGCCCGCGCGGATCGTACGCAGGGAGGTCCTGTTTCTTGACGCTCATCGAGAGTTCGGGATGCCCGTGCCGCTCCGCGAACCGGTAGGACCCGTCGGCAAGCCCGGCGCCGAACCCTTCACGGTAGCCGATCTGCCGCACGAGTTCGAGAAGGCCCTCGGTCTTGCCGAACTGGGGGCCTTCGCGGATGTAGCCTCTCTCGCGCATCTCCATAGCACACGCGATGGCCGTCGCGGTTCCGATGGCATCGAGTCCGAGCTTGTTGCATTCCCAGTTCGCCTTCGTCACCACCCGGATATCGTCGTTGCCGAGATCGGCGCCGAACGCCCAGACGGGCTCGTACTCCGGCCCTTCGTGGACCTCGCCGTCGACCTCGCAGACCCGGCTGCAACGGACGATGCAGGCGTAGCAGCCGGTATTCTTCTTCAGAATCGTGTCGGCGATTGTCTCGCCCGAGATCTTCTCCGCGTCCTTGAAGTAACCGCTCTGGAAGTTCTTCGTCGGGAGAATCCCGCTCTCATTGATGATGTTGACGAGCACCGAGGTGCCGTACTTCGTCAGCGCCTCGCAGATCCCGTTGGTCTGGATCTTTTCGCGGACCCGCTCTTTCACGACGTTGAGCCGGTCGCTGTCCGCTTCGGTGATCGGGAGGTCCCCGGCGGCGACCAGGGCCTTGAGGTTCTTTGCGCCCATGACAGCGCCGGCACCGCCCCGTCCGGCCGCCCGATCGTAGTCGTTCATCACGCAGGCGAGCAGGCTCTGTTTCTCCCCTGCAGGGCCGATGCAGGCAACCTTCGCTTTCGAATCGCCGATATCGGCGAGCAGCGCGTCCGTCGTCTCATGCACCGTCATGCCCCAGTACGCCGAGGCATCGCGGAGTTCCGCAGATCCTTCGATGAGAGAGAGGTAGACCGGCTTTTCGGATCTGCCGAAGAAGACCGCCGCATCGAACCCGGCCCTCTTGATCTTCCAGCCGAAGGTTCCCCCGCTGTTGGCCGACATCAGCGTTCCGTTCAGCGGCGACTTTGCGCTCACCTCGTAACGGCTCCCGAGGGGGATGCCCGTGCCGGTGAGCGGGCCCGATGCAACGACGAGGACGTTCTCCGGCGAAAGCGGGTCCGCGGCCGGATCCACATGGTCGGTGACGATCCGGGCGCCGAATCCCCTGCCGCCCAGGTAGTCGCGTTTCAGATCGGCGGGCGTCGGCTGTATCTCGACCGTGCCTGCCGAGAGGTCGGCGTATACGATCTTTCCGGCGTATCCATCCATGGTTATCACCGATGATGTCCTCATTGCCGGAGTTTATATACCTTTTTTAAAAAAATTGAGTTGCCGTGCCGACGCGCCCGGGGCGCAATCTCGAAGGTTCAGAGATTTTTACGGGTGTGCGCTGCACTGCCATGCCCCTGCCGGGGTATAGGCCCTCCCTCATTCCGGTCTTCTCTCTGGAGCAGGCGTTTCTGGACTCCCGGTTCGCGGTACACCCCGGGTGAGGGGGCCGTTCCGCATGTGGGAGCCCGGCTCTCTCCGGCAGGGGAGTCAGATCCTCCGCGGCATAGTCCGCCTGTGCAGACGCATCGTGCCGGCGCTGAAGATCAGGGTGAAGAGGGCCAGCACCGTGATGTCGACCGTCACCGGGAAGTAGTGCGCGCCCGTGAACGAGTACCGCACCAGATCAGCGAAGTAGGTGAGCGGCGAGAATACCGCAAGCGCCGTCCCCCACGCGGGCATCTGCTCCAGCGGGACGAAGATGCCGGAGATGAAGACGAGCGGGAACTTCAGGAGCGAGGAGAGCATCATGATGTTCGAGGGGACGTTCGTGGGCGGGACGGCAAGGAGCATCCCGAGGGCCGAGAAGCAGACCGCGGCGAGGAGGACGGCAGAACCGAACACGATGCCGTGCAGGAGCACGAGACCGAGGGAGAGGCCGATGAGGAGCGTGACCGCCGTGACCCCGATCCCGAAGAGGACGGAGGCGATCATGTCCCCGAGGACGATCGCCTCGATGGTGACCGGGCAGGCTGCCAGGCGTTCGAGGGTCTTTGCCTGCCCTTCCCAGGGAAAGATCGCAGGGGATACGGCGGTCGAGGTGAAGAAGAGGGTCATCCCCACGAGCCCGGAGAGGAGGAACGGGAGGGGGAGCTGCCGGCCGCCCAGGTAGAAGGCCAGGAAGAGGAAGACCGGCATGAAGATGCCGAAGATGAGAACCGGGCCCTTGGAGTAATAGATCCGGATATCCTTCTTCGCGATCGCCCACGCCCGCCGGATCTGTTCGGACGTTCCTGCCGGGTTCACAATCCGCCCTCCCCGGTCAGCCGCAGGAAGACCTCGTCAAGCGACGGGGCGAGGGTGTGCAGCGTGAGGATCTGCGCACCATGATCTCCGCTGAAGGCCACCAGAGACCTGATGGCCCGGTCCCGGTCCTCCGCCGTGATCAGCCACTTGTCCCCCCTCCGGCTCGCTCCGGCCACGCCATCGAGCCCCGCGAGGGCTCTGGCGGGCACGACGCGGTCGAAGCTCACCTCGATCCGGTGCACGCGGTCGATCGCGGTCTTCAACCGCTCAGGCGCATCGATCGCGACGATCCTGCCGCTCCGGATGATCCCGACCCGGTCGCAGAGCCGGTTCGCCTCCTCCATGTTGTGGGTGGTGAGGAAGATGGTGGTCCCGGCATCGTTGAGCGTGCGGAGCATGGAGAAGATCATCTGCGTGCTCTGTACGTCAAGCCCGCCCGTCGGCTCGTCGAGGAAGAGGAGCTCGGGCTCGTGGAGGAGCGCCATGGCGAGGATGAGCCGCTGTTTCATCCCTTTGGAGTAGCCCTTCACCTTCTGGTCTCTCCTCCCGTAGAGGCCGAGAGTCTCGAGGAGGTCGCGCGAGCGCTCTTTTGCGCGGGCACGGTCCAGCCCGTAGAGCTCCCCCATCAGCATGAGGTTCTGCCATGCGGTCAGGTCGACGTACGCGTTCGACGTCTCGGGCACGACGCCGAACCGCTGCTTCGCCAGGACCGGCTCCCTCCGGATGTCGTATCCGAAGATCCTGGCGCTCCCGCCATCCATCGGGATGACGCCGGTGAGCATCCGCGTGGTGGTGGTCTTCCCCGCCCCGTTCGGCCCGAGGAAGCCGAATATCTCGCCTTCGCGGACATCGAACGAGACGCGGTTCACGGCGGTGACGGTGCCGAAGACCTTGGTCAGGTCCGCGACCTCGATCACTCCTGACACGCCTCACCCCCCTCTCCCGATGCCCCGCATCGTGTCCGCATCCGCCGGGACGATGGCGCCTTCTCCCGAAAGGCCGGAGAACCGCATCGCGTGCGGCTCCGCGCGGGGCGAGATCTCCTGGCCGCTCTCGACGCGGACGGGGACCGGATCCGTCCGCTCCGCTCGCGGCAGGTCTCTTCGCCCCGGTCCGTCCCCGGAAAACTCCGCCACCTGCATAAGATCCAGCCGGGCGCCGCGGTTTTCACCGGCATCCTGGGTCACGATATCCTTCCTTCCCTGTATCTCCTTCATCCGCAGACGAGAGGCGCGTCTGAAGTGCTCCTGACAATATTTTCTCAAATGAAGTATTAAGGTACTTCCTGTCGATACCGGTACTTTGTCGATACCGATACTTACTATCTGCAGCGATAGCGAAGCGTTCGGCACCTGCCCCCTCCGGGGGATACTCCCCGCCACTGCGAAGAAGCGGACGCTCCCGATCATCACGACCATCGGACGGGCCGGGACGATCCGGTTCACCGGGCTACAAGAGGAGCTCATGGGTATCAGCCCGAAGACCCTCCTCACCGACACGCTCAAAGTCCTCGCGGACGAGCACCTCGTCGAGCGGCACTGCTGCGCCGAGATCCCGCCCCGGGTGGAGTATTCGCTCACCGATGACGGTGCCGGGCTCCGCGAAGCAATGCTGCCGCTCCTGCAGTGGGCATCGGAGCGGGATACGGTGCGGCGTACGGAATGCGGCCTCGTTACCCCCTCCGGTTCCGACAGCGGCCGGAGGCGGTCTTTCTCCAGGCGGAGGCAGATATCGCAGAGGAGGACAACGCCACGGCTCTCGTGGATCGCCCGGACAAACCGGGTGCCGGGCGCCCCGCAGAGGTTGCAGTTCACCGGCGGATCGCCTCCAGGACGGCGGTGGTCAAGCACCCGATCTCGTCGAACCGGGGTTCGGCCGTCCCGTTCTTCTCGATCCCGCAGTCGGTGGCGATGATGTGCAGGTGCGGCTCGACCCCGATCGCCCGCATCATCTTCATCCTGCAGCAGTCGGCGCACCCCTCCAGCACCAGGACGCGGTCTGAGTGGCGGAGGGCGCTTTCCAGCGATGCGGTCGACCGGGTGGCCGCGACGCACGCCTCGACCCCCCGCCGCAACGGCACATCAGCGCCGTTCCGGTCTGTGCGGTCAGTCTCCCGGTGGATCTCCTCCTTCGCCCGGGGAAAGACCGGACAGGTCCCGGAGCCGCAGACGGCGATGAGGATGTCCATCTCCTGCCGTCGAACTCACCGAGATCCTTGACGCGGCGGTTTACCGGTATCGATCCCGATCTCGGCCATCGCCCGGACCGCGTAGGGGTTCAGGATCCCCGATTCGGTGCCGGCGGAGAAAGCACGGTACCTGTCGCCGCAGCGGGCGTTCATGTAGCCCTCCGCCATCGGCGAGCGGGCGGCGTTATGGGTGCAGGACGAAGAGCACCCTCTTCATGGCATCACTCCAGCCCGAGCGCCTTCAGCGCCGCCCGCCCGATCAGCTCCGGCGGGATCGCCTCGTAGCGCTCTCCCTCATACTCGACCGCACGGCACTCCACGTCGTCCTGGCCGGTGATGCAGACGCAGGAGCGGTAGGGCGTGCTGGTCATCTCCATCCCCTCGATCAGATCCTCGAGCGGTACGCCGTTGAAGAGGATGCTGTTCGACTCCGCTATCGCCTCGTCTTCGAGGACGGTCTCGACGAACCGGACCGTGATACCCTCCTCCTCGAGGATCGGGCGTATCTCTTCGATGACCGCCACCACCGCCATACCCGTCTCCCCGCACCGCTCGCAGGTACTTCCGACGTCTCTGCCGATGTGCCGCCATTCGACGACGAGTTCTTGCTTCGCCATGTCTGTCTCCTTACGTTCGTTGTATGGGATTTCGCTGCCTTGAGCCTACCGCGCCACCAGCACGTGCCCTTCCGGCCCGGTGCATGACCGCCTCGGTCACCCCGCCGAAGATCTGCTCCGCAACCCCGTGCCGCCCCTTTGCCCCCAGCGCGATGAGCGAGGCGTTGTGCTCCTCTGCGAGAGAGAGCACCTCGTCGATCGCGTTCCCCGTTCTCAGGACGGTGCTGACGTTCGCGAACCCCGCTTTCTCGAACTGCCGCTTCAGCGCCGCCAGCCGCTCTTCATCGCGCCGGTTGAACTCCACCATCTGTTCGGGCGAGGCGTACCTGAGGTGCCGGAGGTCCTGGATGTGGGCGACGACCACCTCTTCGGGGTGCGCCCCGGCCATCCAGGAGAGGCAGGGGATGCACCGTCCCGCATACGCCGAGAAATCCGTCGCGTACAGGAATGCGGCCGAACAGTCGGTCGGTCGCAAGCCGGCAGGTCGCTTCATCGGCGGTCTCGACGATCCGCAGCCGGACGATGAGGGCCGGAACGTCGACATTCCGGAGGACGTCCTCCGTGGTGCTGCCGAGGATCACCCGTGAGATCAGGTTCCGCCCGTGCGATCCGGGGACGATTGAGCGAGTAGTAGCCGTCCCGCTCCGACCGCTCGGTGATCTCGATCGAGGGGATGCCGCTGACCACCGCCGTGGTTACGGACGGAGCGCCGCACGCGATCAAACGTTTCCCGCCACGCATCAAGCACCTCCCGGTCGTGGTAGAGGATCGTCGGGTCCACAAGGGTATCGCGTACGTTCGCCACGTGAAGGAGCCGGATCTCCCCGACGCCGATACGCGCGATCTCCTCCACTGCCGATAGGATCTTCTCGCCGCTCTCCGCCACGTCGAGCGGCACGAGCACGTCTCCGAGGGGTCTTGCATCCTTCATTGTGCCTCACCCCCAAACAACCCCTGCGTCGCTAGACAGATCCGCACGAGCATCAGCATCACCGGCACCTCGATCAGCACCCCGACCACCGTCGCCAGCGCCGCCCCCGACCCGAGGCCGAAGAGGATCGTCGCGGTCGCGATCGCCACCTCGAAGTGGTTCGACGCTCCGATCATCCCGGCGGGCGCCGCATCGCGGTAGGCGAGCCCGAGGCGCGGCGCGAGGACGAAGTAGCCCAGGGTGAAGATGAAGAGCGTCTGGACGAAGAGCGGGACCGCGATCCAGAGGATCGTGAGCGGGTTTGCAAGGATGACGTCGCCCTTGAAGGTGAAGAGGAGCACGAGCGTCCCGAGGAGGGCGGCGATGCTCACCGGGGTCAGGTAGTGCAGGAACCTCGTCTCGAACCAGACCATCCCCTTTCTGGCGATGATCCATTTCCGGGTCAGGTAGCCCGCTAGGAGCGGGAGGCCGACGTAGACCGCGACCGAAAGCAGGATCGTCTCCCAGGGGATCGGCATCGCGGCGACGCCCAGGAGGAAGCCGCCGAGCGGGGCGTAGAGGACGAGCATCACGAGCGAGTTGATCGCGACCATCACGAGCGTCAGGCCGTCGTTGCCCCTCGCAAGGTAGCTCCACATCAGCACCATCGCGGTGCAGGGGGCGATGCCGAGCAGGATGCATCCGGCGACGTAGCTCCGCCAGAGCTCGACCTCGACCCCGCCTGGGAGGATCTCGGTGCCCGGAAGGAACCCGACGAAGAGGTAGCCGAGGAAGAGGGTGGCGATGAGGTACATCGTGAACGGCTTGATCGCCCAGTTCAGAACAAGCGTCAGTGCGACGGGCTTGGGCGTCTTTGCGGCACGGAGCACCTCGTCGAAATCGATCTTCACCATGATCGGGTAGATCATGAAGAAGAGGGCGATCGCTATCGGTATCGAGACCTGGTAGACGGACAGGGCGTCGAGCGCGACCGCGACCCCGGGGAGAGTGCTGCCGAGGAGGATGCCTGCGATGATGCAGAGCGCCACCCAGACCGTGAGGTACTTCTCGAAGGTGGAGAGGCGCCGGGTTTTTTTCTTCTCCCGCCATCCCGTCATCTCCTCATCTCTTGCGGACAGCGTTAATGCACGCCGCTCCTCGTTTCTACTGCTCCCACGCCGCGGAGACGACCGTCTCGACGTCCTCTTCGTCGATGACAAGATCGCCGGTCTTCTCGATGCCGAGTTCGGTCACGACGATATGGCGGTCCACGCGCACCCCCTGCTCTTCGAGGAGCTTTCCGGCGCAGCCGACCGGACAGCCGTCGATGGCGACTATATACTCGGCATCGTCTACTTTCTTCATCGTCGACGGGGCCCGGACCGGTACGCCGGCGGTGCAGGCAAGGATGCCGTATCCTTCCAGCGCCAGCTGGACTGCGGCACTGTTCGATATCTGGCCGGTGTTCGACGCTCCAGCACACGGGAAGAGCACGCGCTTCTTCCCGCCTTCGGGGACACCGGGGCCCCCGCAGACACATACCACAGGCTGTTGTTCTGCCATCTCATTCCACTCTCCCGGAAGAATCTCTTCGATATCCTCGACGCAGGGGACGTGGCCGACCACCTTGGGCTCGCCGTCGACGTAGATAGAGCGCGGGCGTCAGCATCACGCCCCGCTCGATCATCTCGTCCAGGCTCTCGATCTTCCGGACATCCGTATCGATCTTGGGATCCCTGACGGCACTCTCGACGTTCTTTGCCATCCGCCGGCACTTGACGCAACCGGTCCCGAATACTTCGACCAGCACCATGTTCGGGTCTTCCTCCACGATACAGAAGGGTTTCTCACCCCTGCAGGATCTCCTTGATCTCCTTGACGTCGGCCACCCGGCCGGAGACTTTGAGTTCCCCGTCGACGGCGAGAGCGGGGGTCAGCATCACGCCCCGGTCCATGATCTCGGTGATGTCGTCGACCTTGACGAGTTCGGCGTCGATGCCGAGGTCCCTGATCGCCGTCTCCACGTTCTTTGCGAGCCGTCTGCACCTGGCGCAGCCGGTCCCCAGCACTTCAACCCTCACCGTTTCTTCACCTCGTTTTGATACTCCGCAAGGAGTGCCTCCCGGTAGAGCGATTCCGCCTCCTTCGGGACGTAGTTGTAGATCTTAACCTGTCTGAGCAGTTCGTCGCCGATAGCGGTTTCGCCGGAGAGACCGCGATCGATGACGTCGGCCAGGATGTCGTCGAGCATCGCGAGCCCGACGACGACACCCCCGACTTCGATCCGGCGGATCCGCCGCATGGCCTCGGCGGCGCAGCAGGGTTTCTCTCGCTTCTTCTTCGTCTCCATTGGTGTACCTCCTAGATCAGCAGCACACCGTTCCCGTACAGGAACCCGGCGAGGGTCGCGAACGCGACCACCAGCGCCACGTAGGCCGCCGTCTTCTTCGCCCCGACGATCCGGTAGATGACGAGGACGCTCGGCAGGCTGACGGTCGGGCCGGCGAGCAGGAGGGCGAGCGCCGGCCCTGCGGCCATGAGCCCTGCAGAGTAGCCGAACGTCGTGCCGATGATCGGGACCTCAAGGAGCGTCGGCATGTAGAGGATCATCCCGACGATCGAGGCCAGAGCGCAGGCGACAAAGGAGTTGTTCCCGAAGAAGGGCTGGAAGGTCTCGGGCGGGAGGAAGAAGGCGATGATCCCGACCAGGAACGTCCCGGCTATCAGGATGGGAAAGATCTTCTTCGTGAGATCCCACGTCTCGAGCCCCCAGTCGGTCACCTCGTCCCTGTCAAAGTAGTAGATCAGCAGGACGGCGATCGCGACCGTAAGGATGTAGACGATACCGAGCCGGAGCGCCCACGCAAGCTGCGAGGCCCCGAAGACCAGCACCCCGACCATGAGGGCGAAGAACGCGGGCGTAACCCAGCGCGGCTTCTCCTCCTCGCAGGCCCCGGCGACGCCCGGCGCCATCGCCTTCTGCTTTCGGGTCTCGACGTCCGCTGACCGGAAGAGCAGCGCCATGGCAAGCCCGATGACGATCGCGAGCAGGACCGCAGAGACCGCCCGCGCCGCACCGAGGTCGAACCCGAGCACCCGTGCGGTGTAGATGATGGCGAGGATGTTGATGGCGGGCCCGGCAAAGAGGAAGGTCGTCGCGGGCCCGATCCCGCTCCCTTTCTTCAGGATGCCCGCGAAGATCGGCAGGATGGTGCAGCTGCAGACGGCGAGGATCGTCCCCGAGACCGACGCGATCCCGTAGGAGATCGATTTCGGCGTCTCCGGGCTGAAGTACTTCAGCACCGCCTCTTTCCTGACGAAGGCCGCGATGGCGCCGGCGATGAAGAACGCCGGTACCAGGCAGGTAAGGACGTGCGCCGAGAGATAGTCGAGCACTGCCGCGAGCCCGGACGCGAGAGCGCCGATGAGGATGTCGATCATGGGGTCTGTTCCTTTTCGTTACGGTATGGTGTTCGCTTATCGTGTGCTCAATCTGCGGTTCAGATGACGGCGAGCGCCTGGAACGCCGCGCCGGCAAGGACGGCGACCCAGAGGATGACCGCCACGAAGGCGGCGAGCAGGCGCCGCTCGAAGATCGCGGCGAGCAGCGTCACCTCCGGGATGCTCGCACCCGCGCCGCCGATGATCAGCGCCATCACGGCGCCGATGCCCATCCCCTTCTCGAGGAGGACGGCGCTGATCGGGATGATCGTCTCGGCCCGGATGTACATCGGCACGCCGATGACCGCCGCCGCAGGAATGGCGAGAGGATTTGCCGGTCCTGCAACCGTGACGATCAGGTCTTCGGGGACGAAGCCGTAGATGAACGCCCCGATGCCCGCACCGAGCAGGAGGTAGGGGAGCACCTGCCGGAACAGGGCGAAGGCGAAGGCGAACGCCCCGCGAATCCGTGCCCCGTGGCTGGCGTTGCAGTCGCACGGCTCCGGCCGGGCGGCGATCGTGACGTCCTTCACGTACCGCTCGTATCCGAGCCGCCCTAGGAGCGCCCCGATCCCTGCCGCTGCCGCAAAGGTGATCCCGGCATAGACGGCGGTCGGGACGATGCCCACCAGTGCCGCCAGCAGCGAGAGGATCACGGGATTCAGGAGCGGGGATGCAAGCAGGAACGACATGCAGACGCCGAACGGAATCCCGGCGTCGAGCAGCCCGAGGAGGATGGGAATCGTCGAGCAGGAGCAGAACGGGGTGAGGGCGCCGAACCCCGCCCCGAGAACATTCCCGGCGCCCTGGCGCTTTCCGGTGAGCACGCTCCGTATCCGCTCTTCCGGCACGTAGGCGTGGAGGAGCCCGACGAGGAAGGTGATCCCGACGAAGAGCAGGATCAGCTCCCCGGCGATGACGACGAAGAACTGCCAGGCGGTGATCAGGCTGGTGACGACATCCATCCGAACCCCTCACCGCTCCTCTTCGGGCGGTTCGCGCTCCGGCATGGCCACCATACGCCTCCTCATCAGGAGGGATCACTCCGGCAGGAAAGGCGAGCGCGGCGATGACGAACGACGGCGTTCCGCACCCGTTACCCGTTCGTCCGGGTTGAGCACCAGATCGTGCTCGCGGGCGTACTTCTCCGCCCAGGCACGGATCTCCTCAACCAGTTCGTCCTCGGTCGGGGTCGTCGGCTCGTCCGCCATCGTCCGCTTCCTCCTTCTTCTCGCCCGTCTTCTTCGGCACGATCTTCACGTCGCCGCAGCAGCAGCTGCAGCCGTTCTCCGGCGTGAAGAGTCTCCTGATTCTTCCGGCGATGCCAGACTTCTGGTTTTTGTCGGTGTCGTCTGTCATGGGAAGTACGCTCCATCGTGGCATGGTTCGAATTTCAAATAAATTTGAAATATGGTGGGGAGCGTCGGCACATAAAGGTTATGGTCTTCCAGGATTCTGCGGAGAGCCCTTTCCGGAGATGGTTGCCGGATCCGACAGGTTCACACCCTGCGGCTGCTCAAACTCGCCAGCGCCCGCAGCTCGGAAGGTGATCCCTTCCACTCACACTCATTTCGCCGTGGCGATTCTCATCCGATCCACTCGGGACGGTAGCGCACGCGGAGGAGTACGGGAGATCACCGCAACGAATCGGCTGGATCTGGTCAGTCCTGATGAGAACCGTTTCCAAAGCGCCAATGAAGTCGTTTCGACCGCAGGCCCGCGTGAAGAAGGCTGCCGGGGCGACCGAAGGCAGCACCCCTCCGATGGCCGGCGGGTGAAGGCCGAGAAACACGATATCCACCGATGCCGGGGATGTTGCCGGCCAGGATGGCCGTGCAACCCTGCGCCGCCGATGAAACCGACGCTGATCTCGCCCATGCCTCTTCTCATCTGCTATCAAGTGGATGGTCCGTACGCCGTACGACAGCGGGGAAAGGTATAGACACCTCCATTTCATACTACTTGAAGTATCGGGTGTGATCGTCGGATGCCGGAAGACGAACTGCATCAGAATGCACCGCTCCCCCTCCCGGCGGGGGTCGAGGAATCGCTCTGCCGGTGCGGCGGTATCGATGGGCTGGTGGAGCGGCTGCCGGGCGATGAGACGCTTGAGCGAGAGAGCACCGTTCACCGCGCGCTCGCCGACCCGCTGCGGCTGAAGATCCTCGCCATGCTCGCGGTGCAGCCGCTCTGCGTCTGCGTGATCAAGGCGGTGCTCGGCATCGCCGACTCAAAGCTCTCCTACCACCTCTCTGTGCTGAAGAAGGCGGGGCTGATCGTCGGCGACCAGCAGGGAAACTGGATCGTCTACAGTCTCACCGACCTGGGCGGCGACTGGGTTTTTCACCTCCGGGAGTGATGCACGCAGGCCTGTGGAGCGCCCGACACCCTAAACCGGGTAGAACTGTGCTCCGCCGTCGCTCGTCCACCCCGGTGCTTCCCGGAGCGAGCTGGACACTCGATGAAGGGTCGGCCCGACGGAGCACGGGGGGAACAGCCGCCATACAGAATGGTCCGGCAACGATAGACGCCGTGCCGGCCGCAGGCCCGACCGATGAGGACCGATCGTCCGGCTCTGCTCGAAAACTTCCCGGGAAGATTCTCTCTTTCACATGCTGCCTGGGTTCGCTGCGGCATCTCCGGGAAGTGGACCGTGGGAGGGGTCTTCAGGGATGTGCCTGGCCGAAGGGCAGGCGCATCGGAAAAAAGAGCATGGAGAGAGAAGCAACTGCCAGCCGCCCGCAGGGGGGTTCTCTGCAGAGCCGGTGATCCGGTTTCCATTCTCCGTCTTCACATCGATCCTCATGCGGAATCGCCTCGAAGTCCGAGGATCGACCCGGATCCGGGCAGCAGGGTCGACGACTTTCTCCACACGATCTCTTGAATACCAGCCGAAAACCGCAATCAGGGCGTATCGGAGCTATCAGCTCGGGCGAGGGACCCCTCCCGGCACAGGAGTTTCGGGATGACCCCTGCGGAACACCCGTCCTGCTTACTCGATCAGCGCCGGCACCTTCCCTCGATCCGCAGCAGCGCCCCAGACGGCTCGACGCCCATCTGCTGCAGTGCGACGGAGATGTTCCCTTCGATGCCGAGCCGGCACCCCGTCCCCTCCCGGTACTCCCTGGTGAGGAAGGTAACGTGATTGCGGTAAGTGGTATCGCGGGAGACGAGGATCAGGTCGTCGTGCACGCGGTCGAGGATCATCTCCCAGATCAGCTCGTCGCCGACGGTGTCCTTCCGCACGCGCTTCGGGGGGGGATTGCCCAGGAGTTTGCGCAGGCGTGCCCATTAGATGTGGGCGTCCGTCCGCTGGACGACCGTCACGGCCGGATCGGCGATCACCAGCTGGATGTCGGCGACCGGCGACCGGACTGCCTGACGGTGGAGGCGGGGCGGCGGTGGAGCTGCGCGGCGGCCGACCCGGGCAGAGCGGAAGATGGAGAAGCCGATATCGGCCGGACAGGCGCGAACCACCTTCCTTCGGGCGGGGATCCCCGATCAGCCACCAGCCACCACAGTCGGGGAAGGCGTGCCCGACAGGCCCTGCCTGCGCTCTGTGGGACGGGCGGAGACGCCGCATCCTCCCTGGAGGCCGACCGTCCTGCGCGCGGTGTTTCCCGTTTCTCAAGCCCCCGCGCCTGCATAGTTATTCGAGAGAATAATTGATAAGCTCACAGTTCAAACACCAGAACAGAGGAAACAACGCAAACGACCGCTTCGATGGAGATGATGTACTGACAGACACGGCAAAAAGAAGACCCGGGGGCGAGGAGGACCGTGAAAACGAGATTGTCCGTGTACGGTTGCCGAACAAGCGCAACAGGGAGATGTTCGGATGCGCCGAACTGATGCTGGGCGCCAATCACATCAGGGTTCGATGTTTCGACGGCGTGACGCGCACGGGGCGGATTAAAGGCAAGATAAAGAAGAAGGTCTGGATACGGGAGGGAGACGTGCTGATCGTCGTCCCCTGGAGCTTCCAGGACGAGAAGTGCGACATCATCTACCGCTATACAAAACCCCAGGTCGAGTGGCTCAGAAAGAACAGGTACCTGTAGCTATTCTCCACCGTGCCAGCGGCGATGACGCCGGCACATCCGACAGCGGTCGCGGAGGGGCGGGGACCTCCGCTAGATGTCGTGTACCCAGACATCGTATACCTTTACCACGAGCCTGTCGACGGGCGTCGTATTTTCGTATGTATTCGGGTCGGTCTCCGCCATCCCGACCGACGGACTCGTCAGATAGTTCCTCCAGGCGGTGGAGTAGTCCCCGCCGGTATATTCGACCGTCACCGTTCCGGGATCATCGTCGACGAGCGTCACCTTCTGGGGGAGGCTCATCTTCACCGCACCCACACCGGTCTTTGACATGTACTCGGTCGTGTTGAATGTGATCAGATAGACGACGAAGGTGCGGGTGGGGGGGTCGTAGAACCACCGGGGTTCTGCGAGCATCACCGATCCCGTCTGGTCGGCCTGGCGCTTCATCACGGCGCCGTTCTCCAGCGTGATCACATAGTTTTCCCTGTCGGAGCGGTATTCGAGGCGGCCCAGCTTCACCTCGGCAACGACGCCCGTAGCATTAGACACCCGGAACTTCTCAGCCGCAGCAGACGACGCGTTGATCACCTCGAGCGTCCCGCCGCTCACCTGCAGCGAGGTCTCCTTATAGGGCACGTTCTTGTAGCAGAGGCTCTTGAGATCGTTCTGGACGACGATCATCGCCCGCTCCATGTTCCGCACGTCGGTGGTGCTCTGCTCCTTCAGGAGCACCGGGTAGCCGTACAGCGTCACCAGGCCGATGCTGCCGACCACCAGCCCGAGTATCAGAATAAAGCCGATCGACTCTGAGACCGCTCGATCGTTGTCCATCGTCACACGCATACCCCCCTCAAAATCCTTTCGAGTCGTACTGGATGACGTTCCATCCCGCACCGGTCGTGTTGCCGGTCACGCCCTTTGTCGCTCCGATGCCGGCGATGGAGACGGTGCTCCGGATGTCGCCGCTGCTCACCTGCACCTGCTGGTCGGTCCCCTCCATCGCCACCTCCACGAAGTAGTCTCCGCCCGCCACGTCGTCGGGGATGTCGAACTTCGTGCTGATAGTGCCGTTGTTGGGCGCGATGACGTAGAGATCCACGATCCGGCTGCTGATGCCGTTGCCGATGTCGACGAAGGCGTGGTACCGGAGCGTATCGGCAGGCCCCTCCATGAAGACGGCGTTTGCGGTGAACATCATCACCACCATCAGGAAGAGCAGAATCCCGGAGAGGATCAGGTACTCCATGAGGTTGGTGATCCCGTCGTCGCCCGGTTCCCGCTCAGTAATACACAGTCTCATCGTACACCGTCACCCCGTTATTGTAATGGATTTTTACCGGGTGCAGCCAGCGGCCGCCGGAGATTTCCACCTCTGGATCAACCGAGAAGTCAACCACGGCGTTCTTTCGTTCGAGCGATATCACGACGATATCTTTTTTTACATCTGCATCCACGGTATCGCCGAATTCGTCGACGCAATCGAAGATCTCCGTTCTCAGGTCCCTGATGTCGTTCTTCGGAAACTCGAGCACGCCCTCCGCCGTCGTCTGCCCGACGAGCGCCGACTGATTAACGATCAGCGCCAGGAAGAACATCGCCACGGCGACGAGCAGCCCCATCAGCACGATCCACTGGCCTTCTTCGTTCAATCCCTCCATATCAGCACCTCCACCAGCACGGCCCGCGCTCGATCGTCGAGGGGCGGCCCTCGGCTGCGCTCATCCAGCTGCACCCAGCGGGTCGCCCGTACGGCAGACTCCCTCCCCGTCCATGAATCGTCAGCCGGAACGAAGAGGTATTCCTTAACCTCGTCTCCATCCTGATAATAGATCGTCGCGCTCATATGCAGGCTGTCGACGGCCCCGCCCGTCGTCGCGTTGCAGTAGTCCAGAAACGTCGCTTCGAACCCGGTAGCGTTGTTGTGATCGACAAAAACCTCCAGATCGCTCACACCCGTCTCCGTATCCGGCGTATCCATCATCGCGAGCACGTCGCTGCCCAGCTGCTCCAGCTGCATATCGGTGATATGGGTGTCCCCCGGCGTGTAGACGCTCGTGGTGCTGATGACGATGTACGCCGTCAGCAGCATGATGAGCCCGGCGGCCACGCCCTCCATCGTGTAGAGCTGCCCCGTGTCGTTCACCATACCGCCACCTCCAGGACGCCGAACGTGAGGTCGGGCCGGGTGACGTTCGTCGCGTTGTAGTCGTAAAGATGGAGTCCGGAGATCGTCGTGCGGGGAGGGTCCGGTGCCGGCTCCTCGAACGTGAATACGATATCGATGACGCTGTTCGGGTCGATGGGAAGGGAAGCGGGCTGCAGCATGAGGTAGAGCGTGCTGTTGACGTGAGCATTCGGGGTCAGCGTCGTATCGACCCCGTCGATCTGGAATCGGTACTTCTCCGGGCTTATGGAGGTGTACGGGAAAGGAAGGCTGCCCGTCGCATAGTTCTTGTGGAACCGGACGTTCTTCAGCGTGGCGTACGGGGAGCTATTGAGATAGTAACTGAAGTTCGCGATCTTCACCGAGATCCTCTCGATCCGCGGGTCGATGCGGTACGCGGGGCTGATGGACGGATCCAGCAGCTCGCTGCAGTTCAAGCGCACCGTGAACTGCGTCCGATTCGATGGCACTGCCGCCCGGTACAGATCGTTATCCTGGATGATCGCACTGCTCGGCTCCTTCACCTTCACCACGCGGCGGATGTAGCCGTACCCCTGCGGCCTGGCGTCGCCGACCATGTAAGTCGGCCCGCCCAAGATGCTCATGGAGATGTTGCAGACATAGGGATAATCCCCGAAGAGCACCCGCCGGCGGTAGTCGTCCGGGTAATCGAAGAACCCCGAGCCGTCGGCCGATCCGTTGAAGAACTTCTCGATCTTCGTGGAGAGCAGGATATTGGGCGTATCCCGCGATACGGCAAGCCCCATCCGCTCGATCTCGTCCTTGTGGTAGACGTCGTACAGCTCCCAGGGAGGATGGACCGGCCAGCCGGGGTCCTCGACGAGAATGACGCCGGTCCGGTAGGCGACGGCGTCGTAGTCGATGCCGCTGCTCTGGAGCCCGACCAGGAGGCCGGGGACCATGCTCACCACCACGACCAGGGCGACCATGAAGATGGTGAACCCGGCCAGGAAGTCGAGCGACAGCAGGCCGTCATCGCCGTTCAATCCGATACGAGCACCTCCCCGGTATCCGCCCGGAACGCCAGGGTCTCCAGCCCGCTCTCCGAGCGTACGGTGACCGTGTAGATCCCGTCCGCAAGCGCCAGGTCAGCGGTATCCACCCCATGCCCGGCCATCGCGGCGCGTATCCGCTCTTCCTGTGCCGCAAAGAGGTCTTCGGGCGGGAGCACCTCGGCCATGACGATCTCCTGCCCGGGAAGCGGAGCGCGCAGGGTTATCTCTCTCCAGCCTGCATCCCCGTACACCAGCCACACACTCTCATTCGCCTGCTCTGCGCCCAGAATCCAGCTGGTGGCGCGCCCATCCATATCCACGTTCACGCCCTGGATCCGGTAGACGGTCATGCCGGTGATGTTGATCAGCCCCTCCACATGCCATACATCGAGCTCGAGCAGTGCATCTTCCAGCGTATACGTCTGCCGCACCCCCGCGGGAGCGATATCGACGATCCCCCCGCCGGTGGCGGGAGGGGGGGCATCGGTACAGCCGCAGACGAGGACGGACGCGCATACAAGGATCAGAACAGGCCTGGGAACACTCATCTCAATTCAGTTGATTGTACGCAAAGGTGTATAAATAACCATCCCGGAGGTCTCTTCAAAAATATCCTTTTTTCTCCGGATAACGGGAAAATTTCCGTGAGATTCGGAGAAAAATATTTCACCCCGGGCTGATTTCCAGGTCCGCCCGCGGTCCGGAACGGCGTGGCCTGGGCGGGTGCCCGCACGCCATGCGCACCCGATCCGGCGGCAGAACACTGCGTTCGCTGCAGTGCATCGGCACCGCTGATTCCGGTGCGCGATACCCGGACACGGCAGACCGCTTTCCGTCGCTGCCGTCCGGTGCGGCGAGACGGCGGGGGCACCCGTCGAAACCCTTCGGGTTTCCCATGCTCCGCTTACCCTTCGGGCAAGCGTCGCATCCAGAAGACCCCTCCTACGGTCCACTTCCCGCTCATGCCGACAATCGCGTACCGGCCTGCCTCCAGCCATGAAGACATACTGAGGTCATCCCAAAACTCTCTGACGGGAGGGGGGCACCTTCGAAGACCTTCGGTCTTCTCATGCTCCGGTCCTGCGGACCGTCGCACTTCGCACCCAGAGGGTGCTCAAGCACCCGCCGTCCCGCCGGG
>DAQY01000040.1 GCA_002503105.1 Methanomicrobiaceae archaeon UBA206
TGGTGTTTTTCGAAATTCTCATACTTTTCAGGGAGCAATTACCGGGCAGAATAAGAACAGGTACGATGACGATCGGATCCCTGATCCAGCTTCCGTTCCTCTTTGCCCTGTTTATAAACCCTGAATCGTGGCCCGGAGGTCCGCCACCCCTCTTCGCAGATCGCCTCCCGGGGCTTGGAATACTTTTCGATGCGATTGCTGTAGTCTTCGGAACAGCCGGAGAGGCAAATTATGAAATATTTTTCACCAGCGGCCTGATCTTCGGCCTCTATATTGAAGTGGTAGTTGCATCGGCGATTATATTTGGAATTGGAACGGCGTTGACGAAGGAGATGGGCCATAAAAGCGCGGATAATTAAAATGCTGCAGGTAGTTTTCCACTCATCTCAACGTTCCCCCTGTTTTCCCCGCTCTCGCTGTCCCGCTTCGGCTCTCCCCTGTTCTGCTCGTATTAGGTTTGTATCGATTCGGTTTTCGAATGGTACCGCTGGACGGGTCGGTGTTGTCCCGAATAAGTGAGGTGTTCGGGTTTTACAGATAAAGGGGAATGATCAGATCGCATGAAGGCTCGCTATCTCGCCTTTCTGGATCTGGAAGATGGACACACGATCGTCACGCTGGCAGAAGGTGGTGCAGAGGTGCAGGACTGTTCGGACCAGCTCTGGTCATTTAATATATTAAAATCTCTTAATCTGCTCACACGTAATTTTCTCCCGCAAGGCTATCCACGAGGATCCCTCTCTCCCGGGCGGTCTCGAGCCTCCCCTCTTCGAGCCCGCGGGCAATTGAGCTGTACGCGTAGACTCCTTTGGCGTGATGGAATTCTCGGTCCTTTACAGACAGTGCGGCGAAGCTCTGTATGGAAGGGGGTCAGAAAGGGGTAAATATGCCTTTTGCCAGCGGTTTGAGCGAAAACAGCAAACGCCGAGGGGGAGATTTGAACTCCCGTGGTGCCGAGCACCAGCGGCTTTCGAGGCCGCCGCCTTCCCGGACTAGACTACCTCGGCAGGAGAATAACCTACAGTATTTATCGCCGGCAACCATAATGGTATCGAGCCCATGATCTGCAGATTCACCATCATCCCCGACGGCAGGGTGATCATCCACCAGGGCAACCCCGGCGACACCTACGAGGATGCACTGCTTGCGTACGGGATCAACCCCGATACCGTGCTGATCCTCTCCGGCGGCAGGAGCCTGCCGCAGGACGAAAAGATCGGAGAAGAGGAGGTGGAGATCTTCCTGACCGGATCGCGCGGCTGATCCAGGTCTACTCTTCCGCGCCCTCGCGCTTCTTCGCAGGCTGGGTGATCATCATGTCGTCCACGCGGACGAGCAGGCTGGCGGTCTCCGATGCGCTCTTGATCGCCTGGGTCTTCACGCGGAGCGGCTCGATGACGCCCGCCTCCTTCATGTCCACGACCGCACCGGTATAGACGTCCAGACCGGCGTACTTCTGCCCCACCGCGTGCGCCTTTTTCAGCGCGACCAGCTTGTCGATCGGATCGAAGCCGGAGTTCTCTGCGAGGGTGCGGGGGATGACCTCGAAGGCGTTTGCGAACGCTTCGATGGCCATCTGGGCGCGTCCGCCGATGCTTGCTGCATAATCGCGGATACGCAGCAGGAGTTCCGTCTCCACCGATCCGCCGCCGACGACGAACTTGCCGTCCTCAAGAGCGTCCTGCACGACGCGGGCTGCATCGTAGACCGCTCGCTCCAGCTCGTCCACGAGCAGCTGGGAGGTGCCCCGCAGGAGGATGGTGACCGCCTTCGGGTTCTGGCAGCCGGAGATGACGGTGAGTTCGGTGTCGGCGAGCTGCTCCGCCTTCTCCGCACGGCCGAGCGCCTCCTCGGTCAGCTCCTCGGGCTTGTTCACGATGGTGGCGCCGAGGGCGCGGGCGGCGTACTTCATATCGTTCTCCTTGACGTCTTCGAGGGCGAGGACGCCATGCTTCGCCAGGTAGAACTGCACGGCATCGGCGATGCCCTTCTGGCAGAGGACCACGTTCGCGCCGGTGGCGACGATCTGATCTGCCAGATGCTTCAACGCCTCACGCTCCTGCTCGGAGAACGCCTTCATCTGGTCCGAGGTGGTGATCTTGATCTTCGCCTTCACCTGGGTCTTGGTGATCTCGAGCGGCTGCGCGAGCAGGGCGACGCGGGCGTCCGTCACCACGCGGGGCATCTGCTCGAAGACGCGCTTCTTGTCGATGACGACGCCGCGGACCAGCTCGGCGTCGTCCATCGTCTCACCGACCTGCTTCTTGATCATCACGTCGTCCTCGTCGACCACGATCCTGCCCTCGTCGGTCTTATCGGCGACCAGCTGCACGGCGTCCACGACGATGCCGCTGAGTTTCTCCTTCACCCCCTCGATGGCCTTGCCGGTCGTGGCGGTGTCGGCGATCTTGAGGAGGTTCTCGCGGTCGTCGAACCCGACGGAGATCGCCAGGTCGTCGAGGATCTCAAGCGACTTCTCCATGCCGAGCAGGTAGCCGTGCCCGATGACGGTGGGGTGGATCTCCTGCGAGAGGAGCTTCTCCGCCTCCTCCATCAGCGCTCCCACGAGCACCGTGGCGGTGGTGGTGCCGTCTCCGACCTCGTCGTCCTGGGTCTCGGCGACCTCCACGACCATCTTGGCTGCGGGGTGCTGCACCGAGATCTCGTGCAGGATGGTGGCCCCGTCGTTCGTGATCACCACGTCGCCGGAGGAGTTGACGAGCATCTTGTCCATGCCGCGGGGGCCAAGCGTCGTGCGAATGGCCGCTGCTACGGCCTTCGCTGCCATGATATTCGAACGCTGCGCCTCAAAACCGCGGGTGCGCTCCACGTTTTCGCGCAATATAACAACGGGTTGTCCAGCAAGCATCTGGTAATCCTCCTTTACCCGTAAGGTTAGCACAGAGGTTCTATATAAAGCAATCGATAGGAAACGCCAGTGAAAAAATACCTCACAGGCTGATCCGTGAGGAGACGCATCGGCCGAAGCCGCCGCCCACGGCTTTTTTTTTAAATGTGACCCCCCGCGCCGGGGCTGCCTGCTGCGAGGGTGAGGGCAGTCGATCCCGTCGTCCGCCCCGTTCGAGAAGACGATCGGCCCAGAAACGCTTTATGGCAGGAAATAAAACGGACTGGTGTGATACGATGATGAAAAGACTCCCGTGCATACCGGTGCTGCTGCTCCTCGCATCCGGGCTCGCCGCCGGGTGCACGGCTCCCCGGGAAGGCCCGCAGGCGGAGGCGTTTGCCGCCGTCCCGAACGCCTACGGCCTCTCCCTCGCAGCCGTCTGGAACGCGGCGGTCGCGGCGAGCGGCGTGGACAACCGGACAGCGGTGCTGGAGCAGTGCCCACTTCACGGAGCGGCACGAGCGTCCCGCTCTCGAGCAGGAACAGGTCGCTGTACTCGGCCGTATAGCCAAGGCTCCCCGACTGGCTTTCTGCGGCGATAACCAGCCCTCCTCCCCGAAGGCGATCTCGCGGAACGGCAGGTCTTCGATCGCCGTGAACGCTCACGCTGGCCGCGTCGTCGTGCCGGACGGAGAGCCTCACCTGCTCCGGGGTATACCTGACCGAACAGAACCGCCGCGTCCTCTCCGCCACGCCGAAGTATTCCAAGAGGACCTATTCGAGCGATCCCTCCGCATCGAGATCGACCGGTCTTCTCGACCGACCGGCCGTGGCGCACCATCGCCGTCTCCCGGCGGGCGGTCCACCAGTCCTCCATCGCCCCCGAGCCCTCCGGTCAGAGGTCTTCCTTCACGGTCTTCACGCCTGAGGAACTTGCAAAGGCGGCGACCGTCGTGCGGATGGAAGATGGATGAGGGCGCACCGGCCAGCGGGGCCGGCGGCGGTGCTCATCGTCATGCTGCTGGCCGCAGGGTGCGCCGCGAGCGAGCCGCGAGCGAGGAGCGGCCGCAGAAGGATGCCGTGCAGGGGACGCAGTTCGACGGCCGGTTCGTCGCGTTTCGTCACGGCAGGTGACTACATCCCCACGCTCTATCAGGTGCGATCACCCGGGGACATCTCCCTGCACGACCGGGAGACCGGCGAGACGTTCAGCATCGTGAACATGACCGATCTGCGGGAGGAGTACTCGAGTTTCACGAACCCTACCCTCTCCGGCGACGGTCGGTACCTGGCGTTCGAGGCGATCGCACCGCTGCCGAAGGACCCGTACATCATGGAGGCAGGCAACCAATCGCACTAGGTCTACGTCGTCGACCGGATGACCCGCGAAGCGGAACTGATCTCACGGGCTTCCGACGGCATAGGGTGACGGTGGACTTTCCGGCCGATGAGGAGACGGGGGCGGTCGCCGATCCGGTCATCGGCGTGCCGCCCGGAGCGGAGATCAGGGAATACGGGAACACAACGGTGGTCGTGCACCGGGGCGATCTCCTCATGGATGAACGACCCGCCGCTGCAGCCCGCCGCCCGCTACGTCGTGGACTGGTACAACGGCGACGGGGCGGAGGTCCGGTTCGACGGTGTGTATCGGGGGAACGATCGACGGAACGTCGCTCACCGTCGCGGTGAACCCGGCAGATCTGCCTTTCGCGCGCTACTCCATCGGGAGCGGGGGGCACGAGATCTATACCGGCTGCATCACCGCCGTGCCGGAACCGGGGGAGACGATCGACCTCTTCCCCCAGGCGATCGTGACGGAACCGCCGCCGCCCGGTTCGGCCGAAGGCGGTGCGAGATGGTATGTGGTGCACGCATCTTCTCATGCGCCTGCCGTTCCGCCAGGCACAGCTCGAAAATGCTTCGCCATTTTCTC
>DAQY01000005.1 GCA_002503105.1 Methanomicrobiaceae archaeon UBA206
CAATTTTGGGATGAGTTCCAGCATAATCGGTGTACTGGATCGACAGCGCCGGATGATGGACGGCTCCAGCATTAACGAGCCCTCTCCATGATGAACGAGCGCGGGAGCGGAGAGGAGGCGGGATATGCCGTATACGGCCTGTATCCTGAATTCAAAGACCTACTATGCGCTGCACGTGTTCTTCGACAACCTCCACGAGACGAAGCACGCACTCGAGGCGACGCTCAAACAGAGGGGGGACGATCGTGCACGACGAGCGGATCCCCACGTACGATCAGCCGAATCTGCGTGCGGCCCACATTATCCCCTGGCGGTACTTCTTCAAACCGGACCGCAGCCTGATGCCCTCCAGCACCTCCCCCAAAGACGACATCGTCACCGAGATCGTGGTGCGGGTGAACACCGCGCGCAGGAGCGCCCTCATCCACTCCTCCGGGAAGAATGTCGGGGGTCTTCAAGGCGGCCGCGAGCGTCGATGCGAAACTGCGGGACCAGGGGATCAGGAACGAGGTCTCTATCATCGCGAGCGGGGCATCAGGGAGAGTGCGGACATCGCAAAAGCGATCGCGCTCGGCGCCGACGCCGTCTACATCGGCACCGCTGCACTGGTGGCGATGGGGTGCCGGGTCTGCGGCAGCTGTTACCGGGGGCTCTGCCCCCCCGGGGGGGATTGCCACGCAGCGTGAAGATCTGGTCCGCCGCCTGGACCCGGAGGCGGCGTCAACGCAGGTATCCAGCCTGATCAGAGCATGGACGCTGGAGCTCGCCGAAGTGATGGGCACAGCGGGCATCAACAGCATCGAGAGCCTGCAGGGCAACCGCGACCGGCTCCGCGGGTACATGCTGGACGTCAAACAGGTGGGGGCGTGAACGCCATGTGTGGGCAGGCGGGTCGTCATCGATGCGGGAGGGCTGCACTACACCCCTCTCAACCGGAAGATACGGCAGGCGGTGGCCGGGGGTGCAGAGGAGATCGTCCTGGAAAACGTCCTCGGACAGCGGTTCATCGCCAACGGCCTGCGGGGAGACGCCACCATCCGCATCCACGGCGTTCCCGGCGGCGACCTCTGCATGTTCATGAGCGGACCGACCGTGATCGTGTATGGAAATGCCGAGCATGCGCCGGGCAATACGATGGATGGCGGAACGGTGGTGATCCACGGCAGCGCCGGCGATGCGGTGGCCCACGGCGTGCGCGGCGGCAGGGTCTTCGTGATCCCCCGTCGACGATGTCGTCAGAGTGCGCACCGGGGAGCGTGGTAGAGAGGTCATCCGACGCAAGAGGACCGACAGCCGGCCCTCCACCATTCCTAGCTCCTCCTGATGATGCGGGTGAGAGGTGAAGAACGCTGCAGAAACGCAGAGATGAACGCAGCGAAATCTTCATCCCAGCACTCCTTCCCGACCAGGACGACCCAATTCCTCCCCAGGAACTGCCTGATGTGTTTGCCGAGGGCGATATCGGACAGCGCGTCCGGCCGCAGCAGGTCGGCCGCCCTGGTGTACACCCGGCCGATCTCCACCACGTAGCGCCCGTCCTCGACGAACGGACCCGCGAAGACGTCCCGCCCGATGTACTTCGCCGCGAACCGCTCCGCGTTTGCCCGCGCCCAGAGCGGCGGTCCGATGTGCCGCCTCACGGCGGGCAGCTCGTCCACCAGCAACTCAAAGAGCATCATGCTTCTCTCCTTCTGCATGCAGACGTCGGTGCGGTTGACGGAGAATTCGTTCCGCTCCAGGAGTTCCCGGATCGAAGCGGCCGACTTGCGCAGCTGCGGTACGACCGTATCGGCGGTGAGCGCGGGGGTGGGGATGATGATGGAGAGGAGCTTCGTGCCACGGGCGTCCAGAACGCGGGAGAACGTCTCACGGGTGAGCAGTGGCGGCTGCGGCGGAAAGAAGAACGCTTCGGAGGGCTCATCCAGGTACCCCCGCGCCAGCTCCACGAACTCGAACATCCGGGATAGCGACAGCGCCGCCGCGACGTTCCGTTCGGGATCGACGGGATCGATGACGACCAGCGGGTCGTCGAACGACCTCCTCGCGTGCCCCTCGATATCGATGACGACGCCAGGACGCCAGCGGGATGCCGCTTCCAGCAGCGGGCGGAACCCGCCGTAATGGATCACCAGAAGTTCGCAGAGGTAGCCCGAAAACCCCTCGGTCATATGGTCCGATCCGTAGACGCCGCCGGCCTTCGTGAACTGCTTGAGCAGCAGCACGTCGTCCGAGTAGCCATCGATCTGCTGCTGGACGTACCGGGTGTGGAACGGCGTCCGGTCGACGGCGCTCTTGATCTCCGTCGCACTCGAAACGGCGTAGCAGGGCACCAGGTCGACGTCGAGGGTGTCGACGGTGGCGTTGATGTAGGGATGCTCCGCGTACTTCTCCTGCCACGGCGCACCGAACTCCTCCGCCACCCGCCGTGCGAGCGCAAGCCCCTGCTCCTCGAGATCCTCCCGGGAGAGCGACGGATCGAAGAGCATGAAGATGTCGAGGTCCCGGTCTCCCCGGACGAACGTGTCGCGGGCGACCGATCCCACCACCATCGCCCTGGCCATGCCGCTCCGCTCAACCGCATCGATCAGCATCCTCCCGACGGTTCGGATGTAGGCACGCTCCTCGGGCGTGGGGCGTATCCGGTGCAGCACATCCTCCTCACAGGGGCACCGGCTCACAGTTCGACCTCCGCGAGATCCTCGTATATCGCACCGCGGGGGGTGAGGGTGCTCTTCTTGAGCTTGATCGAACGCACCTCGCAGGTCCCGACCGGAACCTGCGGCGTGCACTTCACCTGCCGCAGGATGGACGGGTCAAACCCTTTCACCCGCGCCAGTGTCACGTGAGGGCGGAACGGGCGTTTCTCCCGCGCAAATCCCAGCGGCTCGAGGAGGACGTCCACCTGCCTGGCGAGGGCCGCGCACTCACCTGCGTCCGCGACGTCGCACCAGATCACCCGGGGTCTCTTCGGAGGATTGCAGACGGCGCAGTCGATCGTCACCTCGAAGGGCTCGGCGTTGACGGCCCGAAGTGCCCGGGCGATCGGCTCGATCATCGAGGGGTCGATCTCGCCCAAGAACTTCAGCGTGATGTGGATGTTGGCAGGCTCGACGATGTTCAACCGTCCACCGGATCGTGCCACGATCTTCTGCGACTCCCGGATCCTCTCCCGAATCTCCGCCGGCAGATCGATCGCGACGAATGCCCTGACCATGGTACCGTACTATCGTGCCTCCAGCTACAAAATGGTGATCGCCTGAGCCCGGCGCACCCGCTCCCTCCCCGTGCGCTGGCGTGCACGCATCTGCGATCTTCGCACCGTGAATTCGAGTACGTATGCGATCCAGCGCTGCCGGAGGGGCGATCGTCCCGTCTCACCGTCCCTGCGCCGGATACGGCTCTGCCAGAATTCCTCTGGAAACGAGAATCCCATCCTCTCGACCGCGAGATCCGGTGGTACGGGCGGCTCCTCATGTTCGAGGTCACCGCAAAAACGCTCGTTGTGGGAGAGGTGTCCCCCTCCCGGCAGAGGCGTTTTGGGATGACCTCAGCATCTCAGCATCTCAACATCGACCATCACTATAAATTCAAATAAGGGAAGGTGTATATCAACGAAATCGAGGGGTTGCTGGTCGTTTGCTAAAGAGCGGTCGATCAAGCACCACGGTATTCTCCCGACAGAAGTTTCTCTACTACATCAAGGAAATGGAATGGCGATACTTTTTAAATCCCGCAGGCGTTCCCGGACCCTGGGGATCGAGGTGGCCGATCGCCACGCGGGGGAGACGTTCGAAGGCCTCCGGTCTTCTCGAGCTCCTGCCGTTCCGCCAGGAGCACCTCCCACCTGTCGGTACATGCGACGTTCATCACTGTGGCCCGGGCCCTGTTATCCCGACGGCGACACCGACTCCGGCACCTGCCGCCATCCGGACAACCGGGCCAACCACGATCGCCGGATCTTTTGATCCCGCACTCCGTCGCCGGAGAGGCCTCGTGGAAACCGCATTCTCCGTCCTGAAGGCTCGGAGGTGCTGGTGCCGGATCACGGGTATTGTATGAACTCATCCCAAAATTGCCCGACATTCGAGGATCTATGTGGATCTGCGCAGTATGATCGTTCAGTCCTTCGAATGAACCATAAATACTGACTG
>DAQY01000094.1 GCA_002503105.1 Methanomicrobiaceae archaeon UBA206
CCCGGCGGGACGGCGGGTGCTTGAGCACCCTCTGGGTGCGAAGTGCGACGGTCCGCAGGACCGGAGCATGAGAAGACCGAAGGTCTTCGAAGGTGCCCCCCTCCCGTCAGAGAGTTTTGGGATGACCTCCATACCTTTTTAGGATGTGCAACTCTATTTGAGTTTCAACCGTTCCGGAGGTTTTCAGGAGGTTATAAAAGGGCGTACGCCGTGCTGTACCGGGATCCCGCCAGAGACCCCCCGGGGCACGGGGCGTGGTGATGAAAGGGTATTCGTGCGCTTGGGGGAAAAGAGGGTGACGGGCGGGGGATGATCTCCCTCTCCCTGCCGGACTCTATCGATCCGGTCGTATTTACATCGGAGGCATATCACCCATGCCGCCCATGCCGCCGCCCATCTCCTCCTCACCGCGTGCGCCGCCGGCGGGAGGAGTTTCCTTGGACGCGGCGATGACGTCGTCGATGCGGAGGATCATGATCGCAGCTTCCGCCGCGCTGGCGATCGCCTGGGTCTTGATCCGCAGGGGCTCGACGACGCCCGCTTCCATCATGTCGCCGGTGGCCGCGTTGAAGACGTCGAGTCCGATGTACCTGGCGTTCTTGCCGCCTTTCTCGTGGGCTGCACGGAGATCGACGAGCATGTCGATGGGGTCGAGACCGGCGTTCTCTGCGAGGGTGCGGGGGATGATCTCGAGCGCGTTTGCGAATGACTCGATAGCGAGCTGTGCACGCCCGCCGACGCTCGCCGCGTAGTCGCGGAGCCGGAGCGAGAGCTCGATCTCGGGCGCACCGCCGCCCGCCACGAACTTCTTGTCTTCGACTGTGACGCTGACGACGCGGAGGGCGTCATCGAGGGCCCGGTTGAGTTCGTCGACGACGTGCTCGGTGCCGCCGCGGATGATGATGGAGACCGCCTTCGGATTCTCGCACTCGGTGACGAAGATCATCTCTTCGCCGGAGATCTTGCGCTCCTCGACGACACCCGCCTTTCCGAGCTCCTCGGGCGCGATGGCGTCGATGGAGCTCACGATGGAAGCGCCGCACGCCCGCGCGAGCTTCTCCATATCGCTCTTCTTGACGCGCCGGACGGCGAGGATGCCCGCCTTTGCGAGGTAGTGCTGCGCGATGTCGTCGATGCCCTTCTGGCAGAAGAGCACGTTGGCGCCGCTTGCCACGATCTTGTCGACGATGCTCTTGATCATCCGCTCCTCCTCATCCAGGAACATCTGGAGCTGGTCGGGGCTGGTGATGCTGATCTCCGCGTCGACCTCGGTCTTCTTGAACTCGACCGGCGCGTTGAGGAGCAGGATCTTTGCGTTCTCGACCTTGCGGGGCATGGCGGGATGCACGCGCTCCTTGTCGATGACCATGCCCTCGATGATATCGGAGTCCTCGACGGAGCCGCCGACCTTCTTCTCCACCTTGACGAAGTCGGTGTCGACGGTGCCGTCCGTGTCGGCCACCATCATGACCGCCTTGACCACGAGCTCGGTCAGCTTCTCCTTCGCCGCCTCGGCGCCCTTGCCGGTCATGGCGGTGTCGGCGATCTTTCTGAGCATCTCGATATCGTCTGGCTTGACCGCGACTGCAATGTCGTTGAGGATCTCGTGCGACTTGTCAGCGGCCATGCGGAAGCCGTGCGCGATGACGGTGGGATGCACATCCTGGTCGAGGAGGTCCTCGGCACGCTTCAGGAGCTCGCCCGCAATGACGACGGCCGTGGTGGTGCCGTCGCCGACCTCGTCGTCCTGCGTCTTCGCGATCTCGACCATCATCTTTGCTGCCGGATGCTCGATATCCATCTCCTTGAGGATAGTCACGCCGTCGTTGGTGATGACGACGTCGCCGATGGTGTCGACGAGCATCTTGTCCATGCCCCTCGGGCCCAACGTCGTCCGTACAGCGCTTGCCACCGCCTTCGCAGCGGCGATGTTTGCTCCCTGTGCGTCACGACCGCGGGTACGCTGACTACCCTCTTTCAGGATGAGAATCGGTTGTCCTCCAAGACTTGACATTGCTATCACCGTTGTTAAGCGATAGAAAGGTAGGTTTGTGGTTCTATATAAAGCTTATCACTCGTTTATCATGTCCATGAGTTCTGCACCGTCTTCGAGCGAGTGCAGGTACTCTCCACCGATAAGAAGCGTTTTGCCGATTCGTTTCTGCTTTTTGTAGTCCGTCACAACGCACATGGCATGCGTCTTTGTGATCTGGGAGATGTTCCCGATCAGCGAAGCGCGCTTCACCACCTTCTGCGATGTCCCGTACGCCGTCAGGATCGTATGCTCCTCAAACAACGCCAGTGCCTGGAAGGGCGCCTGCCGCATCGCGTGGATCTCCATGCCCATCCGCTCCAGATCGGCGAGTACCTCTTCGCTCCTCGGTTCGCTGGCCGGCGCAGCCGGCGTATGGTAGCTGGTCAGATCGATGGACTCGACCAGCACGGCATTGAAGAGCTCCTCGAGCTTGATGGCGATGTTCAGCGTCGTGCCCATCCCGCTCTCGTACTTGCTGATAGTGCGGCGGGAGACGCCGAGCTTCGATGCCAGGTCGCCGAGCGACATCTGGAAGCGTTCACGCATTTCGCGGACGAGATCGCCTCTAATCTTCACGTAGAATCCGCCCGGCGACGCATAGACCATCGGTGAGACGCCCTCCACGAAATAGTCGTAGAGCGTCTCGGGATTGATGGCCAGGAGGCCGTACCTGATGTATACGACACCCCGCTCGAGTCCGGTGTCCCGTGCCCGTTCCCCGACGATGAGCGGCGTGGCATCGAGATAGCGCGCGAACTGGTTGAGATCCCAGGCGATATCGGCGCTCACGCTGTCGATATGGGACGCCACCTTGATGATGAGGAGTATGGCGTCTTTCTTTGCGATGACATCGAAGCTCCGCGGACGGATATTGCACCGTTCCGACACGTCGTACCCGGCAAGGAGCATGATGCTGATGACCATCTGCGCGAGGCGATCCTGCGACATGACTGTACGAATCGATATGGCAGGTGAACAATATATAAATATGGGGACTATGTGGATCGGAATCGATGATACGGACTCTCCGGGCGGGATGTGCACCACATATATCGGTGCTGTGCTGGTGCGCGAGCTTCCGCGCTCGGGCATCCCGGTATCGGCCGTGCGGCTGGTCCGTCTGAACCCGAACGTCATCCACAAGACGCGGGGGAACGCCGCCGTCTGCCTGGAGGCGGAGGGGGATCCGGAGACCGCATTCGCCGTCGCATGCCGGTGCGTTGAGGCCCTCGCCGATTTCGCCGCACCGGACACCAACCCCGGGGTGGTGGTCTGTGAGACCCGCCCTCCACAGGACTTCTACGAGCGGGCGCTCCGCGACTTCTGCGGGATCGACGAAGCACGCGCACTGCTGGACGCGGTCGGCGCCCGGTACCGGGGATACAAGAACCGTCGGGGGCTGATCGGCGCAACAGCAGCGGTCGCGAGCGTCCTTCCCGACTGCACCTACGAGCTGCTGACGTACCGGAAGCGGGAGAACTGGGGGACGCCCCGGCGGGTGGATCGGGAGAGCGTCTTCGGCGCCGAGGAGGCGACCTACCCGCATACCTGGGACTCGGTGGATCGGGAGAACGACGTGCTGGTCTGCGTTCCGCGCACCCCCGACCCGGTCCTCTTCGGCATCCGGGGCGAGAGCCCGGAATGGGTGCGGAAGGCCCGATCGCGGATCAGGTCCGAAGAGCCGGCATGCGAGCAGGTGTTCGTCACCAATCAGGGGACGGATGCCCACCTGATCCCGGGCACGATCGGCGGGCTTGCGGAGGGGCGGTCCTACATCATCCCGGGCACGGTCGCCGGTGAGCCCGAGACCGGTCCGGGCGGGCACGTCTCGGTGCTGCTCGAGGATCGGGGCGGCACCATCCGGGCGATGGCGTACGAACCCACCAAGGGGTTCAGGGATGTCGTCCGGGCCCTCATCCCCGGCGATACAGTGGTCGCCGTCGGGAGCTGCAGGAAGGGCAGCATCAACCTGGAGAAGCTCTGCGTCCGCACCCTTGCAGAGGCGTTCCGTATCCGCCCTCCGGTCTGCGTGGCCTGTCGGCGGCGGATGACCAGTGCCGGGCGGGGGAAGGGCTACAAGTGCCGGGTATGCGGCGCACGGGCGACGGAACCCGAGGTCGAGCGAATCGAGCGGCGGATCGCGCCCGGCTGGTACGAGGTGCCGCCCTCGGCGCGGCGGCACCTCGCACGACCGCTGGTGCGGGGCGCGCCCGCCTGGCCGGGATGCCCGGGCGGTGACGGCGGCGGAGACTGAAACCCGTGGCAGCGCTGCGCCTCTCATGTACGCCAGACGGCGGGCTCTCATCTCTCCTGCTGCAGACGCAACCCCGGATGGTTTCGGCATCTCGGCCTTCCGCGCCCTCGTCCCCCATTCCCCATTCCCCATCCAAGCAATTGTTATCGTCTATGAACGCCATACGCCCTGTAGAGCTGGTGTACAACGACCATGACCGTAGAGTACGGGGATGCGGTGGAGCAGGTGCGGGTACGCCCGGGCATGACGGTCGGCGAGCTGGTGGAGGAGCTCGGGAGAGCCGGCGCGTACAACGCCGGAGCGCTCTCCAGCGCCGCCGACATATACGAGCGGATGCTGCGGGACGAGAAGGCCGTGCGGTTCTTCGGGCTGGCCGGCGCCATGGTTCCAGGCGGGATGGGCGGCATCGTCGCCGACCTGATCCGGCGGGGGCACATCGACGTGCTGGTCTCGACCGGCGCAAACCTCACGCACGACATCATCGAGGCGATCGGGTGCCGCCACTACCACGGCAGCGCCGCCGTATCGGACGTCGCGCTGCGGGAGCAGGAGATCAACCGGATCCATGACATCTACCTCCCGAACGCAGCGTTCGTCCGGTTCGAGAGGTTCATGCAGGACGTTCTGTCGAATCTTGTGGAGGGGTCGACGGTCTCGATCTGCGCTCTGCTGCGCCTGATCGGCAGCCGCCTGGATACAGGTATCCTCGCCGCTGCGGCCCGGGCGGAGATCCCGGTCTACTGCCCTGCTGTGCAGGACTCCATGCTCGGGCTGCAGTACTGGCTGTACTCCCAGACGCACCGGGTCGTCGTGGACGCCTTCGCCGACATGCCGGGGCTGCTCGACCGCTGCTTTGCGGCGGAGCGGACCGGAGCGCTCCTGGTGGGCGGGGGGGTTCCGAAGAACTACATCCTCCAGAGCATGCTGATGACCGGGAACGGGTTCGATTACGCGGTGCAGCTCACCGGAGATCGGCCCGATCTCGGCGGTCTGTCGGGGGCGACGCTGGACGAGGCCCGATCATGGGGCAAGCTCACCGGAGAGGCGCAGGCGGTGACCGTCTACGGCGATGCGACCGTCACCCTGCCGCTGCTGGTCGCGGCGGTGCTCGAGAGGCTGGCGTCATCATGACCGACCTGATCCTGGCCCTGGACGTTCTCGACCGGCACCGGGCGACCCGGACAGCGGAGGAGTGCGCCCCCTTCATCGACGCCGTCAAGGTCGGCTATCCGCTCGTGCTGTCTGCGGGCCTCGAGATCGTCCGCGACCTTGCCGGCACCGGCCTCCCCCTGATCGCGGACTTCAAGGTGGCGGACATCCCGAACACCAACCGCCTGATCTGCGAACAGGTCTTTTCGGCCGGTTTTGACGCGGTGATCGTCCACGGCTTCGTCGGCGCCGACGCGGCCAGAACCTGTGTGGAGGTGGCGCACAACCGGGGGGGAGCGTGCTACGTCGTGGCGGAGATGAGCCATCCCGGCGCCACCGAGTTCTTCCATGGCGGCACCGCCGAGAGGCTTGCGGCGCTGGCCGTCGCGTGCCGGGCGGATGGCATCATCGCGCCCGCCACCCGTCCGGAGCGGATCGCCCGCCTCCGCGAGATCGTCGGGTCGCTCGCGATCTATTCCCCGGGCGTGGGGGCGCAGGGGGGGGACCTGGATGCGGTGGCGCGTCTGGTCGACGGCGTGATCGTGGGGAGGAGCATCTACGAGGCGCAGGACCCGGCGGCCGAAGCCGCCCGCATGGCCCGCATCCGCCGGTGATGAGAGTCCCGTTCCGATCGGTCGCGCCGCAGATGCGACCGGAGTGAAGAGCCCTATGAGTGGCCTGAGGCGGATGCGGCCTGGCATCATCTGAACAGTTAAATAATGCCCCGTTATACAGTGATACTATGAACTGGAGCCCGGAGCAGCGTGAACTGGCGGACCGGTACACCCGGCTTGAAGATATCCCGACCGAGGCGCGGAGGTACAAGTGCCACACCTGCCATTTCGTCGTGGATGAGATCCCGTGCCCCAACTGCGGCGAGACGCATCTTGAGATCATGTGCCCGCTCGACCACTGCAGATGCTCCCATACCATCGTCGAGCGGATCGAGTACTGCCCCCTCTGCGGCAGTCCCGTCTGTCCGGAGTGCGGTAGCCACGACGTGGTGCAGATCAGCAGGGTCACCGGATACCTGCAGGACGTTGCGGGCTGGAATGCGGGCAAGCAGCAGGAACTGAAGGACAGGGTCCGCTATTCCGTGGTATGAGATACTTCATCAGAGACGGCACGCTTTTCCTGCGCGGCACGTTCCGGGCGGCGAGCACCGGTATCGGCGGCGGCATCGGCAGGGTTACGACGATCTTCAACCATACTGTGTCCCGATCCTTCGATCATGCTGACCCGGCGAAGTACATGGATCTGGTCGTTGCAGCGCAGGGGTTTTCGAGCGATTACTACGGGCTGCTGACCGCCGTTGCCATGCGGCACCTCTGCGTCCTCCAGTATGACTTCATCACGGTCTTTGTCACGGCCGGGGTGAGCAACCCGAACCCGCACCATCCGCATGAACGCCATACCATCAACGTGATAGTCTACTCGCGGGAGGGGATGACCGATGCGGCACTCTTGGAGACGATCGTCACCGTAACGGAGGCAAAGGCGCAGGCGCTCCACGATATGGGATACGGTTTCTCCGGTACAACCACCGATGCGGTCATCGTTGCGCACGAGGACGATGCGGTTCGCCACACCTACGCCGGCACCCTCACCGAGGCCGGGCGGCGGGTGTATGCAGCCGTCCACTACGGTGTTCAGCAGGCGTTGAAACGGTATTCGGGGGAGGTGCAGCGGGCAGGATCCTCGTTCTTCATCTTCAGCCGGTACGGCGACGGCGGCGACCGCTGGGTGGAATGGCGGCATGAGAACTGCCCGTACTATCCCTGCCATTTTGAGGGGCAGCGGTGCGACTTCTGCTACTGTCCGTACTACCCGTGCGGGGACGAGGAGCTCGGGGGATGGGTGAAGAGCGCGAGCGGCGGCATGGCCTGGGGCTGTGCCCGCTGTATCCTTCTCCACCTGCCGGCCGTTGCGGATTATGTCAAGAGGAATCCCGAGGCTTCACTCAAAGAGGTGAAGCGGTTCAGAGAACGTTGCTCGTTGCAGGGCCGGTCTTAGGCCTCCTCCGGAATGCCGAGTGCAGCGAGCATCTCGTTCAGCGGTATGCCGTGTACCTGGGCGGCCTCCCTGATCGTCTCGTTGTTCGCGATGGCGCAGCCGAGGCATCCCATACCGAACTGGAAGAGAACCTGTGCCGACTCTGGCTTCTGACGCAGGAGTTCCGCAATCGTACTGTCTGCTGATAACGTCATGCCACTGATGTTGTTTTTGCCTCTATATATACGTTCGAGTGCTGTGTCTCCGCACGCTGCCTGTTCAGGCGGGCGGACTGCGGCCGGGACCGCTCCTGGAGGGGCGGCATTCATTTTCACACCGCACAGCCGTACGTTATACCCTCGCAGCGTGAAGTGTTTACTGGAGATGTAACATGGATCTATCCGAAGTTGCAGAGAGAATCTCCCAGAAAATCGAAGCGAGAGGCGCTTCTGTCGACCGGCAGAAGGTCGAATCGAGACTCCGGCGCCTCGTCGAGGAGTTCGGTGTTCACATTGCAGAGGCGGAGCGCACGGTCACAAACGATCTCGCCCGAGAGCACTCCCTGAGCGGCATCGGCGGCACGTCGTCGGAGCTCCGGGCCATCCACGACGTCGTTCCCGGGGAGTGGGTGACGATCGAGGGCAAGATCGTTGCGCTGACCCCGTCGCTTTCGCCCTCGATCGCGCAGACCGGGGTCATCGCAGACTCAACCGGGGCGATCCGGTTCGTGACCTGGACGCGTGCCGGCGCACCGATGATGGAGTACGGGCACTGGTACCGGATCGAGTCGGCGGTCGTCGACGAGTACCGGGGCGCACCGAACCTGAAGATCCATTCCGGCACGACGATCTCGCAGATGGAGAGGGATCTCCCGCTCGTCCCCTCGGTTACGCCGATCGCGGAGCTCCGGCCCGGTGTGGGAAGCGTGCGGGCGAAGATGATTCAGGAATGGGACGTGGTGCACAACCGCATGCTCCAGACCGGGCTTCTCGGTGACGAGACCGGAACCATCAGGTTCACCATCTGGAAGGAGGACGGTAAGGAGAAGCTGGAGCTTGATACCGTCTATAATATCTACTACGCCTCCGTCGACGAGTACCAGGGCAGGCTCTCCCTCAACCTGAGTACCGCCACATACATCGCCGATGAGGGCGATATCGAGGTGGGGCGGAATGAGACTGCCGCTACGGGCGCCATCGTCCATATTGCCCCGGGATCGGGCCTGATCAAGCGCTGCCCGGTCGAGGGGTGCAACCGAACCCTCTCCCGTCAGAACTACTGTCCGGTGCACGAGATCCAGCCCAACTTCCGGTACGATCTCCGTCTGAAGAGCGTGCTGGACGACGGGAAACGGGCGCGCAATATCCTGCTCCAGCGCGCGCTGGTGGAGGAGCTGACCGGCATCAGCCTCGGGGATGCCGTCGAGATCGCAGAGAGCAACCCGCTCGGCATGGACGAGGTCTTCTACCGCATCAGAGGCGCGGTGCTCGGCAGGTACTTCACCTGCAGCGGCAACGAGATCGATGGCAGGCTGCTGGTGAACACGTGCACGCCGGTCGCGTTCGACCCTGCGGAGCTGGCCGCGCTGCTGAACCGTGCAGGGGGTGAGGCGGCATGAACCGGCGGCAGGCGTCGTTCGAGCGGGAACCCGCCCGAAGGGTCTTTGCGTCTGAATTCCGTGAGATCAGGGTGCAGTTCAAGGAGACCGAGGATGAGAAGAGCCCCACGTACGCACTCCTCCCGAGCGGAGTCCGGTGCAACCGCGTCTTCATCGTCGGGACGCTCACCGAAAAACAGCGGCAGGGTGACCAGAACGTCTTCTACCGCGGCAGGGTGGTCGATCCGACCGGGACCTTCTTCATCATGGCGGGGTCCTATCAGCCCGAGGCGATGCAACAGCTGGCACGGATCGAACCTCCGGCGTTCGTGGCGGTGGTCGGCAAGCCGAACGTCTACGAGACCCCTGACGGGGCGTACCTGGTCTCGGTCCGGGCGGAGTCCGTCTCGGTGGTGGATCGGGAGACGCGGGATCTCTGGGTGCTCGATACCGCCCGCGATACGCTCGACCGCCTGGACGCCTTCGGCACCACCGGGGACTCCCGTAGTGCGCAGGAGCACTACGGGACGCGGCCTGACGTCTACAGAAAGATCGTCTACGACGCTCTCGCGCAGGTGCAGATGTAGGGTCTGCGCTCTCTCTCCGAAAATCTCTTTTTTTAACGGAAAACGTCGTGTTTCTTTCCTCGGGCGGATAACCTTCACGGCGCGATATCAAGTTTAATATCCGCCGTCTCCCCTGTCATATCAACGAGGTCATCCCAAAACGTCTCTGCCGGGAGGGGGACACCTTCGAAGACCTTCGGTCTTCTCATGCTCCGGTCCTGCGGACCGTCGCACTTCGCACCCAGAGGGTGCTCAAGCACCCGCCGTCCCGCCGGG
>DAQY01000079.1 GCA_002503105.1 Methanomicrobiaceae archaeon UBA206
CAATTTTGGGATGAGTTCATTCGATGATCTTCTTGAACGTCTGATACATGACCTTCCGCGGCAGGCGCTCCCACAGCGCCCGCCGCCGGTATTCGCCGCTGTGCTTTCCGGATGAAGTCTTCGACCATTCTGGTCGTGTCGAGCGTGGGAAACCATCCGGACCCGTGTTGTTTCTCCGAGCCAGAGGGGCGCGGGGTTCGGATTGAGCGAGGACTGCAGGCCGTGATCGATAGGGGGTGGAGCCGATCGAACCCTACGAAGAGAGATAGAATTCGAGAGACGGAATTACCGGCACTCGGGATATGCACGGCCTGAAGGAGATCGGCTTTCGGCGCCCTGGTTGCAGCGACACACGCGGGCAGCCCCGGCGCACCGCCTTCAACGAGACAGGGGCCGGATCCCCCTGACGGATCACCGCCTCTTTCTTCTCTCTTGTCCGGGCAGCGGACCACAGAAGGGCGTATGCGAGAGACCGGATTCGAACCGGTGAACTCCTACGAGACTGGGCCCTGAACCCAGCGCCTTTGACCTGGCTCGGCAACTCTCGCGCCTGATACTATTGTCCCTCTAACAAAATAAAAGTAGCCATCATCCGTCATGCCAGGTCCTGTTTCACCCTCGCCTCTCTCAGAGGTACGTGCGCCGTTCGTACGGTTCGCGCGATTCTGCATCTCCCGATCAGCCTGCGGATCGGTCTAGCCCGATCGCGCTCCTCCTCTCCTCGCGGATGCCAACCGGGCGAAGACCGTCCCATCGACCCGATCACGGCACGTTCCCCCTGCGGGATGCCGTGCTCGGGTCGTGGAGGGTGGTGTCCATCTCGTTCCCCTCCTGATCGCGGTATGCAAGAACCACCGTCCGTTCTCGCCCATGCGTCGACGACGTCAGAGCCGCTGTTGGCGCAGTGCGGGCTCCTACGGCGAAGTCTGTGTATAATCGGTCCGTTTTTCACGCTGTTTCACCCGCAACGCGATCGGACACGTTTATTTCTCCAGGTTCGAGTTACGCACAGGATCGCGTGGCTGGCGCGGGACCTGTCTCCATAAAGATTATCCATTAGTATTATGGTTTAAAGGGCAATACTCATATCGATGGATGACAAGAGATACGAGTCACTGAAAATCGAAAATATTGTAGCCTCCGGAGCTATCGCCGACTCGATCGACCTCGCGAAAGTTTCTGAAAAGATAAAAAACTGTGAGCTGAATGCCAAACGGTTTCCTGGGGCGGTCTACCGCATCGAGAATCCGAAGATCGCGTCCCTGATCTTTTCTTCAGGGAAGGTCGTGCTCACCGGCATCAGGAACAAGCAGGATCTCCATGACGGGCTGGACATCATCGTGCGGTCGCTGAGAGATGCTGGCATCGAGACGTACGACGAACCGCGGGTGGCGATCACGAACATCGTCTGCTCGTACGATATGGGGAAGTACATCAACCTGAACAAGGTGGTGATCACCCTCAACCTGGAGAATATCGAATATGAACCGGAGCAGTTCCCGGGGCTCGTATACCGCATCGAAAACCCAAAGATCGTCGCTCTCCTCTTCAGCTCGGGCAAGATCATCCTGACCGGCGGCAAAAATATGGAGGATATCAAACAGGGGCTGAACTTCCTGGAGCATCGGCTCGCGAGCATCATATAGGTTCAGGGGGTCCCCCCGCCGCCTCTTTTACCGATTGCTACCAGAACCTGTGCGTCCTGACGTAGGTGCGCTCCGCTTTCAGGATCTCGCGGTAGAACGCGTCCCCTTCAGAGAGCGTGGCGAGGATGCGCGATGCTGCCTCCGGACCGACGCCCTTTGCGGCGAGCGCGATCACCGCTTTCTTCCCGCTCGAGAGCACGATGTTGGCGTTCCGCAGCATCCGCACCTCGAACGCCCGTTCCTCCGGGGTCTTGTTCTTCTTCGTGACCGCCGGGATCATCCGCTCGTCCCACGGTTTCAGCGCCGCGATCAGCCGTGCGCCGCACCGGGGGCACTGCGGGCGGTCGGGCACCCGCGCGACAACCGTCCTGCTCTTCCACGCCCGGCAGTTCATGCAGAAGAGGATCACGTCCTCCCGCTCCAGGCGGCGCATGAGCGTCCCGATCACCGCCTGATCCACGGTCGGCGGCGGGATCATGTCGCGCGACGACGTGATCCCCTCGCTCCCGAGCGGGCTCAAACTTCCGACGGCGATATCGATGCGCCCTCCGTGGATCGCCGCCAGGATATCAGCGGCGGCGTGCACGTCCATGTAGTCGCGGAAGATCTCCCGGTACGCCTCCTGCGCAATGACCGTGCCGTCGAAGAGGTCGATGAGGCGGTGGATGCTGATCCGCTCGTACTCCGCATCCGCATCGATGGCGCCGAACTTCTTCGCCACCTGCACCAGCTTCCACTTGAACAGCGCGGTGCGCTTGAGGGCGAGCCGCAGAACGCCGCCGATGTGCGCAGGATCGAGCCCGGCGAGCATCTCCTTCACCTCCAGCGCCCGCACCTCCGGCGGGAGCCGGAGGAGGAACCGGTAGGCGCCCACCTCGATCCCGACGGTCGTCCCAAAGCGCGCCGAAAGCAGCACGGAGAGTGCACGGGCCAGCGCTTCGTTCGCCCTGTGCCCCCCGCAGACGTTGCAGACGACGCCCTCGTCGGCGTTCTCGATCGTGATCAGGCGGTCGGAGGGGACCGGGAAGTTGCCAGCGTCCATACCGGCGATCGACCGCTCCGCAGAGCGGATCACCTCCGGGTCGTCGGAGTAGCGGGCGAAGGCGCGGGTCCTGCGCAGGGCCCCGACCTCGCTCGCCACCGCATACGGCACCGGAATCTGCTCCCCCTCCCACGATGGGATCTCGCCCTTCGCCTTCGTGGCGGGCTCCACCGTCACCCGCCCGCCGTCGATCTCCAGCACCCGCCAGAGCTGCCCCTTGGTGACGAAGACGGCGCCGGTATGCATCCACCCGACAACGAACGACTCATCGAGCGTCCCGACGGTGCGGCGGGAGACGATGTCGAAGACGTCCACCCTACGCTCGTCGTGGATCATGGAGAGGTTCCCGGCGAGGTACCGCCGCGCCCGGGCGGTTCGGATGATGCGCGTGCCGTCCCGCCGGATCAGACGGTGTTCTACCATCTGCGTGCAGACGTCGTCCAGGAGCCGGCCGCAGTCCGTAAAGCAGCCCGACCGCTCGACGATCGCCCGCACCCGCGCGAGATCGATCTCGCCGTACTCCACGGCGATCGCCGCGATCTGGTTGGCGAGCACGTCCGCCGCATTGACCTGGGGTCGGATCTCCTCGCACTCGTTCTCCTTCGCCCGCCGGGCGATCACCAGGGACTCGAGCAGATCGTCGAACCCGGTGGCGAGCACGGTGCCGCGCGAGGTGGCGTCGAGATGGTGCCCCGCCCGCCCGATCCGCTGGATCAGGCGCGACACCTGCCGGGGTGAGCCGAACTGGATCACGTGCTCGATGTGCCCGATGTCGATGCCGAGCTCCATCGACGATGTGGCGATCAGCGACCGGACCTCCCCCCGGCGGAACCGCTCCTCGGCGTCGACCCGCACGTCCTTCGAGAGCGAGCCATGGTGCACTTCGACGTCGCCCCGCTCGAAGAGCCGGTGCCCCAGACTCTCGGCCGTCACCCGGGTGTTGACGAAGACCAGCGTGGACCCGAGGCGATCCAGGTAGCGGCCGACAGTCGCCGCCTGCGCGGCGAAGTCCTCACCGGCGAACGCCACGTCGATATCGAGGTGTGCGGCGACCGGCACCTCGACGAGGGAGAAGGGACGCATCCCGCAGAGGAACCGTCCGATGGTCTCGGGGTTTCCGACGGTCGCTGATAGCCCGATCCGCTGGAACTCGCCGGCGTACTCGGCGAGCCGCTCGAGGGCGACCGCGAGCTGCGCGCCCCGCTTGCTGCCCGCCAGCTCGTGGATCTCGTCGATCACCACGTACCGCACGTTCTTCAGGTGCTGGCGCAGGCGTTTCCCCATGAAGAGCGCCTGCAGGGTTTCCGGTGTGGTGATGAGGAGTTGCGGGGGGTTCAGCGCCTGCTTCCGCCGCTCCGACGCCGGTGTGTCGCCGTGCCGCACGCCCACCGAGAGCGACAGCTCGCGGCACCACCACGTCATCCGCGAGAGGATATCGCGGTTGAGGGAGCGGAGCGGGGTGACGTACAGCGCCGCAAACCCCGTACCCCCGGCTTCAAGGAGCCCGTTGAAGACCGGCAGCATCGCGCTCTCGGTTTTGCCCGTTCCAGTCGGGGCGACCAGGATGAGGTTCCGGCCCGCCAGAAGGAGCGGGATCGCCTGTTCCTGGGCTTCCGAGAGCGCGGTAAAGCCTCGCTTCAGAACGACCTCCCGCACCCGCGGGTCCAGCAGGTCAACGGCCCTCTGCCGGGCAGAGCGATGCCAGGGAACCGACGTACGTGCCATCTGCCAGGTACACCTCCGCAGTGCTCTCGTTCATGCACCGGGAGAGAGGGGACAGCCCGCTCTCCCTGATCCTGACAATCTCGATGCCGCCCGCGAGCTCGTTGAACGACGGCACGAAGAGCAGCCGTGTGGAGGCGCCCCGTCCTGGCGCCTCCTCCCGGGGGAGGCACCGCTCATGAAGCCCGGCGTAGAGGAATGCCGGCTGTGCGCGGGCGGCGCACCCCACCGCGTCCTGGAGCGACACCACCGGATGATGGTGACCGAGCACGACCAGGTGCCCGAGGAGGTCCGGAGCAGGGTGGGTGTGGCCGTGCAGGTAGCCCACGCCGTCGATCAGCGCCCCTTCGACGGGCAGCAGCTCGTCTGGCCGAAGGAACTTCGGCAGGCCTCCGTCGTGGTTGCCCGGCGCCACCCGGAGCGGCGCCAGGGCCCGGAGTGTGTCGATCACGCGGGGGAGCTCCTGAAACTCCTGTCGGCTCGTAATCGGGACGTTATGCTTGACGTCGCCGAGCAGGAGCAGGAGATCGGGATCGGTCGCTTCGACGCAGGCGACCGCCCGCTGCACCCGGGCGTCGCTCCGACTCGCGATGTGCACGCCATGGCGCGCGAAGCCCGACTCGATACCCATATGCAGGTCGGCAATGACGAGGACGCGCCGGGTGTTCTCAACCAGAAGAGCCGGCCCGCCTTCGACGAAATGGAGACGCATATCGTGTTAAATCCGTTTTATCATCCCTGTTGACGGCGTATAGCACTCGCCTGCCGCCAGAAGTTCTTCCACGGCACGGGCTGCGGCCGGTGCGGAGAGACCGGCCTTCACACCCCGGGCAACCAGCGTATCCAGGGGAATGCCGCGGGCGCCGCCGTGCTCTTCGATGACCGCGAGGACGATCTCCCTCCCGTCCACGGGCCTCACCTCGCCCACCCCTCCGCCGGGGCGCACGCTCTCCACCGCCGCCCGCACCATCGCCGCAAGATCGCGGAGGTCCGCATCGGTGGTGCGGTAGTGACCGATCGTGGCCTCGATGCGCCCGCCGCGGGGTGACCCCTGCAGAAACGCCTGCAACGCCTCGATGCGCTGAAGCGTGCGCTCTGCAGTCCGCAGCACCCAGATATCGCGGATCGCGCGGTCGACCACGTTCAGCGCCTCGGGTACGACGGACGCACGCGCCCGGGCACCTGCCGTGGAGAGTGACGCTCCGCCGGTGACGGCGACGAACTCCGGCGGCTCGATGTACTCGAGCGTGGCAGCGACGTCTGGGTGCTGCCGGTCGATGTCGACGGCGAACGCCCCGGTGGGATCGGCGACGCGTGCATGCATGACGTCGCCTCCGCGCCCTCTTCGTTCGGTCAGCGCGCCGACGATGAAGACGCGGCGGCACCACGCGCCGCCCGGCGTCACCACGTATGGTCCATTCCGGTCGCCGCCGTCGTCCATCACCCACCGCGATGCGTTGAACTCGCGGGCAAAGACCCGCTCTGCAGGTTCCATGCGCATATCTCCAGATGCTCCGGCCGATCGGAATTGGCCGGAGGAGATGGGACTGTACAGGACGCGTGCCGGCGCTTCGTCCGCGATCGATCCGACGAATCCGCAGGGCCGGCATTCGCACGCCCCCTCCGGGGTCTCCACAGTCCGGCTGATACAGAGGTTGTCGTTCAACCCTCTAAAGGATCACCGTGGGTCCGACCGGCCGCCGGCGATGGCTTTACGATGCCGGAGACGAAAAAACTGAGCGGATGGATGGTAACCGCACGATCTGGATAGAGAAGTACAGGCCCAGAAAACTGGAAGAGATGGTGGGGCAGAAGGATATCGTGGCGCGCCTTCAGTCGTACGTGAAGACCGGCGATCTGCCGCACCTCCTCTTCACGGGAAGCGCAGGGGTCGGCAAGACGACGGCAGCGGTGGCTCTTGCCCGCGAGCTCTTCGGAGACGCATGGCAGACCAACTTCCGCGAGATGAATGCGTCCGATGAGCGGGGGATCGACGTCGTCAGGAACCAGATCAAACAGTTCGCCCGCACGTCCCCCCTTGCCGGCGCCTCGTTCAAGGTCCTCTTCCTGGACGAGGCGGATGCGCTGACGCCGGACGCGCAGGCGGCGCTTCGCAGGACGATGGAGACGTACGCGCAGACCTGCCGGTTCATCCTGTCGTGCAACTACTCCTCAAAGATCATCGACCCGATCCAGAGCCGCTGCGCCATCTACCGATTCGGGCCCCTCGACCGGGAGGCGGTCGTCGAGGAGATCCGGCGGATAGCGGCGCACGAGGGGCTCACCGTCACCGACGGTGCGCTCGATGCGATCGTTTATATTGCGCAGGGAGATATGAGGAAGGCGATCAACGCACTCCAGGGTGCCGCCATCCTGAACCCGACGATCGATGAGACGATGATCTACGAGATCACGGCAACCGCCCGTCCCGAGGAGATCGGCGAGCTCCTCGATCGCTCGATCGGCGGGGAGTTCAACGAGGCGGAGCAGCTCCTGGGCGAGCTCCTCCACGACCGCGGGATCGCCCCGAACGAGCTGATCAACCAGTGCTACCGTGCGCTGATCCAGCGGGATATGGACCGTACGCTGAAGGTGAAGCTCATCGACGCCCTAGGTGAGGTCGACTTCCGCCTCTCCGAAGGGGCCAGCAGCGACATCCAGATGAAGGCGCTGATCGCACAGTTCGTTCTCGCCGCACAGAAGGGTGCGTGAGGATTGCGGCGTGCCTGAAGATATCTCCGTAGAGGTCGGCGGCTCGGTCGTCGAGTGGGCGAGGTTCCTGAAGAAGCAGTACAAACGGGAACTCGCCGAGCTCGGACGGGAATACCCCTACAGCCGGTCGCTCTACATCGATTACAGGAAGATCCTGAACAACAGGCTGGCGTTCGAGCTCCTGCGGAGCCCGGGCAAGGTCATCGGGGACATCCGCGACGCCATAGTCTACCACAACCTCGTCAAGTTCAAGGATGGACAGGACCCAGGCGGCATCAACATCCGGTTCGTCAATCTGCCCCAGAAGACGAACGTCCGCAACATCCGCGCCGACCATATCAACACCTTCGTCTCCATCGAGGGGATCCTCCGCAAGACCACCGAGGTGCGGCCGCGGATCGTCAGTGCGGTCTTCCAGTGCCGGTCGTGCGGCAGGTTCACCGACCCGATCCCGCAGGGGTACGGCAGGTTCAACGAGCCCGACGTCTGCCCGCAGTGCGGGCGCAAGACGAGGATGGAGCTGATACAGAACCGCTGCCGTTTCGTGGACGCCCAGAAGCTCCGCATCCAGGAGTCGCCGGAAGGCCTGCGGGGAGGGGAGCAGCCGCAGACGCTGGATATCGACGTCACCGACGACCTCACCGGCATGGTTTCGCCGGGCGACCGGGTGGTGGTGAACGGCATCCTCCGGTCCGTCCAGCGGATCCATTACGGACAGAAGAGCACGCTCTTCGACATCTATCTGGAGTGCAACTCCATCGAGGTGGCCGAGAAGGAGTTCGAGGAGGTGGAGATCAGCGATGACGATGAGGCGGCGATCCGGGAGCTCTCGCAGGATCCCGCGATCTACAAGAAGATCGCCCGCTCCATCGCGCCGACGATCTACGGCATCGACGACGTGAAGGAGGCGATCGCGCTGCAGCTCTTCGGCGGCATCCCCAAGGAGATGCCGGACGGCTCCCGCCTCCGCGGCGACATCCACGTCCTGCTGGTCGGAGATCCCGGCATCGCCAAGAGTCAGATCCTGCGGTACGTCGTGAAACTCTCCCCCCGCGGGATCTACACGAGCGGCAAGTCGTCGACGTCCGCGGGCCTGACGGCGACCGCCGTCAAGGACGAGTTCGGCGACGGCCGCTGGACGCTCGAGGCGGGGGCGCTGGTCCTCGCCGACATGGGCATCGCCGCCGTCGACGAGATGGACAAGATGGCGAAAGAAGACCGGAGTGCGCTGCACGAGGCGATGGAGCAGCAGTGCTATGACGACGAGACCGAGGTCCTCACCGAGAGCGGGTGGAAGCTGTTCCGGGACGTAACCGCGGACGACCGCGTCGCGACGCTCTCTCCCGACGGCAGACTCGAGTACGCATCCCCGTCGGGTTTTGTGGCCTCGGAGTACGACGGGGAGCTGTACTACATCAAATCGCGGCAGGTCGACCTCGCGGTCACGCCGAACCACTGGATGTACGTCAACCTGAACCGGCGCGCTGACGAGTGGGAGGGGTTCCGGCTCATCCGCATGGACGAGATTCCTATCCACAAGCGGATGCGGTTTAAGAAGAACGCCGTATGGGCGGGGGAGCGGCAGGAGACCTACGAGATCCCGCCCGTCGTCAGGTTCGTGAACCAGAACTCCAAAGGCAGGCTCACCGAGCCCGTCACTGTCAGGATGGACGACTGGCTCGAGTTCCTGGGCTACTTCCTCTCCAAAGGGTTCGTCCAGCGACACTCCCGGACAGGAGTCCCTTACCGCGTGATCATATCGCAGAAGAGCCCTGAGTCGGCCGAGAAGATCCGGCAGTGCCTTGAACGGCTGCCGTTCCGCTTCTCCTACGACGGCAAGAACTTCGCGATCAACGCAAAGCAACTTGCAGAGCATCTCGCGCCCCTCGGGGGATGCCACGAGAAGTACGTCCCCGACTACGCCAAGCGCCTTCCTGCGGAGCAGATCGGGATCCTGCTCGACGCGCTCATGCTCGGGGACGGCTACGTCGACAGAACGACCGGGGTCCCGACATACACCACATCCTCGAAAGTCCTTGCCGACGACGTCACCGAACTCCTGCTGAAGAGGGGATGGTCCGGGAACGTCCATCGCATGCGGGGGGCCGGGACCGCCGCACCCGCCCCGCGGGGCGGGACATCGACGGCGACCCACGATACCTTCCAGGTGACCTTCGTCCGCGACGGCCAGAACGAGCCCAACGTCAACTCAAACAGGCAGCGGCATATCGAGAAGCGGCCGTATAAGGGCAGGATCTACTGCCTTGAGGTCCCGAACCACACGCTCTATGTCCGGCGCAACGGCATTCCGGTCTGGTGCGGCAACTCGATCTCGGTCGCAAAGGCCGGCATCACGGCGACCCTGAAGTCGCGGTGCGCGCTCCTCGGGGCGGCGAACCCGAAGCTGGGACGGTTCGATCAGTTCGTACCGATCGCGGAGCAGATCAACATGCCCCCCTCGCTCCTTTCGCGGTTCGATCTGATCTTCGTCATGACCGACCAGCCCGATGCGGAACGGGACGGCGCGATCGCCAGCCATATCATCAGGACGCACGGCGTCGGCGAGCTGATCAAGCAGCACGAGTACAGCCCCCTGCCCGATATCGGCGAGGAGTACATCCAGCGGGCGCTGGCGCCGGTCACTCCGGACATCGAACCCGCGCTCCTGCGCAAGTACATCGCCTACGCAAAGAAGACGTGCTTCCCCATCATGAGCAAAGCGGCACAGGACGCCCTCATCCAGTACTACCTGCGGCTGCGCAACCTTGCCAGCGGCAACAAGCCCATGCCGGTCACCGCCCGCCAGCTGGAGGCGCTCGTGCGCCTGGCGGAGGCGAGCGCCCGGATGCGGCTCTCAAACACCATCGACACCTCCGATACCGATCGGGTGCTGCGGATCGTGGACACCTGCCTCCGCCAGGTCGCCTACGATGCGGAGAGCGGTAGCTTCGATATCGACAAGCTGGTGACCGGCGTGTCGAAGTCGCAGCGGGATATCATCAGAACGGTCAAGGAGGCGATCCGGAACATCTCCGCCGAAAGCGGTGGCCAGGCGCGGGCACACGAGGTGATCGAGACGCTCGTCCAGCAGGGCTTCGTCCGGGACAAGATCGAGCACGCCATCGAGCAGCTGAAGCGCGGCGGCGAGGTGCTGGAGCCCCGCCACGGTCTGCTCAAGGTCATCGGGTAAGCGGAGACGGGCAAACACTTTTTTTGGGCTCTCGATTTTTATTGCGGGGCTGCCCGAAAGGCACGTCAGGGGCGCCTCGGCAGGCCACGCTGTGAGCCGCATGCAGATATGAGGGCGAAAAACGATACGCTCATACATGCCGCCTGTTTCCAGCGTATGCCCTGTAAAAGGCAGAGGGTGTTTTTCATCCCGGCCGGGATGACCAGAAGTCGGGATTATGGGGAGGCGGGGAACCCTCCCGTGCCCTCGTCTTCCGAAGCGGGATCTCTCTCCTCACTTTTTGCAAAAACCTGCTGACGTGTAGAGAAATCTGACAGAATTTCTAAATAGATCGCCGTTCAGGTTATTGTGCGGATACTCGAAACGGCGTCCGCAAAACCGCGGAGGTTCACCCGAATCCGTCCAGGGCAGGGTGAACCCCCCACTGCCCGAAGGCGAAAGAGTGGTTCGCATTCCACGTACTTAAGGTTGTGCCTCTTTTGCCTCCGGGGACGTTAGAGGAGGAAAACAAATGAACGGAAACATCGGAATGCGGGCATGCTCCGTGCTCCTGGCGGTGCTGCTGGTGAGCGTGGGCGTTGTGCCGGCAATGGCGTGCGAACCCCTTGAACCGGGAACCTGCCCCGGTTGCTCGTTTATTGAGAGCGACGGAGTGGCGGACGACTCCAATACTGTAGTAAGTTCAGACGAGCTCGCCGGAGATATGAAAAATGCTGCAATTGCACAAGCACTCTCAGATACTGCTGTTCAGCGCCTGAGGGATGAATTGCTCGGTGATGGATTTGCCCTTTCTACCGAGCAGATTCGAGTAATTAGAGGTGTTACAACGAACGAAAGTATGACTGTAACCACCACTCTTGTAACAATACCCCTCACCAAGACAGCATCCGATGAAAAAGCCTTCCTAGTGTTTGCCAGTAACGAGCTCGGGAAAGATGCGCGAGCAGTTGTTGCGCATGATGGCATGGTCTCGTATCTAAGGTAAGGTACGATCCCGCAGGTGCGGGTACGACAGAAGATGACGGCATCGTATGTGACTTTTGCATGTGGGCATTCGGTGGAATATGCGCGGGCCTTGCATCAGCGGGATGTTATGAGGTTTGCGGTGCTATCTGCTTAAAGCCCATGCATCCGGCTTTTATTGTTATTTGTGCCGGAGCTTGCTTGGTAGCATGCGAGTTCTTCGTAGCTTACGAAGCGTGCAACTGGGGTGCGGAACAAGCGTGTGAAGGTGCCGGGTTATGTTGAGACCCCTCCTTACTTTTTTTTATCCTTTTTGCGGTCTCCACGGTCATCCGTTTTGCTGTTCCGATTTGGTATCCAGAATACATAGGTGAGGCACGTTTGTTATCGTCGATATTGTATGCGCTGGCAGTGGCTCTGTCAATTCCGTTCCTGCGATCCATTAAATTTCATGCCGACATCCATCCTGGTGTTGGACGTTGGTATAGGACGCTGTTGGCGGTTTTTCTCTTTGTTGCGGGCTTCCTGATAGCCTTTTACGGGAGGATGCCGTCACTTTGATGTTGGAGAGTGCGATGAATATGGTAAGAAATGGAGTTGTTTTCAGTTTAGTCCTTGCTTCCATCATCGTTATTGCGGGATGTGTCGATGCGTACGGCGGGTTGACAGCCGATGAGATTGTCAACCGTACCTTGGCCAAGTATGAAGCAACCGACGACATGGCAGGGGGCTACTGTGTTGAATAACTCCGATGT
>DAQY01000050.1:0-40522 GCA_002503105.1 Methanomicrobiaceae archaeon UBA206
AAATACCATGGAGTTGATGCCCGGAAATCCCCCCTCTATCTCAAAGAGCTGGAGTTCAGGTATAACCATCGCGACCGAGATCTTTTTGATGATCTCATCCAGGTCTTTGTTGGATATACTCCTGTGGCTTATACTGAGTAATCACCAAAAACAGTTGCCCGGTACCCTGCCAGATGAAGGTGAGATACGCCGAAGTCATCGGCGCGACTCCGGCGCGTCCGCCGGATCGGGGAACTGCCCGCTGCCGATGTTGCAGGGCAGGAGGCGTTCTGCCAGGTAGATCTGGGTGGAGCGGGAGAGGTGGGAGACGATCCCGCCAGGGCCTCCGGCGGGATGGTGCGGGCAGGCCGCCTCCCGGGGGGGGCGTCATCCCTCCACCCCCGCCGCCGGCGGCTGCGTGTTCAGGAGCGCGACCGTGTACCTGCGCGCCCAGGCGAAGCCGGTCAGCGCCCCCACGATGTTCCCGGCTGCGATCCCCCACCAGACGCCGTCAAGCCCCATCCCGAGCGAGACCGCAAGCACCCAGACGAACGCGATGGTCAGGATCACCGTCCGCAGGATGGTGACCGTGAGGGAGTTTATCCCTCTCCCGGTTCCCTGGAAGAGCGAGGACGAGAACATCCCGAAGCCCACGACGGGGTAGAAGAGGCACATGATCCGGAGGAACGCCACGAGGTCCGGTGTGAGCCGGGCGGCGCCCTCCGACGATGTGAAGACCGCCGCGATCTGTGGGGCGAAGATGAACGTCGCCACCGCGATCGCCGCCCCGATCAGAAGGCCGAGCCTGACCGCATAGAGGTGGGCGGACTCCATCTTGGTGTACGACCTGCTCCCGTAGCTTGCTCCCGTCACCGCCACCACCGCGGTGGCGATAGCGATTAAGGGCGTGACCGCGATCATCACCACCCGCCACCCGACCGAGTAGACCGCCACCCCGTCGGTGCTGGCGACCAGGACGATGATCCCGTTGATGGCCAGCGTCGTCACCGCCATGGTCATCTGCTCCATGGAGGCCGGGAGTCCCACCCGGAGAATATCCCGTATGACGCTTCTTCTGGGGGTGAAGCCCCTGAGCCTGAAGCTGACGTAGGTGTCCTTCTTCACGAAGAGCCAGTAGGCGAGTATCGCCGCCGAGCCGATGATTGAGAGGACGGTCGCCCAGGCGGCCCCGGCGATGCCCATGCCGAGGGCGTAGATCAGGATGGGGTCGAGGACCATGTTGCCGACCGAACTGACCACCATCGCACGCATCGCCCGCTTTGCATCGCCCTCACCCCGGAGGATGGCGTACGCGACGTTAGTGAAGAGGATGAAGAACGTCCCGAGGAAGAGCACCCGGGCGTACTCGGTCGCGAGCCCGGCGGCGTCGCCCGCCCCGAGGAGCACGAAGAGGTCGCCGGCGAAGAGGTAGACCGGCACGGTGACGGCGGCGGCGAGTACGGCCGTCATCAGCATGGTGTGCACGGCGACGCTGTCCGCGCCCGCCTTGTTCCGGGCGCCGATCATCCGCGATATCGCCGCCCCACCTCCGATGCCCAGGCCGTTGGCCAGGCCGATGATGATGAAGAAGAGCGGGAAGGTGAACCCGATGGCGGCGAGCGCATCCGCTCCGAGGCCTGCAACCCAGAAGGCGTCGACGAGGTTGTAGAGCGTCAGCAACGTCATGGCGACCATCATCGGCACGGAGAGCCGGACGATCGCGGCCTTCGGGTCGGCGAGCAGGGTCCGGGTTCCTTCCGTCCCGGTATCGCGGTGCTGGGCGCCGTCCGTCATGTGCAGACTCGCTTGGGTATTCGGCAGGGCCGGCGTTCTGTTCCCGGTCCGTTTTGCGTACCTTGGTGGTTGGCGGCGCGGGGACAAAAAGATTGACGTCGCAACCAATTATGGGGCCGCAGGCATCGGAGACCGTGTCGATTCCTGCGGCAACGGTGCATCAGAGCATGTTCGTTCAGGCTCTCCTCGCGGTGCACCCGGGGGATTGCACCCAGGGGATCGGCCCGGTCCACTCTCCGGGACGGTTGGCTGAAAGGTCGTCCCGAAACCCGGGAACCACGCATACGGGGGGGCCATATTGAAACTCTCCGGTCTTCTCATGCTCCGGTCCACACTTTCCGGCGATGCCGCAAGCGAGTCCGGCCAGCACGTGAGAGAGAACCTCCCCGGAACACTTCGGCAGGTCGCTGCCGGCACGGCGGGTTTGCGGGCCGAGCCGGACGATCGATCTCTCATCCACCGGGCCTCCGGCTGGCGCCGGCCCCGCAGGCGTCTTTTGGGCTGGGTTCGTTCGGAGCATCGGAAAGAGCCGGCGCATCCGCACCTTCTCCGCCGGAACTCCATACAAGTCGGCGCAGGCGGAAGAAGCATTAACTCTCCAACTCACCCAGTACTTCTGATGGATCCCTATTCGCTGACAACGAGGAACACGGTAGAGGTCGTCACAGACGAGGAGCTGCGGGCACTCCTCGACCGTCAGAAAAAACGGGTCTACGCAGGCTACGAACCGAGCGGCGAGATCCACCTGGGGCACCTCGTCACCGTGAACAAGCTGATGGACCTGCGGGATGCCGGGTTCGAGGTCGTCGTCCTGGTCGCCGACCTCCACGCGTTCCTCAACCGGAAGGGGTCACTGGACGAGATCCGGGACCTCGCCGAGTACAACCGGCGCTGTTTCGAGGCGATCGGTCTGTCCGGCGCAACCTTCGTCCTGGGGTCCGACATCCAGCTCGCACCCGGGTACGAACTGCAGGTCCTCGAGCTCTCGCAGGAGATCACCCTCAACCGCGCGCGCCGCAGCATGGACGAGGTGGGGCGGCAGATGGAGCACCCGAGCGTCTCCCAGATGATCTACCCCATCATGCAGATGGTCGACATCGCCACCCTGCAGGTGGACGCGGCGGTCGGCGGCATCGACCAGCGGAAGATCCACATGCTGGCCCGGGAGCACCTCCCCAGCATCGGGTACCCGGCGCCGGTCTGCATCCACACGCCGATCCTGAACGGCCTCGACGGCAGGAAGATGTCCTCCTCCGCCGGCAACTATGTATCGGTCGCCGATTCGGAGGAGGAGATCCGGGCGAAGCTGAAGAAGGCCTACTGCCCGCCCCATGTGGAGGGCAACCCGGTGCTCCAGATCCTGCAGCACCACGTCTTCCCGCGGGCGGGTACGGTGCGGATGAGACGCCCCGCGAAGTTCGGCGGGGATCGGGTGTTCTCGAGCTTCGGAGAGCTCGAGCGGGCCTATGCCGCCGGGGAGATCCATCCGCTCGACCTGAAGACGGTGACGGCCGACTATCTCATCGAGATCCTCGCCGGTGCCCGCGCATACGTGAACGGGTGATCCTCCCGTGGTCCGCAGAGACGTCCTGGAACGGTTCGACCGGAAGATCGAGGCGATGGGGGTCCGCATCAAGGACGCGGACCAGATGAAGGTCAGAGAGGACGTCTTCGACGAGGTCACCCTCATCGCCCTCTACCGGCTTGTCCACAGGAAGCTGATCTCCGCCGTCGGCGGTGCGATCAGCACCGGCAAGGAGGGAAACGTCTTCTACGGCGAGCAGGACGGCCGCGGGATCGCGATCAAGATCTACCGCATCCAGACCGCGAACTTCAAGGCGATGACCGAGTACCTGGCAGGAGACCGCCGCTTCGCCAGCGTCCGGGGATCGCGCAAGGAGATCGTCTTCGCCTGGACCAGGAAGGAGTACAGCAACCTCACGCGGGCGTACGAGGCGGGGCTCCCCGTGCCCGAACCCCTGGGCTTCGACCGGAACATCCTGCTGATGGAGTTCCTGGGCGAGGATGAGGTGCCCTGCCCCCAGCTGCGCCTGGTGGATCTCGGCGACCCTGCCGCCGCCTACCGCCAGATCCTCGACCATATAAAAACGCTCTACCGGCAGGCGCGGCTGGTCCATGCCGACCTCTCCGAATACAATATCCTCTACTGCGAGAAACCCTATATCATCGACATGGGGCAGGCGGTGACGCGAGATCATCCCCGGGCGTTCGCCTTTCTCCTCCGGGACGTGAAGAACGTCAACAGGTTTTTCTCGCGCTACTGCGACGTGCTGGACGAACAGGAGATCATGAAGGAGATCGTCGGGACTTCCCGCCGGGAACCCTGAAAGATGGAGGAGACAGTGATCACCATGGCGATACAGGAGATTAAGATATCATCGAACCGGATCGGGGCGCTCATCGGCAAGGCAGGCTCCATAAAACGCGAAATCGAGGAGAAGACCGGTGTATCCATCCAGATCGACAGCCACGAGGGGCTCGTTGTGGTGGAGGGAGACGATCCGGTCCGCGTGCTCACCACGATCGAGCTCGTGCGGGCGATCAGCCGGGGGTTCTCGCCGGAGCGCGCCTTCCGCCTCCTGGAGGACGAGGAGGTGATGCTCGACGTGATCGATCTCTCGGATCTGGCGAGCTCCCCCCGGCAGCTGGAGCGGCTCCGCGGCCGTATCATCGGGAAGGGAGGGACGTCCCGGGCCCAGATCGAGGACATGACCGGCACCAGCATCTCGGTGTACGGCAAGACCGTCGCGATCATCGGGCTGCCCGGGCAGATAAAGACGGCACGGAGCGCCGTGGAGATGCTCCTCCAGGGCGTGCCCCACGAGCATGTCTACGCCTTCCTCGACCGTAAAAAGAAGGAGGCGAAGCACGACATGCTGGAGTACTACTACTGATCGGAAGGCATGGACACGTGATACCGACCATCCATCGCATCCTCTGCACCGGGGCGGTGCCTGCATGAAGGTCGCCGACCTCCCGATCCCGCCCCGCCTTGCGGCGCGCTACGCCCGCCGCGGCATCGTGGACCTCTACCCCCCGCAGGCGGCGTGCGTGGAGAAGGGGGTCTTCGACGGCAGGAACCTCCTCATCGCGATCCCGACGGCGAGCGGCAAGACGCTCGTTGCCGAGATGGCGATGCATCACCAGATCGAGAAGGGGGGCAAGTGCCTCTACATCGTTCCCCTGCGGGCCCTCGCCAGCGAAAAATACGAGGAGTTCTCCGGCAAGGGCGTGAAGATCGGTATCGCCACCGGGGACTTCGACAGGCGGGACGAGTACCTGGGGAAGAACGACATCATCGTCGCGACCAGCGAGAAGGTGGACTCGCTGCTGCGGAACCGGGCCCCCTGGCTCGTCGACATCACCCTGCTCGTGATCGACGAGGTGCACCTGATCGACGACGCAGACCGGGGGGCGACGCTGGAGATGGTGATCACGAAGCTCCGGCACAGAAATCCGGAGATGCAGATCATCGCCCTCTCCGCCACCATCGGCAACCCGGAGGAGCTCGCCGCCTGGCTGGATGCGGAGCTGGTGGAGAGCGACTGGCGGCCCGTGGAACTCCGCGAGGGGGTGTACCATCGGGGACGCATCCGCTTCGCCGACGGCGACCGCGACGTTCCCCGGCGGAGCAGGCACGAGGATCTGGACCTCTGCCTGGACACGGTGGATGAGGGCGGGCAGTGCCTGGTCTTCGTCAGCTCCCGGAAGAACGCGGAAGCGTTCGCCAAACGCGCCGCCGCGGGCCTCAAGCTGAACAGCACCGCCCTCGCCGGGTACGCGGAGCGGATCAGGGCGAACGCCGAGACCGATATGGGGCGGACGCTCGCCGCCTGCGTTGCTTCCGGCGCCGCCTTCCACCACGCGGGGCTGAAGAAGGAGGAGCGGCAGATCGTGGAGGCAGGCTTCCGGGAGGGGCATATCAGGGTCGTCTCGTCCACGCCGACGCTCGCCGCGGGCCTGAATCTCCCCGCCCGGCGGGTGATCATCCGCGACTACCTCCGCTACTCCGCCGGCGAGGGGATGGCGCCCATCCCGGTCCGGGAGTACCGGCAGATGGCCGGCCGGGCCGGCCGGCCGCACCTGGACCCCTACGGCGAGGCGGTCCTGATCGCGAAGAGCGCGGAGATGGTCGACGAGCTCATCGACTGCTACATCGAGGCGCCCGCCGAGGACCTCCGCAGCCGGTGCGCGGACGAGTCGGTCATCTGCACGCACATCCTCTCGCTCATCGCCACCGGGTTCGCCCGGCGGCACGACGAGCTGATGGGGTTCATGGAGCGGACCTTCTACGCCGCATGCCGTGAGAGCCCCACCGCGCTGCGCCGGGCGGTGGACCGGGTGCTGGAGTTCCTGTGCGAATCCGAGATGGTCCTGGAGGTGGGGGCGTGGCTGGAGGCCACCGAGTACGGCGCGCTCGTCTCGAAGCTCTACATCGACCCCCGGAGCGCCGAGCTGATCGCCCGTACGATGAGCGAGCGGGATGGCTACAGCGACATCGGTCTTCTCCACCTCCTCTGCTCCACGCCGGACATACCCACCCTGTACGTGCGGAAGAACGACGCCTATCTCCTGGACCGGTTCCTCGCCGAGCACGGCGACGAGCTCTGGATGGATATCCCCCGGCACGCGGCGGAGTCCTTTGACCGGAGCGTGAAAACCGCGCTGCTCCTCGCCGACTGGGCGAACGAGGTCGATGAGGAGGAGATCTGCGAACGCTACGGCGTCGGCCCCGGCGACATCTACGGTCTGGTGGAGGGCGTCGGCTGGCTCGTCCACGCGGGCAGGCACCTGGCGGCGATGTTTGCGCCCCACCTCGTCCGGCCCATCGCCGACATGGAGCTCCGGATAAAGCACGGTATCAGGAGGGAACTCCTGCCGCTCATCCGGCTCCGCGGGATCGGCCGCGTCCGCGCCCGCCGGCTCTTCAACAATGGTCTCTCCAGCCCGGACGCGATCCGGGAGGCGGGGCCGGAGCGCGTCGGGCGGATCGTGGGCCGGGGGATTGCGGCCCAGATCTTTGCGCAGCTGGAGGAAGGCGTGGAAGAAGGGGAGAGCGACGAGATCGGGGAGGAGGGTGTCAACCAGCAGTCCACCCTCTTCCACTTCAGGTGAGCGCAATGAGGGAGGTGGCGTGCGATATCGAGCAGGCGGTCTTCGAGATCGAGGACTGCGTGCGATTTTTGAACTGGATACGGGAGATCGCCGGCGAATGCGGCACCCACATCGTCGTCTTCGACGCGGAGCGGATGGCGGGCAGGGAGCATGCGCGATCGGCGCTCGCCCACGCGTGGCGGTCCTACTTCGAGGGGGCGCCGATCTCGAACTCCTTCGAGATGGAGGCGCTGCTCTACGCGGCAGGGACCCGGCAGTGCCTGGTGGCGACGACGTTCGGGGTGCATGAAGGACCGAACCGGTCGTTCGTCTGCATCTGCCCGCCGTCGCCCGCCGCCCGCGAGCGGCTCGCCGCCGGCGTAACGTTCGTGGACGAGGACTGGGAGGCGATCGATGCGGAGAAGCGGGAGCGGCTGATCGATCTCTTCGGCATCACGTCCGAAGAGCTGGAGGTGACTGGTCTCCACCTGCTCCGGGACCTGGTGCTCGAGCGGGTGGCGCTCCTGGAGGTCTACCGCTGATGCCGGGTCACCCACCGGCGTGGGCCAGGATGTGGCCGATCTCCGGGAGGATGATCGAGCGGACGGCGAGCGTCACCGCCTTCGTCGATCCGGGGATGCAGAATACCGCCCGACCGCCGATGGTGCCGGCGACCGCCCGCGAGAGGATGGCGGCGGTCCCGATCTCCTCGTAGCTCTTCATCCTGAAGAGCTCGCCGAATCCGTCGATCGTCTTCTCAAGCAGCGGCGCGATCGCCTCGATGGTGCGGTCGTCAGGGGTGAGCCCGGTGCCGCCGGTGACGATGATGCAGGTGGCCTTCCCGAGCGCCGCGTACAGCTCGGACCGGATCCGCCCCACATCGTCGGGCACGAGGGCGTAGGACGTCACCTCCACACCTGCGTCCGAGAGAAGCTGGATGATCGTCCTGCCGCTCACGTCGGTCTCTCTGGTGCGGGTCGACGAGACGGTGATGACCGCCCCGATGACCGGATGGGATGCATGATGGTTGCCCTCCATGAGATGCTCCTGTACCTGCGTACTGCGTATTTTTACTTTGCGTTATCCCGATTAAGAACTTCTCCCGTCCCTGACCCCTTTATTTCCACTGGAGCCGGGAATCGGGTCACGGATCACAATCATGGGGTTGGGTCATGGGGTTGAGTCATGAGATCGAACTGCAGTCACGGGTTACGGGGTCAAGTCACAATCATGGATCTCAGTCACCGCGGCCGGAGACCCGTCCGGATACTGTACGATCGTCTGTCAGCTCTCCGTCGGACGACACCTCCCGATCAGCTTTTATAGAATGAGTGAGAAAGTGACACATGATTATTGTCACCGTCATTCAATAACAGCGATACAGCGCAGTATGTCACCACTGCTCTCCAGTGGAAATGAAGGGGTTCGGGGGATCGTCCAACCTGTCGGGTGACCGGACCACCCCCCTCACCCCGCGTACGTTGCCGCCGTTCCAGTGGAAACGAATGGGTTGATACCCCCCCGGCATCGGCACGATCATCCCTCAAAACGATCAGCTTATTAGTCCATAACTCGAAAAGCTCTCGTCCTGTCCACATCTCCCGGTGACACCATGTCTGATGACGAAACCAATCCTATGGGACTGTTCGGGAAATATCTCACCAGTAGACGAATATTTAAAAACCGTGAGGTGCTGAGACACAGCTACCGTCCGCACGTGCTTCCTCACCGCAAACCCCAGATCGATGAACTGGCGTCCATTCTTGCCCCGGCGCTCAATGGAGAGACCCCCTCGAATATCCTGATCTACGGGAAGACCGGCACCGGGAAGACCGCCTGCGTACGTTATGTGGGGCTTGAGCTGGAGAACGCCAGTGCGCTCTCGGAGACGAAGTGCCGGATCGTCCACCTCAACTGCGAGGTGATCGACACGCAGTACCGGGTACTTGCGCAGATCGCGAACTGTATCGAGGACGTCAACGAACATCCCAGCGACAGCGGAAGGATGTATATCCCGATGACCGGATGGCCGACGGACCAGGTGTACATGGAGCTGAAGAACCAGCTGGAGACCAGCGGCGGCGTGGTGGTCATCGTGCTCGACGAGATCGATAAACTGGTCAAGAAGAGCGGGGACGACACCCTCTACAACCTCACCCGGATCAACGCGGACCTCAAGCACGCGAAGGTCAGCATCATCGGCATCTCCAACGACCTCCGGTTCACCGATTTTCTGGACCCCCGTGTCCTCTCCTCGCTCTCCGAGGAGGAGATCGTCTTCCCGCCCTACAACGCGATGCAGCTCTGCGACATCCTGCAGCAGAGAGCGGAGCTGGCGTTCGTCGACGGGGCGCTGGACGAGACCGTCATCCCTCTCTGCGCAGCGCTCGCCGCCCAGGAGCACGGCGACGCCCGGCGTGCGCTGGACCTGCTGCGGGTCTCGGGCGAGCTCGCGGACCGCGGGAACGCGGATATGGTGACGGAGCGGCACGTGAGGATGGCGCAGGAGAAGATCGAGACCGACAGCATGGTCGAGTGCGTCTCCACCCTCCCCACCCAGAGCAAGGCGGTCCTCCGTGCGATGCTGATCCTGGAGCAGATGGGCAAGCGGATCTTCACGAGCGGCGAGGTGGCGATGGTCTACCGGGAGGTCGCCCGCCTCATCGATCTCGACGTCCTGACCCATCGACGGATCACCGATCTCATCTCCGAGCTGAATATGCTGGGCGTGATCAACGTCCGTCTCGTCTCCAGGGGGCGCTATGGCCGGACGAAGGAGATATGGTTCGACGCCGGCACCGCAAAGATCGAAGAGGTGATATCGCGCGATCCGCGGTTGAACGACCAAAGGTTGAAGGAGCTCGACACGGCCCGTCTGAGGGCCATGTTCAGGTGATTCTATGGATGATACAGATCGTCTGCTCCTCCGGCTGCTGGAGGAGAACTGCCACACCCCGGTGCAGGATCTGGCGGTGATGGCTGAACTGGATGAGCAGGAGGTCAGGGAGCGGATCCGCAGGCTCGAGGAGACCGGCGTGATCCGGACGTACGCGGCGGTCGTAGACTGGGAACGGGCAGGCGACGGGAACGTCGCCGCGGTGATCGAGTTGAAGGTCTCGCCCGAGCGGGACTTCGGCTACGACCGGATAGCGGAGCGGATTGCGCGGTTCCGGCAGGTCCGGTCCCTACGGCTGATGACCGGCGTCTACGACCTGCAGCTGCTGGTGATCGGCAAGAACATGCACGAGATCGCACGCTTCGTGGCGGAGCAGATCGCCCCCATGGACCGGATACGGGAGACGGCGACGCACATCATCATGAAGTCCTACAAGGAGAACGGCAGCATGCTTGCCGAGCGCGAGGAGGTTGAGCGCCTCCCCTACTCGTTCTGAGGTATCCCATGAGGGACTTCGTCTCTGCGCGGGCGCGTGCCATCCCTCCGTCCGGCATCCGCAGGTTCTTCGACATCGCCCAGACGATGGAGGACGTGATCTCGCTCGGTGTGGGGGAGCCGGACTTCTGCACGCCCTGGAACGTCTGCGAGGCGGGCATCTACTCCATCGAACAGGGCTCCACCGCCTATACCTCCAACAAGGGGACGCCGCAGCTCCGCGGCGCCATCTCCCGCTACCTCGACGCACGCTTCGATCTCCGCTACGATCCCGAGGACGAGATCATCGTCACCTGCGGCGTCTCCGAGGCGGCGGACATCGCCATCCGCGCCGTGGTCGACCCGGGCGACGAGGTGCTGGTGGCGGAGCCCTGTTACGTCTCCTACAGCCCCTGCGTCATGCTTGCCGGGGGCGTGCCGGTGCCTGTTCCCTGCACGGCGCAGGACGAGTTCCGGGTGACGGCGGATGCGCTCCTCGAGCGGATCACGCCGAGGACGAAGGCGCTGGTGATCAACTTCCCGAACAACCCGACCGGCGGGGTGCTGCGGCGGTCCGACTGTGAGGCGATCGCGGACGTGGTCGTCGATCACGACCTACTCCTCATCAGCGACGAGGTCTACGCCGAGCTCACGTACGACGGGAGGCACGTCGCTCCCGCGACTATTCCGGAGCTTTGGGAGCGGACGGTCACGCTCAACGGGTTTTCGAAGGCGTTCGCGATGACCGGGTGGCGGATCGGCTACCTCTGCGCGCCGCCCGAGATCGCTGCCGCGGCCCTGAAGATTCACCAGTACGTGGCGCTCTGCGCACCCGTCATGGGGCAGGTGGCGGCCTACGAGGCGCTCCGCAACGGCGAAGAGGAGAAGAACGCGATGGTCCGGGAGTATCGCCTGCGCCGGAACCTCCTCGTCGACGGTCTGAACGCGATCGGTCTCGCCTGCCATCTCCCGAAGGGGGCGTTCTATGCGTTCCCGTCCGTCGAGGGTACCGGGATGTCCGATCTCGAGTTCGCGGAGGCGCTCCTGCGCGAGCAGCACGTGGCGGTGGTGCCGGGCAGCGTCCTCGGCGGTCCCGGCCACGTCCGGTGCGCCTATGCCGTATCGCGGGAGCAGCTCAAGACCGCGCTCGCACGGATGGAAGAGTTCGTAAACGGCTTGAAATACTGAAAAACCCGAATAAAGCCTATATTTTTGGAACCACATGTTTTTTATACCTTTTCCCGGCATAAAGAACCCGCGGTATGCCCGCCGTCTGACGATCGGCGGTCGGACAACCCCTTTATTTCCACTGGAGATGGTGATCAATTCGCGGATTCCCGTCGGCCGGGATCGCCCGGCGGTCTGTCCGGAGGTGTGCATGCCGTACAGCAAACGGCTGGTGGATCTTCGGGATCGCAGACGGTCTCCGATCGTAAAAAAAAGTCGATAGATCGATCGCCCGGCCCGGCGGAAAGACCCTCGACACGGGTGGGAATGCCCGAGATCAGACACTTCCACTGGAAACAATGGGGTTCGGCCGTCGGGGGTGGCGGCGGGAGATCGGCGGTATGCACGCGCACGGTAGGGCGCGATCGCCGATCCCGCATCCGGGGATCGTTCTCTGTCCGGCGCCGCCCTACCGGGCGGTCTCTGCACGACCCGTTCTCCGGCTCCGGCCTTCCAGGGCTGCATCTTAATGTTTATCACTATGAATCACTCTACCCTACACGATACAACAATGAGCTGTACTGTTATCGTCGGTGGATTCTTCGGAGACGAGGGCAAGGGCAAAATTGTGGCGCACATCGCTCACCAGGATAGACCGACCATCATATCGCGCGGCGGCGTCGGGCCGAACGCGGGGCATACCGTCCGCATCGGGGATAAGGAGTTCGGCGTCCGGATGGTCCCCTCGGGGTTCGTCTACCCCGATGCACGCCTCATGATCGGCAGCGGCGTGCTCGTCGACCCGCGGGTGCTGTTGCGGGAGGTCGACCTGCTCGGCGTCCGGGGTCGGATCTTCGTCGACGGTCGCTGCGGTATCATCGAAGAGGAGCATATCGAGCGGGATAGGGGGAGCGAACATCTCAGATCCACGATCGGCAGTACGGGAACGGGATGCGGACCCGCCAACGCGGACCGGGTGATGCGAACCGCACGGCAGGCAAAAGACGTTCCCGAGATCGCTGACTGCATCACCGACGTTGCGCGGGAGATCAATGTGGCGATCGACGCAGGGGAGGCGGTCCTGCTCGAGGGCACCCAGGGTTTCGGCATATCGCTGTTCTTCGGCACCTATCCGTACGTCACCAGCAAGGACACCTCGGCGTCGCAGATCGCGGCGGACAACGGCGTCGGGCCGACGCGGATCGACGACGTGATCGTCGTCTTCAAGGCGTACCCGACCCGGGTGGGGGAGGGGCCGTTTGCGACCGAGATGTCGTCGACGCGCTCGCACGAGCTGGGTATCGAGGAGTACGGCACCGTGACGCACCGTCAGCGCCGCATCGGCCTGTGGGACGGCGAGATGGCCCGGTACTCCGCCATGGTCAACGGGTGCACGCAGGTGGCGATCACCGGCATCGACCGGGTCGACCGCGCCTGCTACGGCGTCACCGAGTACGAGCGGCTCACGAAGAAGGCGAGGGACTTCATCGAACGGGCGGAGGAGGAGATCGGCAGACCGGTCACCCTGATCTCGACCGGTCCCGAGATGTCGCAGATCATCGACCTGAGGGAACAGGCATGAGACGGGAGCTCATGGATATTCTCTGCTGCCCGGTCTGCAAGGGGGCGCTGACGCTTACGGTCACCGAGGAGAACGCCGAGGAGATCCTGGAGGGCTCCCTCTGGTGCGGGGCATGCCGGGTCGCCTACCCCATCTCTGAGGGGATCCCGGACCTCCTCCCCCGGACAGCCTGTGAGGACTGATCGTGCAGATGCCACCGTACGAGATCCACATCAACCGGCGCGGCATCCATTCGATCGACGTGCCCACCGGGGTGGAGGTGACGGCAGGGAGCGATCTGGTGCTCCTGCTGATCAACCACGGATCGCCCCTGCACGTCACGCTCGCGTCCGCCAACTCCGGTGCGTTCACCGATTTCTTCCATGAGAACCTCTACATTGCGGACCGGGAGGAGTTCCGCATCCCGATCCGGGAGAACGCGTATCCCGGATCGTTCGATGTGGGCGTGATCACCGGTTACGGCATGCGGCGGGCGCAGTTTGCGGTCGCCGTGGCGCAGGCGCCCGAGGAGGCGCCGGCATCCGCGCCGCTGCAGACGATCGCGCCCCTCCTCACGCTCCGGGAGCGGCTGCCGGTCCCGGCGATGATCCTGGGTACCGTCTCCCTGATCCTGTACGTCCTGTGGCTCCTGTCCGGCTTTAACCCCCTGAATTACGCGGCATTCGTGGCACTGCTGCTCGGAGTCGTCGCGCTATGGTTCTGGCAGCGTTCGTGACGCTCGCATCGCTGCTGGTCGATCGGGCGGTCGGAGACCCGCAGACGCCCTACCACCCCGTCGCTCTGCTCGGGCGCTTCGTCGGCTGGTGGGGCGTTCCCGCCCGGTATCCGGTCCGCCTCCAGCGGGGGGCGGGCGCCGTCCTCACCATCGCGACGGCCCTCCTCTTCGCCGCCCCATTCGCTCTCTTTTCGGCCTGCGCCCCCTGGTACTGCTACCTGATCGCAGCGCCGTTCCTCCTGAAGATCTGCTTTGCATGGCGGGCGCTCGAGGAGCACGCCGCCGCCGTGGCGCGGGGGCTCGGGGAGGGGATCGACTGCGGGCGGGACCGGGCCGGGCGGATGGTGAGCCGCGACACGGCGGCTCTCGACCGCGAGCAGGTCCTTTCCGCCGCCTACGAGTCGATGGCGGAGAACCTGGTGGACAGCATCATCGCCCCCCTCTTCTACTTCGGGATCTTCGGCCTTGCCGGCGCGGCGGTGTACCGGGCTGCAAACACCATGGACGCGATGCTCGGCTACCGGGACGAGCGGGCGCGGCTCGGGTGGTGCGCCGCCCGCCTGGACGACCTCCTCACCTTCATCCCCGCCCGGATCGCCGGGATCATCCTGCTCGCGTACTTCGCCGTCCGGGGGCGTTTCGCCCAGGCGTATGCGGCGCTCCGGAACGACGCCCGCAAGCGCCCGGGGTTCAACGGGGGGATTCCGATGGCCGCGATCGCCGGCGGGGTCGGCGTGGTGCTCGAGAAGCCGGGCGTCTACGCGATCGGGCTGCCCGAGCAGACCCTCGAAGAGGCGGGGGCGGAGATCGTCGCGGCGGTCCGTGCCGCAACCCTCATCTTTGCCGCCCTCCTGGTCGGTGCACTATTTTTATTGTGGGCGGTGAGCAATACATAGAAGTAATGAAACTCGAGGAGCTGAGATTCGGCACCGAGCTGTTGAAGCGCGGCTTCGCATCCATGCAGAAGGGCGGCGTGATCATGGATGTGGTGAATGCCGAGCAGGCGCGGATAGCGGAAGAGGCCGGGGCGGTCGCCGTCATGGCGCTGGAGCGGGTTCCCGCCGACATCAGGAAGGTGGGGGGGGTCGCCCGCATGGCGGATCCGGAGAGGATCGTCGAGATCATCGACGCCGTCTCCATTCCCGTCATGGCAAAGTGCAGGATCGGGCACTTCGTCGAGGCGCAGGTGCTGGAGGCGCTCGGCGTGGATATGATCGACGAGAGCGAGGTGTTGACGCCGGCGGACGAGCAGTTCCATGTCGATAAGACTCTGTTCAAGGTCCCGTTCGTCTGCGGCGCGCGGGATCTGGGGGAGGCGCTCCGCCGCATCGACGAGGGTGCGGCGATGATCCGCACCAAGGGCGAGGCGGGCACCGGGAACGTGGTGGAGGCGGTCCGCCACATGCGTGCTATCATGGGCGGGATCCGGGCGCTCAAAGGCCTGAGCACCCAGGAGCTGATCGACCGCGCGCGCGAGATCGGGGCGCCGGCGGAGCTCGTGGTCGAGTGCGCCCGGCTCGGGCGGCTTCCGGTGGTGAACTTCTCCGCCGGCGGCATCGCCACCCCGGCCGATGCGGCCCTGATGATGCAGCTCGGCGCGGACGGCGTCTTCGTCGGGTCTGGCATCTTCAAGTCGGCCAACCCGGCCGGGATGGCGCGGGCGATCGTGGAGGCGGTCAACCACTACGACGAGCCGCAGTTCATCGCCGGGGTGAGCCGGGGTCTTGGAGAGGCGATGAAGGGGATCGACGTCCACACCCTCCGCGAAGAAGAGGTGCTGCAGTACCGTGGGCGTTAGGGTCGGCGTGCTGTCGCTCCAGGGCGACGTGGGCGAACACGTGCTCGCGTTCGAACGGGCGCTTGCGGCGTCGTCCACCGGGGGCCGGTCGCCGTCCGTCGTGCCTGTCCGGCACGCGGAGCAGATACCGGACCTGGACGCGCTGGCGATCCCGGGCGGCGAGTCCACCACCCTCTCCCGCCTCATCGAGCGGAACGGGATGTACCGGCCCCTCGCGGAGTTCGACGGCGGCGTCTTCGCCACCTGTGCCGGGATGGTGCTGGTGGCGACCGGGGCGGGCGATCCCCGGGTGCGCACCCTGGGGCTCGTGGAGATGCGTGTCGAGCGGAACGCCTTCGGCAGGCAGGCCGAGTCGCACGAGGCCTGCCTGGACGTGGCGGGGCTCGCCGAGCCCTTCCGCGCCGTCTTCATCCGGGCGCCGGTCGCGCTGGATATCGGTCCCGGCGTGGAGGTGCTCGCCCGCGTTCCCCGGGGGATCGTGGCGGTCAGGGAGGGACGGCATATGGCGTTCGCGTTCCACCCGGAGCTCGCCGGGGACCTGCGCCTGCACCGGCTGTTTCTTGAGAACCTGGGCGTCTGAAGCCCTGAAGCCGCTCAGCGGTTCGGGATCGGACGCTGCGGGACCCCCTCCCCCATACCGGGGCGTGTTCGCCGTTTTTTTTTTTTGCAGGAATCTCTCTCCCTGGGATGCCGAATCGTCCTGCACGGGGTCTCCGGTTCGGCGGGGCCGTGCCGCAGGAGGGACTCTATGGGCTGGCGCCCGGTCCGTGCGCATCGCAACAGGGGATGCAGACCCCGTGCCCCGTCGAGCGTGCGCGTCTTCGTATCGGCCACCGGCTCGCCGCAGAGGGCGCAGGCGACCGACGCGAAGATCCGCGCCTTCGGGGGGGGGGACAGATCCACGTGGACCTCCCGCACCGTCACGACCTCCTCTTCGGGAAGCGAGAGGATCCGTTCCGTCGGCGGTCGCTCTGCCGGAGAAGACCTGCTTCCTGAGTTCGTCCATCTCCGATCGTTCCGGCGTGGCATCGTGGCAGACCCGCACCCTGACGGCCTTCCCGCTCTCGCGGGAGATGAAGGGGTGAAGGACGTGCTTTCCATAATCCTTTACGGTGAGGTTGCCCTTCCCGGCGGTGCAGCCGGTCACCATCTGGACGGCGTCAACGCTGCAGGCGTCGGTCTCTGCGATCGCCACGAGTTCCTAGTCATACGGGCGGGCCACGCCGAGCGCCTGCATTGCGGCGATCGCGACGCGGTAGCCGGCAGCGAGGCCGGAGCACGCATGTCCGTGAAACCGGACACGATACTGCGCCGGGAGGGCGTGGCGGGGACTCTGATCTCTGTGTTCACGCATACGTACCGTATTCCCGTTCTTCAGGTTCAGGTATAGATGCACCATCTGCGGCAGCACGCCCGCCGGGGAGACGGGCACGACCGAAGGGGCCGCACGATCCCGCCCCGTTACCAACTCCTGCTCCCGTCGCACCCGAAAAAGAGCATACCCATCATCGATACGGGACACCCCTGCGGGGCGGCTCGCGGAGAGCGGGCAACGGGTTTTCAGAAAGGCCGGTATGACCGCAGGAGACGCCACGCGACGACGGGGGAGAGGAGCAGCATCCCGTTCCAGGGCCCTGGACGGACCCTCGTTCAGGTGGAAATGCGCGCAGCATCGCATATCAAATGCTTTATCTGAACCTATGACGACATTTTATCACGATTTATGGGGAGGTACAGTGATATCGCCGCATCGCCGCGCCGTTGAGAAGGGGGCGATGTTCGTCATCCTCTTCGTCTTCTGGCTTCTCCTCTCCGGCATCGGTAGCCTGACATACTTCGTCGCCGGACTCCTCTCTGCCGCAGTAGTTACGCATATCTCCTTCGACCTCTTCTTCTCGGTCCTGAATCCCGGATGCGGCGTGCGCGCGCTCAAATTCACCGCGTTCCTCCCGTGGCTCTTCTACAAGATCCTCATGGCGAACCTGGAGCTCGCCTACCGGATCCTCCATCCGTCGCTGCCGATCGATCCGTCGTTCATCCGGTTCCGTACGACGATGCCGTCCGATATGTCGCAGACAATCCTCGCCAACGCGATCACGCTGACGCCGGGTACGGTCACCGTCTCCCTCGACCAGAACAGCCGGGAGGTCACGGTCCATGCGGTCGTCAGGAGGAGTTCGGAGGAGGAACTCCTCCGGAATCGCACGATGGAGCGGAAACTCGAGAAGATATTCGGGGTGAGCGCGTGATCAGCGTCTTCTGGGCGGTGGGGGTCGTCCTGATCGTCACCATCTTCCTCTGTCTCTATCGCGTCCTGCGGGGTCCGGGCGTCTTCAACAAGGCGATCGCGGTGAACCTGATCGGGACAAAAACCATCGTCCTCCTCGTCATCATCGGCTACATCTACCAGCGGCCGATCTTTCTGGATATCGCGCTCGTCTACGCGATGGTAAACTTCGGCGCCTCCATCGCGATCGCCAAGTACCTCAAGAGGGGGACTCTCGCATGATCTTCGACGCCGTCTCGATCGTCCTGATATCCGCCGGCCTCTTCTTCATGATCGTCGGTCCGATCGGGCTCCTCCGGCTGCCGGACTTCTATACGCGGATACATGCGGCGGGCAAGTGCGACACGCTCGGACAAGGCCTGATTCTTCTGGGCGCGATCGTGCATGAAGGGTTCACGCTGACGGCGGTGAAGATCGCCTTTCTGATCGCATTCATCATGATCACCAACCCGACGATGACGCACACGCTTGCAAACGCCGCGTACGAGGCGGGTGTGCCCGCCTGGAGGAAGGAGGAAGGGAGATGATCTGGGAGCTCAACTACGCGATGTTCGTCTTCCTCATCATCCTCGCGATCGCCGCGATCACGGCCCGCGACCTGATCGTCGCGGTCGTGATCCTCGCCGGGTACTCGCTGATCATGGCGGTGATCTGGGTCGAGATGAACGCGGTGGACGTCGGGTTCACCGAGGCCGCGGTGGGGGCCGGGATCACCACCGTGCTCTTCATCGCGGCCGTTTCACGAACGACAAGGAGGTCGAAGGATTGAAGAGGCTCGCATTTCTGACGGTCATCATCATCGGCATCCTCCTGCTCTGGGCGGAGAGCGACCTGCCCCGATTCGGTGATCCTGACACGCCTTCCCGCACCTATGTGGCAGGGGAGTATCTCGAGCGGAGCCTCGAGGATACCGGCACCGAGAACGTGGTCACCGCCATCCTGGCCGGATACCGTGGCTTTGATACCCTCGGCGAGCTGACGGTCGTCTTCACCGGTTTCGTCGCGGTGACGCTGCTGATCCGGAGAGGTGGCCGGCTGTGAGGGAGTACGTCGTCTGCCGGACCGTCACCGCGTTTCTGGTCCCCTTCATCCAGATCTTCGCCCTCTACGTCATCGCCCACGGAACGAGCAGCGCGGGCGGAGGGTTCCAGGGAGGGGTGATCCTTGCGACGTCCTTCCTCATGCTCGCCATCATCTACGGCGCCGCGGAGGTGCGCAGACGGTTCTCCGAGAAGGTGCGCACGTTCTTCACTGCGGCCGGGCTCTCCATCTTCCTCGGGGTCGGGCTCGCGGCGGTGCTCTTCGGCGGAGAGTTTCTGGCATACGGGGCGATACCGCTCCCGCTCGACCATGCGGCGATCAACCACTCGATGATCGAGCTGGTCGAGGCGGGCATCGGGCTCGGCGTGATGGGCGCGATCACCTCGATCGCCCTGGATCTCATCGGAGACGGGAAGAAGGGGGCGATCGGGCGGTGATTGAGAGTCTGATCGAGTCGCTCCTCCTGCGGTACAACTACGTGATGGTCGTCGTGCTGATGCTCATCGGCATCTACGCGATCATCGCAAAGAGCAACCTGATCAAGAAGATCATCGGGCTCAACATCTTTCAGACGGCGATCCTCCTCTTCTACATCTCGATGGCCGACGTGGTGGGCGGCACCGCGCCGATCATCGAAGAGGGGGCGACGGATCTCGTCTACGTCAACCCCCTCCCCCATACACTGATGCTGACCGCGATCGTCGTCGGCGTCTGCACGACCGCCGTCGGCCTCGCGCTCACGGTACGGATCTACGAGAACTACGGCACGATCCATGAGGACGAGATTCCGGGGGTTGAGGCATAGCATGACCCTGCTGTCGAACCTCCCGGTGCTCCCCGTACTCGTTCCGCTCGTCTCGGCGGTCGCGGCGCTCGTCTCGGGCTGGTACGACCGCCGGGCCGCCCGCCCGATTGTCATTCTGGCGCTCGCGCTCGACTGCGCTCTTGCCGTTCTGCTCCTATCCTCGGTCGTCGGGGGGGGTCCGATCAGCTACCACCTCGGGGGCTACGCTCCGCCGCTGGGGATCGAGTTCGCCGTCGATCTCCTCAATGCCTTCGTCCTCGCGGTCGTCCTCCCGATCATGCTCCTCGCCGTCGTCTTCGCCGGGCCGACCGTCGGCAGAGAGGTTCCGGCCGAGAAGGCCGTCTCCTTCTACGTCCTCCTCCTCCTCCTCGCCACGGGCATCTGCGGGATGACGCTCACCGGCGACATCTTCAACCTGTACGTCTTCCTCGAGATCACCTCGCTCGCCGCCTACGCCCTGATCGCCGCAGGACGGGAGCAGCGATCGCTCGTTGCGAGCTACCGCTACATGATCATGGGCTCGCTCTCCGCCGGATTCATCCTGCTCGGGACCGCCCACCTCTACGTGGCGACGGGCACGCTGAACATGGCCGATCTCGCGAGCCGGCTGGCCACGCTCTATGACTCGACGCTCGTCCACACGGCTTTTGCCTTCTTCCTCGTCGGGCTGACCATAAAGACCGCGCTCTTCCCGCTCCACCTCTGGCTGCCGGGAGCCTACGCCTACGCGCCCTCCCCGGTGAGCATCGTCATATCGACGGCTGTGGCGAAGGTGAGCGCGTATGCGACGCTGCGCGTGCTCTTCTCGGTCTTCACGACGGCGTTCATCGTCGAGTACTTCCCCATCACCGACGTGCTCCTCTGGCTCGCGGCGATCGCGATCATCGCCGGGTCGGTCGTCGCGATCGCGCAGACCGACGTCAAGAAGATGCTCGCCTATTCGAGCGTCAGCCAGATGGGCTACATCATGTTCGGCATCGGCGTCGCCGATCCCGTCGCGATGGCGGGCGCGGTCTTCCAGATCCTCGGCCATGCGGTCGCGAAGGGGGCGCTCTTCGCCTCGGTGGGCTCCGTGATCGCGCTCGGCGGTCCGCGCGACGTTCGCGGTCTTGCGGGGCTCGCGGCCCGGATGCCGGTGACCGCCGCGGTCTTCGCCGTCGGCGCCGCATCGATGATCGGAATTCCGGGGACCGCCGGATTCGTGAGCAAGTTCCTCCTCGCCCTCGGCGCGGTCGAGTCGGGAAGGTGGGTCTTCGCCGGGGTGATCCTCGCAAGCAGCCTGCTCACCGCCGTCTACTTCTGGCGGGTGATCGAGGTATCATACTTCGCAGATGAGGCCGACCCGCGTCTCCCCGCGAAGGAGGCCCCGCTCTCGATGATCGTTCCCGCCGCCCTCCTCGCAGCCGCCTGCGTCCTCTTCGGGATCGCGCCCGATATTCCGCTGTCGGTGATCGAACCGGCGGTCCTCCTGCTCCTCGGAGGCGGGCCGTGATGGAGGCCGCCGCCCTCTCCCTCGCCCCGGCCGCCGCAGTCGGGATCCCGCTCGCCGCCTCGATCCTGATCCTCGCATCGGGCCGGTACCCGAATATCCGCGAGAGCTGGACGTTGATCGCGGCGGTTGCCACCTTCCTCTCCGTCCTCTCGCTCGCCCCGCAGGTGCTCGCCGGGGGGCAGGTGGGTGGCCCCGGGATCCCCTTCGTCGGCGGGCTATCGCTGGCCCTCCGGGTGGACGCGGCCGGGCTCATCTTCGCCCTGACCTCGTCCGGGCTCTGGATCCTCAACTCGATCTACTCGATCGGCTACATGCGCACGCTTCAGGAGCACGATCAGACGCGGTTCTACTGCTGCTTCGCCGTCTCGATCGCCTCGGTGATGGGGCTCGCCTTCTCCGCAAACATCATCACGATGTTCCTCTGGTACGAGATCCTGACCGTCTTCACCTACCCGCTCGTCGTCCACGAGGGGACGCCGGCGGCGATGCGGGCCGGGCGGAAGTACATCGCCTACCTCCTGGTGAGCGGGGTCTTCTTCCTCTTTGCGGCCGTGACGACCTACTGGCTCACCGGCACGCTGGACTTCACGCCGGGCGGCATACTCTCGGCGGACGCCCCGCCGCTCCTGCTATCGGCGCTCTTCGTCGCCTACCTCATCGCCTTCGCGAAGGCGGCCTGGATGCCCCTCCACTCCTGGCTCCCGAGCGCGATGGTCGCCCCGACCCCGGTCAGCGCGCTTCTGCACGCGGTGGCGGTGGTGAAGGCGGGGGTCTTCGGTATGGTCCGCACGGTCGGCTATGTCTACGGCATCGATCTCACCAGAGCGCTCGGGATGAATCTGCTGCTCGCCGCCGTCGCCGCTGCGACGATCATACTCGGGTCCATCTTCGCGCTGCGGCAGGATAGCCTGAAGAAGCGGCTCGCATATTCGACCGTCAGCCAGCTCTCCTACATCCTCCTCGGACTCTCGCTCCTCTCCCCCGCGGGCATCGAAGGGGCGCTCATGCACATCCCCTTCCACGCGGTGATGAAGATCACGCTCTTCTTCTGCGCCGGGGCGGTGATCTCGACTGCGGGGAAGGAATATATCAGCCAGATGAGAGGTATAGGGAGAACGATGCCGGTGACGATGGCGATGTTCGGGATCGCGGCGGTGGGGATCTGCGGACTCCCTCCCGTCTGCGGTCTTGTAAGCAAGTGGTTCCTCCTGATCGGGACGGCAGAGGCCGGGCTGCCCCTCCTCACGGCCGTGATGATCGCGAGCGCGGTCCTGAACGCAGCATACTTCTTCCCGATCATCCACACTGCATTCTTCGAGCGGTCCGCCGCCGACGATGCGGTGCGCGAGGCTCCGCTTGCGATGCTGATCCCGCTCGTCCTCACCGCAGCGGCCTCGGTACTCTTCTTCTTCGTGCCAGATCTGCCGTTCGGGCGGCTGGCAGCGCTCGCGGCGGCCGAGATCACGGGGGTGCGGTACTGAATGGGCGGCGCATCCCCCCTCCGACGGACGGCGGCCTTGATCGCCCTCCCCCTCATTCTGCTCGGCCTTCTCGCCGCGTTCAGCGCCGATGCGCTTCCCCGCCAGATCCTCGTGGAGTCTGCGGCGGGGATCGGCGGCGCGGCGCTCTTCGCCGCCGCGGTCGCTGCCGCCCGCGCCCTCACGGGAGCCGGGGGTGAGGCGCGGTGATCGTGCTGCCGCCCGCCGCCGCGTACTTCCTGGCTGCTGCGGTCTCCCCGTTCCTCCCCCGCCCCCTGCGGCGCGCCGTCCTCGTCCTCGCCGCCGCGGCCGGGCTCTCGCTCGTTCTCCTCGCCCCGGAGGGAGATGGATGGCGGTTCACTCTGCAGCAGGGGATCGAGCTGACACTCCTCGCCGTCGACCCGGTGAGCCGCACCGTCGGGAGCATCTTCGCGCTCGTAGGGCTCTTCTGCGTGATCTACACCATCGATCGCGACGACCCGATGCTCCATGCGGCGACCTGCGGGTACCTCGGCGCCGCCGTGGGGCTCGTCTTCTCGGGAGATTTCTTCTCGCTCGTGGTATTCTGGGAGCTGATGGCGATCTTCTCGCTCCTTCTCATCTGGAACTCCGATATCTCCGGGGCGGGGGACGCGGGGATGCGCTACCTCTACATCCATGTCTTCGGCGGCGGGTGCCTGATCGGGGGAATCGCGCTCCACCTCGCCTCGGGCGGCCCCCTCACCGTCGGCCCCGTCGCGGGGGGGGCCGCCGCCCTCCTTCTGATCACGGGCATCGGGGTGAACGCCGCCTTCATCCCCCTGCACACTTGGGTTCCCGACGCCTATCCGAAGGCCTCCGTCTGGTCGGCGGTCTTCCTCTGCATCCTGACGACGAAGTCGGCGGTGTACGTCCTCGCCCGTACCGGGTCGGGGCTCGAAGCGGTCGCCTGGATGGGCGGGATCATGTGTGTGTACGGTGCGTTCTACGCACTCCTTCAGGACGATATCAGGGGCATCCTCTCGTACTCGATCATATCGCAGGTGGGGCTGATGACCGCAGCCGTCGGTGTCGGCACACCGTCTGCGATCGATGCGGCGATCGCACACCTCGCAAACGATGTCGCGATAAAGGCGCTCCTCTTCATGGGCGCCGGGGCAGTCATCCTTGCAACCGGCGCGCATCGCCTGCAGGAGCTCGGCGGGCTCGCGCGCAGGATGCCGCTGACCGCTGCCTGCTGTGCGGCGGGCGGACTCGCGATGGCCGGCGTCCCTCCCTTCGGCGGCTTCGTGAGCAAGGGGCTCGTCATCGCCGCCGTCGGCGAGGCGATTCCCGCTCTCGAGATCCTGCTCCTCGTCGGGGCGGCGGGGACGGTCCTCTACGTCGCGCGATTCCTGTACTATGTCTTCCTTGCGGGGGAACCCGCGCCGGGCCCGGACGAGGCGCCGCCGTCGATGATCGTTCCGATGGTCTCTCTGGCCGTCCTCTGCCTGGTTCTCGGCACGCTTCCCGACATGGTCTTCGATCTGCTCTCCCGGGCCGCCGTCCATCACGCCTACGCGCCCTCCAACGTCGCCGGGGCGTTCGGGATCGCGGGCGGGGCGCTGCTTGTGTTCGTCCTTGCCGGCGGGGCCTTCACCCCCCTCGGCCGCGACGTGCCCGATCTGGACGCCCTGACGCGACGCGCCGGGGCCGGATTCCTGGGCTTCTGCACGGGCCCCGTCGGGACGGCGGCCGACCGCATCGATGCGGCGGCGGGCGCTGCGGCGACCCGTGCTGCGCGGTTTGCGTCGAACTTCCAGGCGGGAGTGGTGATCGCGGCTGCCGTCCTCGCACGCCCGCTCATCCGCCGTCTTCCCGGCGGAGCGGAACGGATCAGGGCGATCGACCGGATGCGACGGCAGTTTCCCGAGGTGAGGGCGGGACGGTGGGACTCCCAGTCGGGGGTTCTCCTGATCGCCCTGATGTTCCTCCTGTTCCTGGTCGTCTATCTGGTGGCGTGAAGGAACCAACCGATCGCCGTGGAGGGGGGAGGACCCTCGCAAGGTCCCCCTCCCGAAGACGCCGCAGTGAATCCGGGCAACTGTGGGGAGAGCATCTTTTCGGAGAAGTTCAGCAGGTGGCTGCCGGTATGGAGGGTTCTCTCTCTGGGCAGAGCGGGATCATCGATCTTCAGCGGTCGAGCCTGCGGCTGGCACGGCCCTATGGGCGTTCCGGGACGACCACAGGTTCCAGTACCGGGTGTGGAAGGACCGGACCTCTATCGTCTCCCGTGCGATCGGCTCGCCGGTGGCGGCGTCGTAGACCGCGATCCCGTGGGTGCCGGGCGGTGCTTGGAGCGCGCCGCCGGAGGGTGTCTTCCCGTCGGGAGGCGAATGGGAGACGGCCGCGCAGGCGAGGAGAAGGGCCGGCAGACGGGCGGTGCCGCTCCCGCATCGGTTAAGTAGGGCTTGAGGGCACAACAGGTACGGAGTGGTACGATGACGGAAACGGCGGAGGGAACGAGGGTTGTGCTGCACACGACCATGGGCGATATCGTGATCCGGCTCTATGACGATATGCCGGTCACGGCAGGGAACTTCGAGAGGCTGGTGCGGGCCGGGTTCTATGACGGGTCCATCATCCACCGGGTGATCGACGGGTTCATGATCCAGGGCGGCGACCCGACGGGAACCGGCACCGGCGGTCCCGGCTACACCATCCCGGACGAGTTCGTGAAGGGCCGCTCGAACATGCGGGGGACGATCGCGATGGCGAACACCGGGCACCCCGACACGGGCGGCAGCCAGTTCTTCATCAACCTGGCGGACAACACCTACCTGGACTGGGACAACCCGTCCACGCCGAGCGCACACCCGGTCTTCGGCGAGGTCGTCGGGGGCATGGATGTGGTGGACCGGATCGGGAAGGTGAAGACGAACTATGCCGACCGGCCGCTCGCACCGGTCAGGATCGTGAAGGCGGAGGTGCGGTAGCCGCCCCGGCCTGCATCCGGCCGCAACGCAGCATATCCCTGTTCACGTTCAGGATCACCGAGCGTCACGAGTGTGTGGCACAGACAGAATGGAACCGATGGAACGGCCCTCTCCGGACTCTGGCCCGGGGCTCCCAGGGGGCCGGCCATCGATCGCTCTTTTCGCACTCGCCGCTGCCGTCCGTTCCGGCCCGGCATCGGTCGACCGGCAAAGGAAGAAGGTGGTGAGGGCCCCCCTCACCCCTCCGCCGCGGCCGGCGGCCGCATCAGCAGGTAGGCGATGACGAACCCGGCGACCGCCAGGACCGCCACGTACGGAAAGACGCCCAGGTAGCCTCCGGTGGAGGCGTTGATGGACCCCGCGAGCTGGGGCCCGACGATGGCGCCAGCGCCGTAGGCCAGGAAGACGACGCCGTAGCATCGGGGATAGTCGCATGTCCCGAAGAAGCTCGCCGTCGTCGTTGGTGCGATCGCCAGCCACCCGCCGAGGCAGCCCCAGAGGATCGCAAAGGCCAGGACGTAGACCGGCACGGTCGGCGCCAGCCACATGGCCAGGGATGCAAACCCGATCAGGACGAAGGTGAGCATGGCGGTATTCCGGGGGTTGAGCCGGTCCGTGAGCCATCCGAAGCCGGGCCGCCCGCCGCCGTTGAAGATGGCGAAGAACCCGACCAGGAACACCGAGAACGGCAGCAGCACCTCGCTCGCGGTCACCGCCCGGCCGAGCGTCTCGGTGAAGAACTCGGTCAGGGGCTCGACAAAGACGCTCCAGGAGTAGATGCTGCCGAGGCAGAGGTTGATGATCAGGCCGAGCGCCACCAGTACCCAGCGCCCCTTGCGGGGGTCCATGCCGAGCAGCGTCGCCTCCATGGCTCCGTCTGTCACCGGTTCTCCCCCTCACTCCTCCAGCGTCGATATGTCGCCGGGGTCCATGCCGAGCTCCTGGGCTTTGAGCACCCGGCGCATGATCTTGCCGCTCCGCGTCTTTGGGAGCCGGTCCACGTACGCGATCTCGGCCGGCACGGCGATGGGTCCGAGGTTCTTCCGGACGTGCCGCGCGAGTTCAGCGGTGAGCCCGTCGTTTGGATTCTCGCCCACGCGGAGGATGACGAAGGCCTTGATGATGTTGCCCTTCAGGGGATCGGGCTTTCCGATCACCGCCGCCTCCGCCACCGCATCGTGGGAGACCAGCGCGCTCTCCACCTCGGCGGTGCCGATGTTGTGGCCGGCGACGACGATCAGGTCGTCGGCCCTGCCCAGCACCATGATGTAGCCGTCCTCGCTCTTGACCGCCAGGTCGCCTGCCGTATAGCAGCCGGGGATGGTGTTCCAATACCTGCAGTAGCGCTCGTCGTTCTTATAGACCGTCCGGAGCATCGCCGGCCAGGGCTCCTTGATGACCAGGAATCCGCCCGTTCCCGGCGGGACCGGGTTGCCGTCTTTGTCCACGACGTCCGCCACCACTCCTGGAATGGGCTTTCCGGCGAACCCGGGGCGCATCGGCTCGCCGATCATGGTGGTGATCATGTGCATGCCGGTCTCGGTCTGCCACCAGGTGTCGACGATCGGGCATCGCTCCTTACCGATCACGCGGTAGTACCATTCGAACGTCTCGGGGTTGAGCGGCTCGCCGACGGAGCCCAGGATGCGGAGGGAGGAGAGGTCGTATCTGTCGGGCCATTCCTCGCCGTACTTCATGAACATCCGGATGGCGGTCGGGGCGGTGTAGAAGATCGTCACACCGAGGTCCTGGACGATCTTCCAGAACGCGCCGGGGTCCGGGTAGTCCGGTGTGCCCTCCCTGATCACGACGGTCGCGCCGGTGGCGAGCGGGCCGTAGACGATGTAGCTGTGGCCGGTGATCCAGCCGGTGTCGGCGGTGCACCAGAAGATGTCCTCGTCCTTGATATCGAAGACGTGGCGGGTGGTGTAGTACGTGCCGACCATGTACCCGCCGCAGGTGTGCACGATCCCCTTCGGGGCGCCGGTCGACCCGCTCGTGTACAGGATGAAGAGCGGGTCTTCGGCGTCCATCACCTCAGGCGGGCACTCGGGCGCGGCGTTCGCCATGAGTTCGGCGAGGTCCACCTCCCGATCGGGCCGGAGTTCGGCGGGCGGGTCCGCCCTGCGGAGGACCACGATACGTTCGACGCTTTGGGTGTCTTTCGTCGCCTCATCGACGATCGCCTTCAGGGGAATCGTCTTGCCCCGCCGGTAGCCGACATCGGCGGTGATGACGGCCCGGGCCTCCGCGTCCTGGATGCGCATATGCAGCGCACCCGCGCCGAATCCGCCGAAGACGACGCTGTGGACCGCGCCGATCCGGGCGCAGGCGAGCATGGCGATGATCTGCTCGGGCACGAGCGGCATGTAGATGCAGACCCGGTCCCCCTTTTCGATGCCCAGACTCTTCAGGCCGTTCGCCAGGCGCATGACGCCCGCAGAGAGCTGTTCGTAGGTGAGGATGCGCTCCTCTCCTGCCTCCCCCCGCCAGATGATCGCCGGTTTGTCCCGCCGCTCTCCCCGCACATGGCGGTCCAGGCAGTTGTAGGTGATGTTCAGCCTGGCGCCGGTGAACCAGCGTGCATACGGGTACTCCCACTCCAGGACGTGTTCCCACGGTCGGAACCACTCCAGCTCCCGGGCGGCCTTCTCCCAGAAGCCTTCCGGGTCCTGCAGGAACTCCCGGTACGCCGCTGTGTAGTCCGGTGTCCAGGCGGACTCCTTTATCCGGGGATCGGGTATATAGAGTTTCTCATCCAGTTTCACGTCGAACGTTTCCGTCATCTTCCTTCCATCCTGTATCATACCATCTGCATGCGGGGATTCGTTCGCCGATCGGGGACGAACGGCGTCCTGAACACTCAGAGGATCGGACCTCCCCACGCTCTCTTCACTGTCCGGAACCGGGTTCTGTCTGGCCCCGGTTCATCCCGATACACCGCACGGGGCGCCCTTCCGCTCCGTGCGGCCGTCTCCTATTGTTAACGATTAATAATGTATAATGTATACGTGTGATAAACCTTCCGGTAAGCGGTGCTGAATCGGCCGTGTAAACGTGTTTGAAGCCCTCCCGGCTGTGGAGCAGACCAACGGTCGTCTGATGGGGATGGGCGCCGTCGGCGTTGCCGGAGGAGGCGATGGCCCTGTGCGGCATGAAAGAGGGGGGGGTGATCAGAGGGCCAGGATCAGCGGCGCAAAGACCAGCGATACCATGGCCATCAGCTTTAAGAGGATGTTGATGGCCGGTCCAGAGGTGTCCTTGAAGGGGTCGCCCACGGTGTCGCCGACGACGGCCGCCTTGTGGGCGGCCGAGCCCTTGCCGCCGAGGTGGCCCTTCTCGATGTACTTCTTGGCGTTGTCCCAGGCGCCGCCGGCGTTCGCCATGGTCACGGCGAGCAGGAACCCGGCGGCGAGCGAGCCGACCAGCAGCCCGCCCAGCGCCGATGTGCCGAGCGTGAAGCCGACGGCGAGCGGGGCGGCAACGGCGAGCACGCCGGGCGCGATCATCTCGCGCAGGGCGGCGTTGGTGGAGATGGCGATGCATGATGCGTAATCCGCCTCGGCCGCACCGTCCATCAGCCCCGCGATCTCCTTGAACTGGCGGCGGACCTCATGGACGATGCTGTGGGCGGCCTTGCCCACGGCCATCATGGTGACGGAGCAGAAGATGAAGGGCAGCATCGCCCCGATCAGGAGGCCGATGAAGACGTTCGGGACCGAGACGTCGATGACGGTGAGCCCCACCGCCTGGGTGTAGGCGGCGAAGAGGGCGAGCGCGGTGAGCGCCGCAGAGCCGATCGCGAACCCCTTGCCGATGGCGGCAGTGGTGTTGCCGACGGCGTCGAGGGTGTCGGTGATCTCGCGGACCTCGGGCTTCTGGTGCGACATCTCGGCGATGCCGCCGGCGTTGTCGGCGACCGGTCCGTAGGCGTCGACGGAGAGCGAGATGCCGAGCGTGGAGAGCATCCCGACGGCGGCGATGGCCACTCCGTAGAGGCCGGCGACGTGGTACGCGAGGAAGATGGCGGCGCTGATGATCAGCACCGGGAAGATGGTGCTCTCCATGCCCTTCGCAATGCCGGCGATGATGGTGGTGGCGGCACCGGTCTCGCTGGCCCGGACGATGGCGAGCGTGGGGGGGCGCTCGAACGAGGTGTAGTACTCGGTGATCAGGCCGATGCCGAACCCGGCGATGAGGCCGGCGGCGGCTGCGTAGAAGACGCCGATGAACGCCGGACCGAGCAGCGCGGTCACCAGGAAGTAGGTGGCGACGACGACCAGGACGAGGGCGACGAGCAGCCCCTTGTTGAACGCCATGTGGATGGCGCTGCTCTCGGTCCTGTTCGTCCTGACGAAGAACGAACCGACGATCGCGCTGACGATGCCGAACGCGGCGATCAGCAGCGGGAGGACGATCACGTTCATCGCATCGATACCGGCGAACTGGGTGGCGGCCGCGGTCGCGCCGAGCACCATGGTGGCGAGGATCGAGCCGATGTAGGACTCGTAGAGATCGGCGCCCATGCCCGCCACGTCGCCGACGTTGTCGCCGACGTTGTCTGCGATCACGGCCGGGTTCCGGGGGTCGTCCTCGGGGATGCCGGCCTCGACCTTGCCGACGAGGTCCGCACCCACGTCGGCGGCCTTGGTGAATATGCCGCCCCCGACACGGGCGAAGAGCGCGATGGAGCTCGCACCGAGACCGAAGCCCGTGACGATCGCGAGGACGTCGGTCTGGGGAAGGCCGGTGAAGGTGCTGATGGCGACGTAGGCGAGGGAGAGGCCCAGCAGCCCGAGGCCGACCACGGCCATGCCCATGACCGAACCGCTGGCGAAGGATACCCGGAACGCCTCGGCGATGCCTCTCCGTGCGGCGTTGGTGGTCCGGACGTTCGCCGTCGTGGCGGTGAACATGCCGATGTAGCCGGCGGTCGCCGAGAGCACCGCCCCCAGCACGAAACAGGCGGCGGTGAGCGGGTGGATGCCCAGCCCCAGGACGATCGCGAGGACGACGACGAATACGGCGATGGCACGGTATTGCCGGTTCAGGTACACCATCGCTCCCGTGTGGATGGCGTCGGCGATCTTCTGCATCAGATCTGTTCCCGTGCCCTCCCGCCTGATACCCGCGTACGAGTAGCCCGCAAACAGGAGGGCCAGAACGGCACTCAGGGGTGCCATGTACACCAGTTCCATCTCTCTCTCATTCCTCCGATTCAGTACCATTAATAGAGAGACTTTCCACATTTTTAAATATGCGGAAAAGAAACCCCCGGAGGGGGGCCGGAATCAACTGAAATCCATCACTTCCGGCTGGAGCGTCTGGAGATCGACGACGATCGCCCGCGCGGGCGTCGGGTGGATGTTCATCTGTTTCTGAAACGCGGTCTGGGACTGCCACGTGCCGGTGTTCACGGCGAGGACGCCGCGGTATTTCGTCACGCCGCAGATGTGGACGTGTCCGGTGTGCAGGATCTCGGGCAGGGGATCGATCACCAGCCGGTCGGTCTTCGCAGCGGCGATGGGGGTGCGCATGCCGTAGGGCGCGGCGAGCAGCCGCCGCCTGAGCATCTCCTCCATGATCTCGCCCGGGCGCTCGTAGCAGGCGCCGGGGATGAGCCCGATCATGTCGTCGAACGACCGGCCGTGGTACATCAGGACGCGGATCCCCTGGAGATTCAGCAGGCATGGGTTCTCCACCATCGTACAGCTGGACGGGAACTTCCCGGTGAACTCCGGCGGGAGCGCGGGCTGGGGTTCGGCCAGCCGGACCGCGTCGTGGTTGCCGGGCGCGACGACGATCCGGATCCGGGAGGGGAGATCGCGCAGCATCTCCGCACAGAGATCGTACTGCTCGTAGATGTTCCTGATGGTGAGTTCGTGCTCCTGCCCGGGGTAGATCCCGATACCGTCCACGAGGTCGCCCGCGATCAGGAGGTACTGGGCGTCGGCGTCCTGCAGCCAGTCGGCGAACCGGTTCCAGGCGTCCGCGAGGAACGTGCCGCTCCCCACGTGGATGTCGGAGATCAGCACCGCCGTTCCGGGCCGGTCGCTCCTGAACGGGGCGTGGTTGACGGGGATGTCGGGGCGTACGAGCTGTTCGGCGAAGAAGAGCCCCCCGTCGTTCGAGAGCCTCCCCTTCACGCCGATCACCTCGTCGGGGAGGATCCGCTCCGCTTCGGGGAACGAGTCGTCCCTGCCCTTGTTGAAGAGCACCTGGATGGTGCCGGTGGGGTCCTCGACCTCCACCAGCCGGTGGCCCTTCGCGGTGGTCCGCAGGTCCGCGACCATGCCGATGATGCCGCACTCCTGGTCGCGGTAGCGGTGGGGGGACCTGATCAGCGCCTCGATCGGCATCGCCGTCATCCGGCTCCGTATCAGTGAGGAGAGCCTGCTGTACCGGTCCCTGAAGTAATGGACGGCGTCTCCGTATCCGGCGATGCCGCCCGCCGCGCCGGCGGCGCCCGCGATCACCTCGAGCTCGGCGTCGACGGAGAACCGGATGCCGTCCCGCTCCCGTTTCAGGCCCGGGATGTGCTGCATGGAGACGACCACGGCATCGCTCGGGGTCTGTGCGATGATCCGGTCGATCAGCGCGGGGTCGCCCCGCTTCCTGATGTAGCTCACCACGTCGGGGTGCACCTGGAGCTTCGTATCGAGGAACCGCTGCACGATCTCCCGTTCGGCGAGCATGGACCCCATAATATTCACTCCCTGGGATATGGGTTTATCCCTTTCGCCCGATGCGCGGCATCGACCCGCATGCAGCCGCACTCCGCACCGGCGGGGATGCCTGGATATATTATGTATAATAAGGGTACAACATCCATATCTGCAGGTATGTCGGATTCCACCCGGCTGCGGGAGGCAGCAGCGACCCTTCAGGCGTTCAGGGAGAGCACCCATCCCGCGGTATCGCTGGCACGGGATGTCGTCTGGGTGCTGGCGGTGGTGGGGGGGATCGCGCTCGTCCTGTTCGCGGTCTCGGGGACGTGGCCCGCGGTGGTCACCGTCGAGTCCGAGAGCATGGTGCCGCATATGAACGTGGGCGATCTCGTGCTGGTGGTGGACCTGGAGCGCTACGGTGCGTTCCAGACCTGGGCGGAGGGGAACCGGTCGGGTTACGCCTCGTTCGGCGACTACGGCGACGTGATCATCTACCGCCCCAACGGCGAGACCTCCATCAACCCCTTCATCCACCGCGCCATGGTGTACGTCGACGCCCAGGCGGTGGCGCAGTCGCCCCTGGCGCAGTACTACGACGACCCGCACGGCGGCTACATCACCAAGGGCGACAACAACCCGGTGATCGACCAGGGCGCCTACCTTCCCGGCGTCGGGGTGCTCGAACCGGTGAAGGGGGAGTGGATCGTCGGCAAGGCGCTCTTCGCCGTCCCGCTCATCGGATATATCCCCCTGCACATCACCGAGTTTGCCGTGCTGGTGATCGTCATCATCGTCGTCCACGACTTCGTGCTGAAGCGGCGGAAGGGAGAGAAATAGATCCGTCTGGCGCGGAAAAAACGTGGAACGGTGCCGAATTTCGTGAATGCGAGGCCCGGGATCCGCCCCCTCATCCCGTTACCGATCCGATAGGGGTAATATTCTCTCGCAGTCCCTCCTGCAGCCTCCGTTCAAAACCGGCAGATTCAGGTACCCTTACCGGGAGCATCTGTCTGTCGAGCGGGTGCCGTTCGCGCTCCGCCGGCGGTAACACCCGTTTTCCACGGCCTTCTCACCTCTTCACCCGCGTGGTCGATCGCCCACGCCGCGAGCACGTGGGAGAGGTGGGTCAACGCCTGCGGGAAGTTCCCGATCAGCACCCGGCCCACGCCGTCGACCTCCTCCGAGAAGAGGCCGAGCGGGCTTGCGGCCCGGAAGGCGCGGTCGTACCACCGCCGGGCGTCATCGAGGTCCCCCATATCGGCCTTCACGTTCGCCATCCAGAAGGTCGCCGGCAGGAACGCCCCCTCTCTGCCCGGCAGGTTGTCGTCGATGATGTAGCGCTGGAGGTAGCCCTCCTCGTCGAGCTGCTCCTCGATGTACCGGACCGTCCCGGCGAGCCGTTCGTCGCCGTACTCCAGCACCCCGACGATCGGGAGGAGGAGCATCGCCGCGTCGGCGTCGCTCCGCACGTCCGTCTGCACGTACGACCCGATATCCTCGCGGTAGCCTGCCGCGTCCACGTACTCCCGGATCTCATCCCGCACCCGTTCCCAGGTCTCCAGCGGCGCATCGAGGCCGTTCTCCTGCGCGATCTCGATCCCCCGCCGCACCGCCATGTAGGCCATCGCCTTGGAGAAGGTCTGGTGGTAGCTGCCGCCGCGGATCTCCCAGATGCCGGCGTCGGTCTGCATCCAGTGATCGCAGACCCAGTCGACCAGGCGCCGCAACGCCTGCCAGATCGCCGGTCCCTCCGGCCCCTGCATCAGGCGCGGTGCCCGGTGGAAGCAGAGCGTCACCTCTCCGTACACGTCCAGCTGGAACTGTGCGCTCGCCCCGTTCCCCACGTAGACCGGCCTGGACGACCGGTACCCCTCCACGCCGGGGATCCGGCGCTCCTCGATCTCCCGCGCGAGATCCACCCGGTACAGCGGCTGAATCCGCTCGGGGGGATCCCGCCGCAGGAGCGCTGCAAGCCACTCGCGGAACCGGTCCGCCTCGTCCGCGTACCCGGTCGACTCGAACGCCATCACGATGAAGACGCCGTCGCGCAGCCAGACGTAGCGGTAGTCCCAGTTCCTCGGCCCGCCGGGCTGTTCGGGGAGCCCGAGCGACGGGGCGGCGACGAACGTCCCGGTCGGCTCGTACTGCAGCAGTTTCAGCGCGAGGAGGCTCCGCAGCACATCGCGCCGGTGCTCGCCGGCGTAGGCGCAGCGCGAGGACCACGCCCGCCAGTACGCCCGCGTCTCCTCGAGGAGACGCTCCGCGAACCCGGGCGGGTCGCCGCCCGTGATCGAATCCCCGCCGCCGTACGCCAGCACGAACGCCTGGACGTCGCCGTCGCGCATCCGGATCGTCGCGTCCGCCCGGTGTGCGGATACGTCGAGGTCCGCCGTCGTGAAGAGCCACAGCACCTCGTCGCCCGCCCGCGCCGCGATGCCGTTGCCTGCCGCCGTCAGGGCGGGGCGGTGCCGGCCGTACCGGAAGACGGGGGCGAGGATGGCGGTCACGTCGATCGACCCGCCCCGGCACGAGACCCTCCGGACGAGGATCGGCCGGCCGGACCGCGGGCAGGGCGCGAACGTCGTGACCCTGACCGCCGCGTCCGCGGTCGAGAGCTCGGAGACCAGCACGTTGGTATCCTCCTCGTAGAAGCTCGCCTTCTTGTGGTGCACGGGCAGCCCGGTCGTGAAGTAGCCGCCGTGGTCCGTGTCGATCAGCCGGGCAAAGACGCTCGGGCTGTCGAACCGCTCCGGGCACCACCACTCGACGATCCCCTCGTCCGAGACGAGCGCGGCGCTGTTCCCGTCGCCGACGATGCCGAGGTGGGAGAGGTCCGGGTACGGCGGGAGCGTCAGCGGACGCGTCGTGCTCCCTGCCCGGCGTCGACGAAGCCCGCGATGCCGCGGATGCGGTCTGCGGCCCGCGATCGCTCCTTCCGGTCTCCCTGCCATACGGTCACCATCGGTGCAGAGGACGCCCTCATACAAAAACCCTCTCACTGACACGGCGGCGCCCGCGGCGATCGGGGCCGCTGCTCCGGCGGCGGATGGAGCGCGGAGAAAAGGTGGACGGCCCCGTTGCGGAACGGGCGCGGATGCGGGTTGCCCGGGCCGAAGATCACAGCCGGTCCAGCGCCTCCCTCCCGGACATGCCGACCTCGATGCGCCGCTGGACGGCGTGGAGGTTCACCTCCTTCACCTCGCCCTCGAGCAGGTCGTCGATCGTCTCGATGAACTCCCCCTCCGCCGGCCCCACCCGTGCCGCCGGGTAGTCGAAGTTCTCGAGCATCTCCACGTCCAAGAAGTCGTTGCCGACGACCCCGTGCTCCGTCACCACCGCGACCAGGTTCACGGAGCCGAGCGGGATGACAAAACCCTCACCCTCTTTCATCGCCAGCTTCACCCGTTCATGCCTGAACCCTTCGAACAGCTGCGCCATGATCTTTTGGGGACGGCTTCCCCGCTCATAAGTGTTATGCCGATCATCGGGTGTACGGCGGGTCGTGTCGTACCCGGCAGCACATTTATAAGCGTCGGTGCACAACGTTTTCTGCCGAAGAAAAGACCTGATGATAACGGAGGATACCACTCCGCGCACAGGCCCCGGAGGCCGTTTTCCATGCGAACGCTGCTTGACGATGTGCTGGCGGGCCACCGTCTCACGGAGGACGAGGCGGTCCGGCTTTTGAAGGTCCGCGACCGGGGAGTCTTCGAGATCGCTGCTGCGGCGGACGCCCTGCGGGAGAAGACGGTCGGGGACGTGGTGACCTACGTCCGGAACCAGAACATCAACGTCACCAACCTCTGCGTCAACGCCTGCGGGTTCTGCGGTTTTTCCCGGAAACATGGGGACGAAGACGTATACGAGTACGGCAGGGAGATCGTTCAGGAGAAGGTGAACCAGGCGAAGGAACGGAACGTGACCGAGATCTGCACGGTGAGCGGGCTCCACCCCGACTTCACCGGCCAGAGCTACGTCGATATCTACTCCTGGATCCGCGAAGCGGCGCCCGGGATCCATATCCATGCGAGCAACCCCATGGAGGTTGCGTACGGCGCCAGGAAGAGCGGTATCACCACCCGCGAGATGCTGATCTGGATGAGGGAGGCGGGTCTCGACACTCTCTGCGGGACCGCCGCAGAGATCCTGGTGGACGACGTCCGCCGCACCATCTGCCCCGGAAAGATCGACACGGCGACCTGGGTGCGGATCATCAAGGAGGCGCACGCGCTCGGCATCCGGTCGACGGCGACGATCATGTACGGCCACTGCGAGACCGAGGAGGACCGCGTCCGGCATCTCGCCATCCTCCGGGAGATCCAGGACGAGACGGGCGGGTTCACCGAGTTCGTGCCGCTCTCGTTCGTCCACATGAACACGCCGATCTATCGGGCGGGCGTCGCCCGCCCCGGCGCCACCGGCAGGGAGGATCTCCTGATCTTCGCGGTCTCCCGCCTCTTCCTGGACAACTTCAGGAACATCCAGGCCTCCTGGGTGAAGCTGGGCCCCAAGCTCGCCCAGCTGGCGCTGCTCGCGGGGGCAAACGACCTCGGCGGAACCTTGTTCGAGGAGAGCATCTCGAAGGGGGCGGGCGCCCGGGACACCGACTACCTGGATCCTGCGATGATGCAGCGGATGGCGGAGGACCTTGGGAGGACGCTCGTGCAGCGGACGACGGTGTACGAACCGGTACGCCCATCCACTCCGGCGTCAGGCGCGTCCGCCGCCGGGCGTCCGGAACCCGGCAAGATATAAATAGGAAGATCCGGATCACCTCCTGCGCCGACGACCTGCCGGTGGAGGGGGAGAAGAGATGGTAAACGGTCTGCTCGGACTTGCAATCCTGTTCTTCGTCCTGGCGATCATCTTCGCGCTGATCGGTGCGCGGGGAATTGCAGGGATATCCATGTCGGTGGCGAAGTGGCTGGTCATCATATTCATCGTGCTGGCGATCATATCGCTCCTGCTCTAGCGGGAGACCGGGGGGACCCGCCACCCCCGGCCCACATCAGTCGCTGGGCTGGAGGAGGCCGACGATCCTGTCGGCCAACTCCTGCACCTTCCTCATCGCCCGCTCGTCTTTAAGGATGTCCCCCGGCGCATAGCCCTTGCCGCAGACGTAGCCGAGATACGAGAACTCGTGGGTGTTGAGGAACCCCTCAAGCGTCTCGAGCGCCCGCTCGCAGCCCCGCTCGGCGCAGACGGTGACGCCCACCGCCTTCCGGCCCGCAAGCTTCCGGTCGTGGTACAGGGAGTAGGTGCGGTCGATGAAGTTCTTTGTATGCCCGTTGATGTCATAGTAGTAGGTCGGCGCTCCGATGACCAGCACCTCGCACTCCATGACCTTCTCGGCGATCGCCGCCCAATCGTCGTCCTCCGTCACGCACCACTTCCTCTCCTTGCAGAGTTCGCACCCGGTGCAGGGCCTGATCTCCGCATCGGCGAGCGAGACGAATTCGGTCTCGATCCCCGCCTCCCGCACCCGGTCGAGGATGGCGCTGACGAGCCGGGCGGTATTGCCCGTCTTTCGCATGCTTCCTGAAATGCCGAGGACCTTCATACTCTATCCTTGTCGCTCTCGTTCTTGATTGTTTTGATACGGGCATGGAGCCCGAGCGCCCGGAACGCCGATACGACTTCGGCGACGGGGTATTCGGGGCGGAAGAAGAGGTGGGATCGGCAGGAGCAGTCGCTGCAGCCGAATCCGGGCACCGGTGCGCCCCCGATGGTGCGGGCGAGGTCGCACTCGACGTGCCGCGGCGTCGCCGCCTGGACGACGGCCGCAAGCCGAAAACCGGGATCGACCAGCAGGTGGTCGATGTGCCACCGCGGCGCCCGGTCGCGGAGCAGGTGCAGCCTGATGTGCCGCTCCGCCCGGGCGAGGCCGCCGCTCCCCAGGGCGGAGCCGACGTAGACATACCAGCCCCCGGCAAACTCCCGGACTCCAAGCCTCCCGATCCGCACCGGCCGGGCGGCGTTGCTGGCCAGCACCAGGCAGTAGACTCCTTTATCCATACAGCCGCATGAGGTCCCGGGCGGCGGCGACGTGCCGGTTCCCTCCCGCGCTGACGGGTTCGCCGTGTCCGGGGTAGAGCGCTTCGACCTCCAGATCCGCGAGGCGCTCCAGCGACGCCGCGAGGGCGGCGCGGCTCCCGCCCGGGAAGTCGTACCGGCCGAAGGAGCCGCCGGAGAAGACGGTGTCGCCGGAGAGGAGGGCCCGCTGCCCGCGGTCGTACAGGCAGATGCTGCCGGGAGTATGCCCGGGGGTGTGGAGGACCTCCAGGCCGCCGACCCGATCGCCCTCCCGCAGGACGACGTCGGGCACGATGCCCGGCGGACGGGCGCCGAAGAGCATGGCGAGGCTCCGCGGGTCATCGGTGAGTCCCGCGGCGTCCAGCTCGTGGATGCAGATGGTCGCACCGCACATCCGGGCGATCTCCACGGCGTACGCCGTATGGTCGTAGTGGCAGTGGGTGAGGACGATCGTATCGATGGCGTCCGCGTACGGTTCGAGCGCCATCGGGAGCACGCCCGCATCCACGAGGACGTTTCCGCTGACGAACGCGTTGGCGTACCCGGCGCCGCTCGCGATCCACCGGACCGGCATGTACAATAATAAGGGCTCCAGACAGATGTCTCTTATGCATACCCTGATCACGGCGTGCCTGAGCGGGGTCCCTCCGGAGGTCGAGACGATCGCCCGGGAGGAGGGGCTGAACCCGCACCATGCCGCACGGGCCGTCACCCGCGGGCGGTTGGTGATCCCCGCCAATCCGAGGCGGCCGCACCGGCTGTGCGGCATCGGCGAGGGGTGCAGGGTACGGGTCAACGTGAACGTGGGGACGTCCGGTGTCCGCTGCGACGAGGAGCTGGAGGTGGCCAAGGCCCGTGCGGCGATTGCGGAGGGGGCCGACACCCTCATGGACCTCTCCACCGGCGGAGATCTCGTGCGGATCCGCCGGAGGATCCTCGAGCTGGACGTGCCGGTGGGGACGGTGCCCGTCTACGAGGCGGTGAGGCGGGCGGGAAATGCGGTGGATGTGGACGCCGATCTGCTCTTCACCGTCATACGGGAGCACTGCCGGCAGGGCGTGGACTTCCTGACGCTCCATGCGGGGATGAACCGGGAGGCGCTGAGCGCCCTGCGGCTGGATCCCCGGATCATGGGGGTGGTCAGCCGCGGCGGCGCATTCCATATCGCCGCCATCGCGGCGACCGGCGAGGAGAACCCCCTCTATGCGGAGTTCGACTACCTGCTCGAGATCCTGGCCGAATACGACGTGGTCGCGAGCCTCGGTGACGGCATGCGGCCGGGCGCCGTCGTCGACGCCGCACACCTCGCCAAGGCGACCGAGTACCTGACGCTGGGGCGCCTCGCGAAGCGGGCGCTCAACGCCGGCGTGCAGCGGATGGTCGAGGGGCCCGGCCACATCCCGGCCGAGCAGATCGGCTGCAACGTGCGGATGCTCAAGGAGCTGACCGATGGGGCGCCGCTCTACCTGCTCGGCCCGCTCGTGACCGATATCGCCCCCGGTTACGACCATGTCGTGGGGGCGATCGGCGGCGTGATCGCCTGCATGTACGGGGCGGACTTCCTCTGTATGGTCTCGCCGAGCGAGCACCTGGCGCTGCCGGGGGTGGAGGATATCGTGGAGGGCACCCGGGCGGCGCGGATCGCCGCCCACGTCGGAGATATGGTGCGGAACGCCGAGCGCAGCAGGAACCGCGAACTGCGGATGGCGGAGGCGCGGCGGAACCTCGACTGGGAGAAGCAGTTCGAGACGGCGCTCTTCCCCGACGCCGCCAGGCGCATCCACGAGCGGGACGGAGTCCCGGACACCTGCTCCATGTGCGGCGACCTCTGCGCCGTGAAGATGGTGCAGGAGATCCTGAAAGATCCGGGGCGGAAAACCGCATAAGCACAGGTCCTCTCTCTTCTGCTGCAACGGCTTTCGGGAGCGTCCGCCGGTGCGCCTCCCCCCTGAGGGTGAGGAACGGTGCCGGGGGCGCGCTGCCGCCCCGTGGAGAGTGCCTGGAAGACGATGACGAGCGCCCTGAAGCGGCAGATGCCGTTGCCCTTCTGTCTGATCGCCGGGGTTTGCCCCGTCCATGCTGCGGGCGGTGGGGAGGATCGCCGCCCCCGCTGCGACATGGTTTTGGGGTGCAGAGGCGGCGAGCGACGGGTGTCCCCTCCCCGGTACGATCGGTCGCCCCGGTCCCAGCTTCAGGAGGGCGCACCAAAAAAAAAAAAAAAAAGAATCCGGAGCACCGATCTCC
>DAQY01000050.1:40826-40978 GCA_002503105.1 Methanomicrobiaceae archaeon UBA206
AAAAAAAAAAAAAAAGCATCCGGATACGACGGATCGGTTCGGGTCAAAGCGTTCTCTCCTCAGGGAATTGACGGAATGAGTCGAAAGTGGCTGTCAGAATGCGAGCACAGCCCGGCAGGGGGACACCCCTCTCCCGTTTGAGAGGTTCCCGG
>DAQY01000050.1:41298-47601 GCA_002503105.1 Methanomicrobiaceae archaeon UBA206
TCCCGGGTTTCGGGACGACCTTCGGCGACCGTCCCGGACGGTGGACCGGGATGCGAATCGCTACGGGAGGGAGAAGGGAGCGCAACCGGAGGGAGCTCGAGCACCGACCGGGCGCGAAGTTCTCCCCCTCCCCGGCGCGCCCGCTGATCGCGACCGCGCCGGTCTGCCTCATGCGCGCCCGCCGGCGGCGAGCATCCGGACGGCGAGAAGGCCCGCGTTCTCGCCGGCGTCGATGCCGACGCACGCCACCGGCACCCCTCTGGGCATCTGGACGATGGAGAGGAGGGCGTCGAGCCCCATCAGCGTCCCGCTCACCGGGACGCCGATCACCGGCCGATCCGTCCTGGAGGCGACCGCTCCGGGGAGCGCGGCGGAGAGCCCGGCGATCGCGATGAAGACCCGGGCCGGGCTCGACCTCACGTAGGCGTCCAGGCGGTCCGGCTCGCGGTGCGCCGAGATCACCTGACAGTCGTACGGCACACCGTGCTCGCGCAGGACCGCAGCGACCTTCTCCGCCACGGGGCCGTCCGATGCGGAGCCGCAGATCACAGCAACGTCTGCCATATACTTTCCTGTATGCGCTCATGATCTCATCTGTTTAACGATATCCTCCGCTCTTCCCGTCCGCACCGGACGGCCGGTGGGAGCATTTGATATGCGGCGACGACCAACGCTGTCTACAGCGTGTAACCGTCGATACGACGGACGGTACAGGATGGACTGATCTGTATGGAACACGAACCACTCCTGATGATCCCCGGCCCGGTACCCGTTCCGCTTCGGGTACGCGCCGCAATGGCGCGGCAGGCCGTCAACCACCGCGGCCCGGAGTTCGGCGCCGCCTATGCGGACTGCGTGCGGGTCTTGAAGACGCTCTTTGGGACCGAGAACGAACTCTACATCATCAGCGGCTCCGGCACGGCAGGGATGGAGGCGGCCGTCGCGAACTTCGGACGGGACCGCACGATCGTCTCCCTGGTGAACGGGAAGTTCGGCGACCGCTTCGCAAAGATCGGACAGCGCTACGGCACCGTCAGGACGCTCGCCTCCGAGTGGGGCACACCGCTCGATCTCGAGGGCCTCGAGCGGGAGCTCGCCGAGGGCGCGGAGGTGGTCACGGTGGTCCACAACGAGACCTCCGCTGGCATCAGGAACCCCGCTGATGAGGTCGGGGCGATCGCGCGGAAGTACGACGCGCTCTGTATCATGGACGGCATCACGTCCATCGGCGGCGATACGGTGGAGGTCGACCGGTGGGGCGTGGACGTCGCCGTCGCGGGCTCGCAGAAGTGTCTGGCGGCACCCGCGGGTCTCGCCGCCATCTCGGTGAGCGAGCGGGCGTGGGACCGGATCGCGGAGGTGCGCCCGTTCTACCTGGATCTCGCCGCCTATCGGAAGAGCGGAACGGGCACCCCGATGGAGACGCCGTATACGCCGGCGGTCCCGCTCTTCCTCGCGCTCCGCGAGGCGTGCCTGATGATCGAGGAGGAGGGCGTGGGTGCGCGGATCGAACGCCATCGCCGCATGGCAGAGGCGGTCCGGGCGGCGGCCGCGGCGTGGGGCGTGGAGATCTTCCCGACGATCGACGGGCGCCACGCCTACTCCAACACCGTAACGGCGATGCGGATACCTGCGGGGATCACGGACGGAGACCTGCGGGGCACCGTCAGGAAGTTCGGCATCGAGATCGCCGGCGGCCAGGACCACCTGAAGGGGAAGATCTTCCGGATCGGCACCATGGGCGGGATCGGTGCGCAGGAGGTCCTCGCCACGGTCGCCGCGGTCCAGTACGCCCTCCGGAAGTCGGGGCATCCGGCCGGCGACGGCGTCCAGGCGGCTGCCGAGGTGCTGGGATGAAGATCGGCGTTGCGGACACCACCTTCGCCCGCGTCGACATGGGCAGGATCGCCATCGACGAGATCCGGAAGCACGCGAGCGTCGGGATCGAGCGCTACACCGTTCCCGGCATCAAGGACCTGCCGGTGGCGTGCAAGAAACTGATCGAGGAGCGGGGCTGCGAGATCGTCCTGGCGCTCGGGATGCCGGGCGGTGCGGAGAAGGATAAGATCTGCGCCCACGAAGCGTCGCAGGGGCTGATCATGGCGCAGCTGATGACGAACCGGCATATCATCGAGGTCTTCGTCCACGAGGACGAGGCGGGGGACGACCGGGAGCTCGCCTGGCTCGCGGGGCGGCGGACCCGCGAGCATGCCGTCAACGCCGTGAGGCTGGCCCTCCATCCGAAGGAGCTGGAGAAGGCCGCCGGGACGGGGCAGCGGCAGGGATTCGAGGACGCCGGGCCCGCCCGGCTGTAGGCGCGGGGAGAGCGAAGGTTATAGATGATCGGGTGAGATACTAACAGAGGAAGGATCACATGGCCATAAAGCTGGGGTTCGTGGTTTCAGAGTTCAACCGTGACATCACCTACATGATGGAGATCGAGGGCAAGGAGCACGCCGAGTTCCTGGGGGCGGAGGTGACGGAGACGGTCTACGTCCCCGGCGCCTACGACATGCCGCTCGCCATCAAGCGGATGCTCGAAAAAGGAGACGTGGATGCGGTGGTCACCATCGGGTGCGTGATCGAGGGCGCCACCCAGCACGATGAGATCGTGGTGCAGCATGCGGCCAGGAAGATCATCGATCTCTCCCTCGAGTTCGGGAAGCCCGTATCCCTGGGCATCTCCGGGCCGGGGATGACCCGCCTCGAGGCGGCCGAACGGGTCGACTACGCCAAGCGTGCCGTCGAGTCCGCCGTGAAGATGGTGAAGAGGGCGGGATGAGGGGTCTCTCCGAGAAGATTGCAGGGATCGTGCCATCCGCCACCATCGAGATATCGAATGCGGCGAAGCGGATGGCGCAGGAGGGCATCGACGTCATCAGCCTCAGTATAGGGGAGCCCGACTTCGATACGCCCGGGCACATCAGGGATGCCTGCATCGACGCCCTGCGCCGCGGCGAGACCCATTACGCCCCGAGCTCCGGCATCCCGGAGCTGAAGGAGGCGATCGCCGCGAAGGTCGCGCGCGAGAACGGGTTCGCCGCCGCGCCCGAGGAGGTGATCGTCACCTGCGGGGCGAAGGATGCCATCTACGAGGCGATGGAGGCGGTGCTGAACCCCGCCGACGAGGTGATCGTCCTGGACCCGTCCTGGGTCTCGTACGAGCCCTGCGTCCGGATCGCGGGGGGGGAGGTCCGGCATCATCCTCTCGACGGGGAGACGTTCCAGATCGACGACTCCGTTCTGGAGGCGGTCACGACGCGGACGAGGATGATCGTGGTGAACTCCCCCTCCAACCCCTCCGGCGGCGTGCTGAGCCGGGAGTCGCTCCGCCTGGTGGCGGACATCTGCCGGGACCACGATATCATCGCTCTCTCGGACGAGATCTACGAAAAACTCGTCTATGGAGCGGAGCACGTCTCGCTTGCGAGCATCGATGGGATGGCGGATCGGACGATCACCGTCAACGGGTTCTCGAAGGCCTATGCGATGACCGGGTGGCGGATCGGCTATGCGGTCGCACCGCAGCGGATCGTCCGCCAGATGGAGAAGGTGCAGCAGCATACCGTCTCCCACCCCACCACGTTCGCCATGTACGGCGCCGTCGCGGCGCTCTCGGGCGATCAGGGCTGCGTGGAGCAGATGCGCAGCGAGTTCGAGCGCCGCCGCGACTACATCGTCGGGGCGCTCCGCGATCTCGGCTACGCCACTGCCCCCGCCGACGGCGCCTTCTACGCGTACGTGCGGGTCGACGGCGACGACATCGAGATCGCCCGCCGCTGGCTCCGCGAGGTGCACGTCGCCGTCACTCCCGGCACGGCGTTCCACACGCCCGGCTGGCTCCGGATCTCCTACGCGACATCGATGGAGCACCTGCGCGAGGCGATGGACCGGATCGGACGGGTGTGAGCGCGGCCCGATGATCCCCTCTTCACGCCCCGCTCATCCTGGACCCCGCACTCTCTTCGCCCGCTCGAAGCACTGCGCCGCCCCCTCCTGCCGCTGCAGATGTTTGAGGGCGATCCCTTTGCAGTACCAGACGCTCCCGTTCTTCGGGTCGAGCCGCAAGCGCACGGTCGAAGTGCTCGATCGCCTCCCTGTATCGCCCGAGATCGGAGAGTTCACACCCTCTGGCGTACAGGGTACCAGTGCCTTTCCAGGGAAAACCCATCTCGATCGCCCGAGCGTATCAGGTACACAAAAGACTTCTCTATATGAATCAGCGTCTCTCGTGTCACGATCCGTATCTGCAGGTTTTTAACACGGCGTATCCCCCGGCCGCCGTCCGGAGCGTTTGGGAAAGTATACAAAGCCGAAACGCCCATACAGACGGTTGACAACTCTCCACTGCAGGGCCCTGATACCATGAAGAGGATGCGGGAACTCCCCAGTTTCGATCGCCCTCGTGAAAAACTCGCAGCGAAAGGTCCGGAAGCCCTGAGCGAGACGGAACTCCTGGCGCTGATCATCGGCAGGGGCGTTCGGGGGCGTGACGTCTTCCTGGTCGCCTCCGAGGTGGCGAAGCGTCTCAGGGAGACGAAGGGCGCACCCGTCTACGAGGATCTGGTGGCGATCGAAGGCGTGGGGGCGGCGAAGGCGTGCCAGATCGTGGCGTGCTTCGAGCTCACCCGCCGGTACCGGGCGTCGGATGTGCGGGGGCGGAGAGTGACGAAGCCCGAGGATGTGCTCCCGATGGTCGCGCACCTCGCAGGGCGGAAGCAGGAGCACTTCGTCTGCATCACGCTCAACGGTGCGGGCGAGGTGATCGATCGGCGGACGGTCACCATCGGGCTCCTCAACCAGAGCCTCGTTCACCCCCGCGAGGTCTTCGCCGAGGCGATCACCGATCGGGCGGCGTCCGTCATCCTGGTGCACAACCACCCGTCGGGGACGCTCGAGCCCAGCGGTCAGGATATCGCTATCACGCGGCAGCTTGCGGAGGCGGGGTCCATCCTGGGTATCCGGGTGCTGGATCATCTGATCGTCACCGGGAACGGGCACGTGAGCCTCAGGGAGCTGGGTTATCTCTGACCCCCCTCTTCTCTTTTTTTCCGGGTGCGCAAGTGCGGCTCTGTCGAAACCGTCCATACCGACAGCTGCCTGCCGAACTGTTTCCTCCATATGCTGCCCGGATTCGCTACGGCATCTCCGGGAAGTGGACCGTGAGAGGGTGCGATGGTCCACAGGACCGGAGCTTGAGAAACCCGGAGGGTTTCGAACGTCTCTCCCTCGCCCGGCGATCGGCCGTTCGCGCCGGAGAAGGCTCGTGAGGGGCGAAAAACTGCCGGCCACCCGAAAGGAGGCCTCCTGCGCCTCCATCTCGGTTTCAGATCGATCTCCATGCGAAGCTGCCCGGGGTGTGAGGGATCGATCCGGATCCAGGCGGCAGAATCGACGTTCTCTCAGATGATCCATGAATTCCGATGTAAACCTCAATCGGGGCATGTCTGGGCAGTCTTCATGCAGGAGCATGCGAAGATCGGCGGTCTCCCCCTCCCATCGCGGGAGTTTTGGGACGACCTCCACGAGGGTATCGGGGAGAGCGAACCTGCCCGCGATCTTTTTGCATAGCGTGTATATTATATTTATCACGAAATATTTCATGCTGTATGCAGCACCATCAGCACCGGGATCGGGCGCCGGAGCACGGGGGTGCCGTGCGGCCGGAGCGTGCCGGTGAACGCTCGGAGGCCTGCGGAACGAGCCGCCACCGTCCCGGATACCCGGAGCAGGTCCTGCCCGCGCGGGCGATCGCCCTCCCTCCTCCCGGGCGGGATCGCCACGAGACCGAAGATACGCGAGCGATGAACGAAAACCGCCTCGAACAGGAGATCGAAACGGTCCGCAGGCGCCTGAAGGTGCTGGAGGATCGGCGCGCAGGCGCGCCCCCGCCGGAACGGGACGGGCCGCTCAGCGAAGCCCTCGAGCATCTCTCCGCCGGTCTGGAGGATCTGCAGGCTGCCGCAACCGCGATACTGGAGCGGAACCGGGCGATCGCCTGTGCGCACAGGGCCGCGGAGGCGGAGCGCACGCGCTACTCAAACCTCTTCGAGTCCGCTCCCGACGGCTGCATCGTAACCGATCCGTCCGGTACCGTCCGCGAGGCGAACCGGGCTGCAGCGAACCTGCTCGGTCTCTCCCGCGAACGTCTCAGGGGCATGCCCCTCCTCCGTTTCGTCCACCCGAACGACCGCGACGTCCTCCGCACCTGTCTCCAGCGCGTGCACGCGGCGGACCAGCCCCTGGTATGCGGGGTGCGCATGCAGCCGGAGGGCCACATCCCGTTCCACACATCCGCCGCCG